>OZ245997.1:636111-954166 GCA_965230195.1 Putridiphycobacter sp.
AACATGGATTGCAACAGCGGAAGAAGATCACTGCACTGCAGAACCCATTTTTGAAGGAGGGAGATCAAAACGCGCGCAGACTTTGGGCACCATCCACGATTTGTGTGAGAATCGCGAATGGACTCTTTTGTCAAAGTCCGTTTTGACTTGGAAATCGGTTGTCATGCCGATCACCGTTGCACGGACATCTCGCAACTGCAGCGCATCCAGAAGCGTGTAGACAATCTCCTGCTTCTCGGAATCTCGCACGAATCGCTCGAAGACGTCCAGAACGAAAACGCAGCACCGATGCGCCCTAGAGAGCACCGCGGGTCGATCTCGACATCCTGTGATGGGACGCACTGGTGCAGCTTCTTCAGTGCCGCCTGGAGAAACTTGATGTTTCGATCGGCTGAGATATGGGAAACAAATTTGATATCCATAAACGCACACAGCTGGCGGGCAATCGACTTGAATCCATCCATCTTATCTCCCTCCAGAGCACCACTTAATCGAACAACGCACAGAACAGGGATCTCCCCGTTCACTTCCTCACTCAACGCGCGCAGCGCTCTTTCAACGACCTGTCTCGAGAGACGTCACTCGATCCGAGCACCGACGAGCATCGGACCAGCGTTTTGCCCACTCCTGGGTAGCCATAGAGCAGCACGGATGCGTTTTCATCGTCCAGGACTGTTTTCCACAGGAGATCCTTCAGTTTCGCCTCGATCGTCTGCAGCTCTGATCGCATCTCCATCTGCGTCGCCTCTTCGCTCCCGTGGTGCAGGAGACGCGTTTGGAGCGTCGCCATGATATGAGCGGCAAAGGATGCCATAGGTGCGATTGTCTTGGACGGATGTCGACGAGAAGCTGGCTGTCTTACGGGTCAGATAGGGTGGTGTACGAAAAGCAGTCGCTTCCTAGTAACCATCACCGCATTTAAAGTTCAGCCTTGGCGTCGAACTGTCTTTGTAGTCACTTCCGTTTGTGAGTTTCGAGGGTCATGACGCCGCAGATTTTTCGCGATATCGACCGCGGTCATATAGGCAACGTGCGAAAGCAGCTTTCCATCAACCCCGGAGCTCTGCATGCGACGACACCTACTGTGAGGTGGCCGTGCGTGTCGTCTCCCTATATCGCTGTGCATTAGGACGGTCAGACGCCTCTGCATCGTTCTGCTGCGATGGGTAATGAAGATATGATTCGCGAGCTTCTCGCACACGAGGCAAAATTCGATGTGGCGGACAAGTATGGAAATACGCCACTGCACCTTGCTTGCCAGAGTGGCTGCGTCGGTGCCGTATTGGCTCTTCTCGGGCCTGGCATGCGCCACACTCTGCGGTTCAAGAATCGAGATGGCCAGACTCCATTGCACGTCGCCGTGCTGGTAGGGACAAAAGAAACCGTACATGAGCTGATTTCAGCAGGCGCACGCATCGATACCAAAGATAAAGTAAATGCCTGGGTGGAAAGGAGGAGAGAGGAGAGGCTTGTGCAGGATGGTCATACTCCACTGGATTTGATTAGTGCCGAACAGAGTGACTTGATTCAGGCATTGTCCGTCGATGCCAACAGTGATTCTTCAACAGAACAAAAACGCACTTCCTTTTCTCGAAATCCTTCTCCGATGACGCCCAGAGGACGTCCCAAAGCACAGATGACTTATGATAACCAACACCAAATTCCTTCGGCCAAGACAAGAAGGATGAAACACTTGAGCAGTTCTCCAGAAAAGGGCTATGCAAAATACAATGACGTGACGCAGAGATCTCTTCCGCGAAAACAGTTGCAGCTCCACGAAATGGCGATACAAGTGTGGCACGGACGGTTGGGGTGCTCAACGGTGCTGATATGGGATGACTGCAGGGCCTTCAGAGCGAGCTGCAAGATTTGGGATTCCGCGCTGATAACATAGAGCACTTTTTGAACGAAAGCCAAGAAAACTTTGACAAGGTTGAGAGTCTAACAGGTTGCATTGAGAGCCAGGACAGGCACGTTTCCATCACCGTTTGGGGAGAGGATGGAGTGCAGATGGTGATGTTGTGTAGGCAGCTCGCAGAGTTGGACCAAAGATTGAAATTTCAAGAGGCCCACCTGCGCGAACTGCGTCCCCGCATCAATAGCATCAGCGACGAAACCCGCCACAATAAAGAGCAAAGCGAAGACCTGCGTGAAATGGTGGAATCCCTCAAGGAAACGGCGCGTTCTTCGCTTGGCTCAGTTTTGGCACGGGTGAAAGAATGGGAGGATGCAACCGTCAATTTGAAAGAAGAGACGCGGAAGCAGTCTCGAACAGAAGAAGGTCAACAGTTTCAGATAAACAGCCTCGAGCAACAGGTATGCCCCTGAACGATTGTATAGAAACATGATCGCGCGAGCGGCGTCAGATTGTGGATACACAACGATCTGTTCAAGAGGCGAAGGCAACGGCAGAAAAAGCTGCTCAATTGGGCCACACGATGGAGAACAGGTTCCAGGATCTGCAAGATAGAATGATGACAGTCGAAGATTTTGTTAAAGAAACGGCGGCGGCGACTGAGAATAGCACAAAGCAGGAAGAGGAATCGCAGACCAGGCGTCAGATCCATGATCTCATGGAAAACTACGAAAATCTAAAAGTATATGCCGTGTCCTTGACGCATCAGCGAAGCCGGCGGCGCCGTCTCTTTAGACAATCGTGTCGCGTGCCACCGCTCAGTCTGATCGCATCGAGGAGATGTATCGTGATCAAATGAAGTTCGAGCAAGAACGGAGAACGGAGCAAGATATGGAGCTGTCTCATCGGGAATCCAAGATCTTGGAGCTGCGGTAAGATGGCATACATGTCGAATGCGTCGTGGCGCCAACACGTGTGTTCAGACGCATCGCATTGGAAGAAGAGAATCAGAGGCGCGATTTCTCGCGAGCACAAGAAGAACAGCGTGACCAGATGGTAACCTTTGGAGCAAAGGTACGCAACATCATACCTACTGTCTTTTCTCCCTGATCGTCTTCGCACTCGATCAGATTGACGATGCGATCGCACAAACCAGAAGCGAAGCCGAAGAGCGTGCGAGGCTTGAGTCGAAAATCAAAGTCCGGACCGAATCCAAATGGCCAGTTCTCGAACGATGCCTGTCTGTCGCCTTTAGGTGTTGGAGATAGAAATTGAAAATTTACACGAAAAGCTGGAAACGAAGGAAAGCGAACCGAAGAAGAGAGGAGGATGTTGTGTCATCAGCTGATGTTCCGTAGTCTGTATACCTAATGCATCCTGCAATTGCATAACGGGAACTCTTTTTCCTTCCTCCCTCCCTTCCATTCGAACAACTTTTTTCGAAGAAACCAATAAAGACTTCTTCTCCGTGCATTCGGCTTAAAAGAAAGATTCCCGGTTATGGGCCGCCTGAATTATTTAGTGCCTAGCATTTCGTTTTCTGTTCCATGTTGTGACATCTTCAAGTTTGCTGGGACGGTTGATAAAGTCTGTCTCGCCTTGACCCGACGACACATGTGAACCATTCTCTATTCTACTCCATTCAACATCTCTCGGTTTAATCCCTTGTACTTGAATTGCTAGATTCCAGTCTCGCTGGTGTTTTGTGTGACGTCCGTAGCGAATGCCTTTAATGGTTTTTTTGGACAAAGCATGGTTTTAGGAATGTGTCTCCCTGTCCCGGATGCTGACACATGCGTTGAGCTGCCTAACATTGATGTATTTCGTTTCATAAGCACAGATTCCTCTGCGGTTGATACCGTCTATTATACATCTTTTTACAAAGAGTTTCAGAGACATGTTACTGGCAGTCCCTCTTAATCCAATGCCCAGTCACACAGTCCAGCTGCTTACACACACGGACAATGCGCTCACACCGGCAGCGACCACCCGCAAACCTGTCTACCCTATACAGCCCGTAAGAGACACAAATTCGTCATCGTCCAATCATCCGCTCATCCCATCTATTGATCCCTTAACTGTTGATGCTATAGTTTCTGTGCATTCAGTTACTCGCTCGCTCGATCAATCGATCATCAGGTTGGAACAGGAATTATGACGTATTCAATAAAGCACGGTTGTGCAAAGGGCGCATCCGGATGTTTGTCGGAGACGCCTATCAAAGATTCAGACAGTTTCATGAATACCGACAACGACTTGGAGAACGACAATAACAACAACAACCATAACAACAACGACAACGACAGAAGTGCGGTTTTCAGTGATTTTTTTCTAATGCTTTCTTTTTCTAGACGACTCCTTTCTTCAAAAGGAAAAGGGAAAAATGATTGGTGTTCTGCACATGACCGCGATTCTACCGGCCAAGAAAATAGACAGGGATGCGGCGATGATGCATGATGAATGTCCCTGTCAATTAGTTTACACATTTTGTGTGAAGCTCCAGGGTAAATGCCCTATCCTGAACAGGGATCTTTTGGGCGTTGCTGCTCGTTGTGTGTGTTTTGGTAAAACGTCGAAAATGTGCGTCTCGACAAAGGGGGTTCGAAGCACGGACCGGTGGAGAAAGCCCAAACACAGACGACCGTTCCGTCCCAGGGTTAGCACCAGCAAAAATCTGATTAAGCTCCGAACAGATATCAAACGGAGCGCTCCTGAGACAACAGTAAACACTCTTGACAACGTGCCCATCTCGCCCAAACGGACATGCACCTGTTCCGCGCAACGGGACTGTATGTTTGTGCATTCTCCTGAGGTTGCTCGCAGAGATTCGCGGTCAGTGAGTCGCAATAGACCGGCTGTGGTTCGGCGCCTCCTTTGAATAGTTCCGACAGACATCCTCGCACCGCATTCTGACTTGTCATCGTCGGGTTTGTAAAATGTAGCTAAAAAGGAACGGCGGAAAAGGGAAGAGACGCGCACTCCAAAAACGGAAAGAAGATTGGCGGACGGCGTCGTTCAGCCAGCAGACCACTTGTGATGTAAAGGGCAACCCTCGAGCGAAGTGACGTGAACGGTCGGGCGGTGCAAACGGCGCGTGACGACAATCCTCTGTGCGATGGACATTGCGGCACGACTGATCGACGAAGGAAACGTGGGGCTCGGGATTCAACTTCTCGACGCGCTCTGCGAAGAGAAGACGTTACCACACGAGATGGCCGAACGGCACTTGCGCCTCTCGCAGACGCTTCTGGAGCACACCCACAATCTCAACCGCGCCAAGGATCACGCATTAAAAGCCGTAGGCTGGATACCCAAGAGGCCATCTTTGATGCTGTAAATGACAGAGGGCGGCTGTGATGTCGTTGCGAGATGGATTTGTGATAAAATGCCGAACGCTGTTGCATCTTGGACACTGCTGCTACTTAGCGAAGGAACGACGCCATCAGATACAGTGCTATCGGAAGGGATTGGAGATCTGTCAGGATACGGACCTGTCATCTGTCAACCGGTGTTAGATCTATCAGGACGATAGACGAACGGGATATATTGCTCTAGAATCGAGAGAAATGAGTGGCACTGCTGCTTCGCTGTGGGTCTTTTTCGAGCAGCAGCCGCGGATGGGAATAGTGCCGTGGCGTTGGAATCTCTGCAGCAGGCCGAGAAAGCTGCCGGCGAATGTGGGCTAGAGGACTACGAAGTGCGTGAGGCCTTAACAGCTGGAAGGTGTACTGAAGCTGGAATAACAACTTCTAGGTGTGGATTCCGATTGTGCGCTCTCTCCAGAGTTTACACGATGGCGACATATCGGCCACGGAGAGCGCACTCTGTGATTTGACATCTCGACTGAGCAGAACTGCAAATCCGCTTTCGCCGGACCTCCGAAAAGCAGGACACCTGTACCGTTCCCTCATTGCGTCCACTCTCGTCTTGCAAACGGGCGATCATTCGACGTTTGTCCAGAAATCCATAGTCGTTTCGATGAACACGGACGCATCGTTGCCGGATGAGATGCATCACTGTCTGCAGCTTCTCAGCAGCGGCGACTGGCTTGATCCGTTCAGATGGCTATCCTTGAAAGAAATCCGCTGCGCTCTGTTGTCAAATTTCGCAACGATTCTCTTGCAGAGAGGACAGATGGACCAATCTGCACAACTGCTGGACACGTCACAGCTGTTATCCAACAGTCCCCTTGCTCCAGATCTACTGGAAAGCGAGACGGAACGGGAAACGGTTTTCGAATTTGCGGCATTGGAGATCAAGACGAGACAGAATCTATTATCCAATAGGCTCAGTCAGGCACAAGACACATTGTCGGAACTCCTCGCACGCTTTGAACGCCATCCCACGCTCTTCGTTCAGCTCAAGTGTGCATGAGATGCAGCAGCTGTCTGGGTTCCGGAACTTGCTGTTTGCAGAGCGCCGATGCATTGTTTGATTGGATGTTATCTGCAGTGCATGGGTCTGCACAAACTGGCGGCGGCACATTATCGCCGTTCTCTGAGCCATCTGGAAGGTTCATGGCTCAAACGTGGCTCACTCCTGGCGGCATTTGCCGAGATTGTCAGTCGATCTAGGAATGGGCTCTCTCGCGCTTTGGGTTTGATGGACAGCTTCAAAAACGACACCACGACCGCTCACAGCGAAAATGCTCTCTTCTTCCTTGTATCAGGCAGGTACCACACCGATCTCTCTGTACGCAACCCAATGGTGCGGGGACAGGATTGATTAGTGAGGTCCAAGGCAACTCGCTCGAAGCGAGACATCACCTACGCAAAGCTTTAGAAAAAACAGAAGAGGAAGATATGCCGCTTGAGCTCGTTGGACACATCTGTCTTCTGTCCGGTCAGATCCAACTCGATGAGGGAATCGCAGGACCAGTCAGGGGAGTACTCGACCGTGCAAGACGATGTTTTGAGTGCCAAGGTGATTTAGCCATGACCCTAAAGGCCACAAACGTAAGAGACTTGAGATCGCATTCAGTGATCACTGCTTCTCGGATGAAGGTATTACAGCAGTCGTGGGCGGCGGCCGAGAAAGACATCTCTGAGAATGAACGGATCGATAGAAAACAGGCAGGAATCAAAGAGGCCATTCGAGGAGCTCTTGCAAAAGATGCTCATAAAGCGATTTTGAAGTGGGATCTTGCGACCTGACGATTCTTTATCCCTCTTGGTGCAAAATGTGGATGGATTCTTTGCGTAGCTCTTCGATGTTTCCTCGATCGATTTGTGAAGCACTGACCCATAGCCTCGAAGAAATGGTTCATACAGCTTGACGGCACTCGAGTAACCGTAGCTGTGTCGTGTACACAAATGCTTCCCGGTGCAGGCAGCATCCCTCGATTTCGTATGCAGGCCGTCCGCGACGCGAAAATCTCGCTCTACTCCACGGCAAAGAATGCTTTTCGTCGGCCGAGTTGTTTCAGGCGTCGCAGGCATTTTACTCTGTATTGACGTATGTGTCGAGACTCTTTACGTTTCTCACAGTCATGCACCTGATATGGATGAATGATGCAAGACTGCTCTTCGAAACAACTGCTCCCGTCGAAAGGGGCGCTGTCAAGACTCCGTATTTGTGAAGCGATATGCACGGATCTCGTCTATCGCGCAGTCTACTGTCAATCTGCGTGGGTTTCTGTCTCGTCCGATCTACACTGAATTTATTCAAGTACTCCAGCTTCTGTCGTCGATTCCCCGAACGCTTGCCGTTTGTTCACCTCGCAGACGATTCTCGCGTCTTTTCACGCGAACGGACGCATGAAAGAGTACAGAAATAGCGTCCATCTCATATAGAAATAAACGCTTATAATAGACGGCTCCTCGTACGCGAAAACCCAACAGTCAAGCCAGACGACCGCGTTGAAGTGGGTAGATGCTTGTACATGTATATGCACGAAATGCGTCAAGTTGATAGCATCGAGATCCACACCTTACTGAATTAAAAACCGAAAACGAGAGTTCGTGCCCAAGCGAGTAGGGGATTTGAGATTGCGTACGAGAGAGGAGAGCGTATGCATTGGTAAGGCGTGGTGTCTATCTATACGAATCGACCCAATGAGCATTGAGAATTATCCACGGGACTGATCAAAACTGCAACCTACACCGACTTCTTCAAATGGCTACACGCTACGAAGGCACAGGCAACTTCAAGAACCTCAAACTTCACACCATCTGAGTCGTCCATCTCCTCAACCGAGTTCCAAAGGGACGAAAGACAAATACCGCCGTGTGAATTTGGTAAACTCTATTCCATTTTTGGTGGAACGGATAATTCTGTAAGGCTAGAGAGATAGCGGACAAAACTATGCATGCCTTATCAGATCTGTAGTCACTATTCAGGCAGACATAGACGCTAAGGGAGTGAAAGATCTACGATGCTCTAACCTGCAGAACATGACTGCGAGAGATTCGTATTTTCAGCTCAAATACGCATCCAAAAACGATCCCAGATGATGTTTAAATTCTTCCATGATGTATCCGTCGCGTCCGATGAGAAAAGAGGAATGGTCACATCTGATGTCAGGGCAGAGGATAGGGCACTTCCGGAAGACATCGAATCGTCAATTTCTGGCTGTTGCAGAGAAGCTGAAGATGTCGGAACAACTACATCACACATGACTCAGTAACCTAGCGCCTTGATGCCGCATAACATCTATGGGATCAATTGCAAAGATATGGCTGACAGATACACAAGAATCGCCATTTGGGTAGGACAGAAACGATGCTGTCTTTGTGCTTGTAACCCCCGCTACTCTCTACCAGAGTAGATAACGCCAGCTGAGTTGGTGGAAAGGAAAATAGACAGATGCTCGCAGAGGTGATAATCAGAAGGGCGGTCATCGTCGCTACTGAGTCATAAGCTCTTCGACATGCAGAAGCAAAAAGTAAACGAATCGTGGAATAGACGGGGCCATAGAAACCCATTAGCCGGCAGCGCTATGCAATCATTTCGGCAGAGACCCTTACGACGAAAGCGGCTGAGGTGGACTCTGTCACATTTAGCGTCTCGATTGAAAGAGAGACGAAAATGCAGAAGCATATAATCGGAGGAAGAATATGCATCACGTCACGCGTTTCCAAAGTAACTTATCGGCAAGTGTGATAGATACCTGGCGGCAAGAAGTGTTGGCTTCCTGTAGAGTAGTCGTTTTCCGAGGTTGCAAGTGGCGACAGATGTTCGTCGGAATGGAGAAAATTGTTGCTCTCGTGCGGTTGCATATTTTCCGGAATCGCAGAAAAAGATTCCGGAACTCCAGAAAAGGAAACCTTCAGTTGAGCTTGTGATGATAAGCGGCTGTTCACCTAGGCACCGAGATGCAACGTCTTTCCAGCCAAAGGTCAAAGCGGTCCGCACTTTATCCATTTCGTGTTTTCTTAAGACAACATGTGGTTCCTTAATGTAGCTCGTATTCATCCACGTAAAGAACAACGAACTACGCTTCGACAGAGTCTCCTCGAATACCTGCAAAGCATGAGCAACTGCTGCTGTCACATCAGGACGATCTGATAGACTTGGATTTTGAGGTCACCACGAACCCTCCACTCAGTATTAGAGCCAACATCGTTTTCAAAAACGATGTAAAGATTTTGACTTTCGATCAGCAGATGATACTTCTTTCCATCCGGTAAGTGCCCGATGACTGAGTGACCACACGAAGGGGATGTGCATCTCATAGACTGAACTGTCATGTACAGACAGACAAACGTGAGGTCAACATTCATCAGCAGTGCATCACCATTGCGTCTTCCAGCATTCCCTGATCGAATTTCGGCCAAAAGAGTATGTTCGCAGGTAATGCTATCACGAACCCACAGACATACCAACAACCGTGACAGCATTTGCTTCGGCAGACGAGTTAACTGTATCTGCTGAAGCGTCAATGCAGTGGACGAATGGACAGATCCCTTGCCACTGAGTAAATAATGAAAATAGATAATGTATCTGTAAGTCTGCATTTCCCACAAGTGTTGTCACACAGCGCGTTTCGCACCTTCTTTGACTGGGAATGGTGACACCGGCTCCATCAGTTGTGCGTCTGTTGGCAAACAACTCGAGAGCTTGTCCGGGTAATCCACATTTCTCCTGGCATCCAAAAAGAGTGAGATTTCACACTTTGGTCTGTTCTGCCGTACCATGTGCATAAGAAGAGCACATATCATTATCCCTGTTCTCCCCTTTCCTGCCTTGCAATGGACGACCACTGTGTTCTGTGGATCAGCCAGCAACCATTGCTCTGCATCTTGGCAGAAATCAACAATCATTCCCAAAGAGGGAGCCTGCGCCACAGATGCTCTTCATCACAAATGCAGCTCAACGAGAGGCTTTACCTGTTGGTCTCCGAATGGAAATCTAACAACGTTGCCTCCCAGAGTCTGTGGATCGTAGGTCTTTTCTTCGCAGAGATTGTACACACGATAATGTCCCCCGTGCTTCGTCTCCAAAAGTCGCAAAACTTCGGAACGTGGATTGCGGAACAGCCCTGTAGACCCATAAACATTGCCTTGTCACATCAGACCTCGTTCTTTACCTTGACCCCACTCGGCTGGATATCCCATCGCGATGATATGGTCCGTCACATAACACAAATCCAGATCGAATCCGTTTTCTGTATAACGCGTGCGGTTCTTGGACATAATCCCTGCAGCATAAAAATCCGCGTTACTCAACAGACTGACCACTTAGTGTCGCGCACTTCTTAGGATGAACGCCATGTCTTCACTGGCCTTTTTGAAAATTGTCCTTTGGTCGACAAGTAAACAGCTGAATTCACTTCTATCGGTCTGGACGAGTTGGCTCAGCAGGAACTAGGCAAAACGCGGTTTTCACTCATGCCGCCGGTTAATCTTGATCACCAGGAAGCGCGTCTGTTGGAGAAGCCTACAAGAGGCGCTGTGTTGTCTTTTCGACAAGTTACGCTTGACTATTAAGAAAAGGTGGGTGGATGTAAAATGCTAATGCGTCGCGGAGACTTCTCAAAGTTGTCGAAGCGCGTTGGATTGCATTCAGAAATAAAACCTAATGTTATAATGGCCTGTTATTTATCTGATCGACTCGTTCCCTTTTGACAGATGTGGTCACGAGCTGTACGGCGCTTTGGGTTTCTTGAAAGGAGTTTAGGAGCTCATGAACGTGTGGCACTGTGATTCTGTGAGTAGGGAGGCAGTACGGGGTTAAATACGGTGCTGACAAGATCATGACGCGACAGATGTTTTCCCTGTTTGCCAAACTCAAGGGATGTCCAGACGATCTGCATCGTTGGGTTCTATTCTTGTTTGGCGAAGAGACTCAGTGAGTGAGTGTCCCAACCGATGCACAAAGAAGACTTGACCATTGGGCGACGTCATTTAATGATGGCATTAACACGATGGAATGGTGCGTGCGTTGAACGTGCGTCGGCTGACTGAAGCGGGCGTACAAGTGAAAGATATACTGTAGATGACGGATGTGTTTTTGAAAACGCTTTGCAAGTCGCTTCCGTCTCCATCGACGTGGCGCATTTTCTTTCCGCGTAGACTGTCTAGTACACGATGTGCCAGACGGGCGAGAAAATAGGAGTAGGAAAGGCCTCAAGGTCGATTGTCGCCGTCGTAGATTCTTCCGCAACTCTGGGGGGTTTGTTGTGTTGGTCTGTCTGGAGTGTTCGAACTCAACGAGTGCGCATCTATCGTTTGGAACTGGCAAAGGATGCCGTTGTCACCGGCGGAAGGTTGATATGCCTTCGATGTACACTGTTGCCCTCTGGGTATCCTTCTCTGCGCTCCATGAAACGGACGACAACGAAGGTACGGGTTCGATGTCTCACTGTATCGTCTTCTTGGTATCTGCCATGAAAACAGAGCTTTCCATTTTCTGCGTCCTTCTCTGTGGCTGGTCCCATAATGCATAAGACAGGATGTTTTCTCGTCTTATGGTGACGTCATCGCAGTCTTCACCTCGAAGGTATGCACCGTTGTTTTAAGGAAAGAATGTTTGAGATCATAAGAAGACTACACATAGCTGAGTTCTTAAATCCACGATCTACACTCATTACGAAGACAATCGCTTAATTGTTTTTGTCCAATTACGTAAGAATGCATCGAACGACGTATTCTTCTCTCGAAAGCAAACAACGCTAAGATTGTTACTCGACCCTAATTCGGGATAGACTCCGGAGATAAAGCTCTACTATTCAGCCCATGGAGGTGGATGATATAACTTCTTCTGTGTAACAGCTGTTGACAATTAATTACCTGTAAGGAAACACAGCACTTCACATTGGTTTAAGCTATGTTCATCATTCTTCCTCTATTGCTCTTGTTTTGCAATCCTCGTGTGACAAACACGGTTTCGCATGTATAAAGCTCTGATAGACGCGGAGACTTGAGATTTTCTGCTAGAGGGTAGCTGAAAACAAAGACACGAGTAATATAGAAGGTTGCAAAGGGTGACATATTTGTCAATCATGAGTCAACGTCAAACAACTTGTGCTGCCAAATATGTTCCAGAAGCTTTTCACGTCGATAGATTATATACGGTACATAAGCAAAATTGCAATCGCGACTACAAGAGCAACGATCCAAACGGCGATTTGGCCGAGTTGGATTCAAAAAAAAAACGTTAGACTTTGAATGTAGTTATTGACATTCATCCAACTCCAGATGGTCCCCATCACAGTAAGCTTAGCGTCGTCAAAATTGTAAGAATAGCAATGAAACACATTGAGTGTCCTTTCTACGTTTTGTGAATGAAATGGATTTCGCCCCAAAGCAAACACTGATCGTTTGGGTATCGCAGAGTGCAAGAGTGATGATGAATTTTGCGGGGATAAACTACCACCGAGTCGACGAGTACACATTTGCGAGCTTTCAAACAAACATCTACCGAGCAAAGGTGCGCGAATCAGATTCAAAGTCATTCGGCACGTGGCGACGTTGCCGATGACGATGGGGATCTTGTCTTTCATGTGCGAGAATCTCGCGAATCATATTTCATTACCCATCGTAGCAGAACGCTGCAAGAGCATCGAAATATTTAATCACTTTAGCCGTTCGTTTATCGAACTCATTCTGTCGTACAATAACATGCGATCTTTAATCGTTTCGCTCTCCGATCATGGAATGCTCTGTCAAAACCCGTTGTCCGGCGAATGGTTTCGTCAATTGGCGGATCCATCAAATTCGACGCAGCAGTACGCGGATATCACGCAGCTCAAGACCTGGACTTCGTTGCCATGGTAGAAGTCACATTGCAACCATGGCCGCCAGTCTATCCACTAGTGTCCCCGCCGTCCCCTCGACCTTTCCCTCAATGCTACTTCATGACTCCAATGTGCATCCTGTTTAGGCAAAAGTCACGATTCCTTCCTCTTTGGAGAATTCAGTCGCGATTTTGTCAGTCGAAAAAGATGGAGTGATGACATACTGTTACGTGCTGGGCATCTCACACGTCTCGAAAGTTTCTTGTCAGCAGGTTCCGACCTTCTTCTCATTATATAGGATTCTGAATGTTGGTATGTGAACAGGTAAACGATTTGATCGATGCTGTTGTCCCGGATGTCGTCTGTCTGGAACTGAGCAAAGATCGCGTTGGATTGTTGGTCGATCGCAATACTCAAGACTCCCAGACGTGGCAAGCACGAAAAGTTCTACATAATCTCTTAGATCCTGATTCTGATCTGGACACATATCTGGCTGTAGATATCGATTATCGGCAGTACTTTTTCGGATGACTGGCCAGATGCGAGAGAAGTACTATCCCTGTTAAAGACGAAAAAAGGCGTGCCAATTCAGATACAAGATATCGAGGCTGACATTCTGACGCTACTGGGAACAGGTGGGAAGATACCGAGCATATGTTCTCTGCCGGACATCCCTTTTATGACAGGTCTTTTCAGCAAAGGGCGTCCCGCATTTTCACGGGCGGACGAAAAAGAAGCTCCTGCATTCAGTGCAAGGTACAGAGGTAATGCTTATCAGATCGTGCAGATGAGGACAGATGGATGCTGATGATGCAGACGGTGCAATGGAGGTACAGACGATTCCCCCTCTGGGTGCGGTCGAGTTCGAAATGAGGGACCGTAGTCTGCCTCCTATCATCAGCATCACTGTTCGTATCGACAGCAGTCTGAAGGAGTACCAACTAGATCCAACGAAGATCGAAGACATGGCAAGGACTGCTGTCGATATGTCCAAAGAAGGCACTGTCAGTCTGAATTGCTATTTGAAGTTGAGAAAGACGATTCTGGACTACTGCCAAAGCCAAGGGGCGGATGAAGCTGTAACGATTTTCCGCGGTGAAGCACAAGGAAGGACAGAGGTCATCGTTCGGGCACGGAGAGAAACAGATCCACTGCTTGTTGCTGGTGCGTTCTCTGAGGGACTCTTTTTCTTGCGTGCGATGGTATCGGTGTAGGATTCGAGGAAGGAGCAGAGGGTGGTTATGGATGGGGCATTGAGCCTTTTCGACCAGCAAATCGACCGTTCAAGCTCTCGGAGAAAATGATGATTCCCACCAAGGTCCTGCAAAACTTGACAGGAAACGACGAAGACAGAGGGCAGGATCCTCAAGACGCCGAAGCCACGGCATCACTCGTAGAGAATCTCAAGCAGAAGCCGATTTTGTGGCGAGAGTGGACGGACAACGAGTCTCCACTCATTCTAGGAGATGATGAACAGAAGAAGGTAATCAGATCTTCATTGTTATGAGTCGTATAGACGACTGCAGGGAATTGCGGAGTACTTTGGAGTGGCAGTGACGTCGTTGTATGGAAAGTTCCAGGGAGATGCTGGACGAAAAGTCGGAGTGGACCCAGGCGCTGCATGGAGGGTCGGTATGACAGCATCTTTACGCAATGCTGTCTCTCAAATCCAGCTGTTCGATGTTCCTGAGCAAGTTCCTTTCGCCTCTTAAGTCGCTGCATCCGATTCAGCGGCCATGCTTCGTAGGTGAGTCAGAAACGCATCGCCGAAAGCATTTTTGCAGGCATGGGTGCACGTTTTGCTCTAGCTGTCGCCTATGCCGTCTCTGTTGGCACTCTTGCCCGACAGTCCTGGTTTCCAGGTAACACTAGCAGCTAAACATAGAGCACCTTACGGTAACAGCGAATGGCAGATGCACTATCTGACAATTCTTTGTGGGTGATGCTTATTGGATGTGTCGTGCTTCTATGGCCTGTCCTTGGTCCATACGCCGAAATTGGATGGCTCTCATGTGCGCTTTCCCATCTTACAATTGCTCAGAGTCACTCTTCTTCTGCAGTGCAATCCGTGGATCAGATAGAGGAGGCTGTACGCGTCAAGGTTCCAATTCAGTCCGACATCGACTCAACACTGAAACTCTTCGGAGAGGACGCCTTACTGGGCTGGCCAGGTGCAATGGATCCCGTCATCAACCAACGCGACCAGTACATGGCACGCAATCTCTTCATGACTGCCACCCGTAAGCACCATTCCCTTTCAACACATCGCCGATGCTGCATGGTACAACAGAGGTGAGCAGCGGAGCCCCTGCTTACGTTCCAGATGTGCAAGACGGTCGCGTTTTCTGTCGATTTGTCATGCCAGAGGACAGTCATCATCTGGCATCGCCCATGGGAACAGGAGACGGCATGTACTTTCCAATTCAGAATGGCCATGAGAATCATCAGCCACACGAAAGAAGAATTGTTGCCGTTGTGGGTACAGCACATGTGCGAGGCATGTGCAAGGAATGGGAGAAGCTCAAAGAAGATCCGACGCGTCTCTCCATTGTTGACTTTTTGATGTAGCATCGTAAATGGTTTTGAATAACTTGCCTCATTGCGCCGCACGATGTGACACGAACGCAACGACGACTGCTCGGCTAGATGCTTCTTCAACGGATCTCGCGATTCTGCATCTCTCAACGATCGAGACCGCTCCGAAGGCTTCGTCCCGTCATGAGCCGTCAAGAAAAGCGTTTCTTTGGAGTGGACACAGCAGTGGACCCGAAGGACACGCAGTGCTTTATGCTGAACAATAACTCGGATCTTTACCTGCTCAAGGGCAACATTGTTCAGTGGCATGGAGATGTCATGGTCAATGCAGGTTTCTTCGCTGTTCGGCCAACTGCTCTCCTTAAGCAGCATTGCTTCTCCCAGCGAATGAGGCCATGTTGGGTGGCGGCGGCGTTGACGGCGCTATCCATACTGCTGCAGGGCCTGCTTTGCTGGAGGCCTGTAGAAAGCAGAAAGAAGTGCGTCCAGGTGTGAGGTGTCCGACAGGCGAAGCACGTCTGACGGAGTAAGTCCTTTTCGTCTCTGCCTGGTTTGGATTGGGAGTTAGAGGATTTCGTCTCCCTGTATCGCATGTGATCCATGCCGTGGGCCCCGTCTACACCAACGATGCCGATTCGAGTCCTCTACTGACAAAGACCTACGAGTTCGTTTCTGCGATCGATGTGGCCTGTATGATCATCGACCTTTGTGTAGGGCCTGTTTGAAAATGGCCAACGAAGAAAGCTTCCACTCCATTGCTTTTCCGGCCATCAGCTGTGGAGTCTACGGTTATCCGATCGACAAAGCTGCCGAGGTGATACTCTTCTAAGATCTGTGTTGACAGATGATGCAGTCATCCCATTTCAGATTTCGCTCGAAGCCGTAAAAAAACATGCAGGAAATGTTGAAGAAGTACACTTTGTACTTTTCTCCGATCCTGTTTGGAAAGCATATCTCAAGTGTGCAGAGTCCATGTTCCGAAAGATCCCGCTCAGCTGAACCAGGGAACTTCTGTTTATGAAAAGAACATCAATTTGGCAAGATTAAGCCCCTTGTCTCATGATATGCTCGAGAATTGTTCACTATTCCGTCCGGTCAGCTTATGGATAGACAATAAATAGAGCACGGACTTGGTTGGATGGTATGCGAGCGCTTTATAAGATTTTCAACAGCATCTTTGTGGCCTGGTTTGGACAAGAAGCACTTAAAAGACAAACAAAACAGAATTGAGGCTGTCAGGTGTATGAAGTCCTTTATTTCTCTGACTGAGTTTTTGAAATCCATCAACTTCACAAATGATGACGATGATGACAAGATCCTCAAACCGAACAATGTAGCAGATAAGTCCAGTCCCATGGACAGTAAAAGTGGTTTTGGTTCAGCTCGACGTTGAGTTCAGATGAACTATGACACAGAAGAACGTTTCAATGCAGGGGAGAGCTATATAGGGGACCTAGACTTCTTCATAGCTTAGAGACGCAAGTGCGTGAGAAACAAGGCTCATCATCATGCCTGCTCTACTGGTATGTCCGTTCCATCAAATCGTTGCCGTGGTGTATGGGGTCAAAGGAATCACAGAAAGAGACATTCACTACCCACTCAACGAAACTGAATTCGTCCATGTCCTTCTGGTTTGCTTGTTATTTCCAAGTGCTGCTAGGGAGGGACAGTTCTATTCAACTCGAATGGACGTCATACAAACGTTCGTGGTTGGAGAGGAGTGAGGATGGTCCACATCATTCATGGTGGGATGCGGAGATGGCAAGCGAGAAGGAATCGAACACCGTTCACCGTTGTCATTCAAATCAAGGGAAGTCGCTCCCGCCCGCCCCGCAAAAGAGAACAAAAGATCTTGGCCTGTGGATTCAGAATGGATACAGGTTGAATGGCTCTTGATGATACTCTGAGGTATGTGACTTTCTCTTGGTTCCTCGAGAGCAGTATCCGAGTACAACGACTCGGCATATACAGTTGAGTTAAGAATTGAATGGCGTTCGGACCTTCGTCCGCCTGTTCTGAGCCATCGTGGAATGGCAGTTGTCACTGGATGCATCGGAAACGATGAATACCACTCGGACAGGGCCAGATGCAAACGACGAACAATGTCTGTGGCGATTGGCCGTCGGTGATAGTCAGAAATCCAGCATGCTTTGATTAGGCTTCTGATGGTTGCTGGGGTGGTGTCTGGAATCCCGGGTCGCCTGCCATTGACAGCTTCGGAAAGAATCTGATTGTAGTCCACTTCGGAATAGGGCACATCACTAGTGACCATCTCCCAGAGCAACATCCCGAACGAATACACATCTGTAAATCTCCCAATGCGTCCCTTGCGTAGCATCTCTGGTGGCATGTAAGAAATCATACCCAATGTGTCCGATCGTGTCACAGTAGATTCCAGTTTTTTACTCAACCCAAAATCGCAAATCTGCAGAAAGACCTGTTGTTAGAAGAGGAACGAGAAAAGGGCTGTGTACTTTGCAAATGTAGCCGCGAGGATCCAGTTCATCGGTCTTCAAAAGAATGTTATCGGGTTTGATATCTCCATGGACAATGCTGTTTGAGTGGAGATACTGCAGTCCTTTGGCAACATCGAGGGCACAGTGCAAGATGGAACACATCTTTGGCTGCAAGGATTCGAAATTCAGAACATACTCTCCTCGATCGATGGCTCTGGATAACTCTCCTTTGTCGCAGTACTCCAAGAATATCAGTGTACAGTCGTCATCTCCTGCCAAAGACCGCCAGATCAATCGTTAGGCGTCGTGTGGAGGTGCCTTGCCTTGGGGATGCTGCTCACCAAAGAGGTCTTTCATCTTGACGTGCCTCGTCGCGTAGCATCTAATCACATTTGGATGCGATAACCCGATCGAGAGATTTGCTTCTTCACACGCTTCGTGTCCGTCAGGGACATCAGCGGACTTGATAACCTTGATGGCTGCTCTCTGGTTCTGTCAATGGCAATAGAGTAGAGAAGAGGAAAGAGAGAGCACAGGCGTTACTTGAAATCTGCCTGCATAAACAGTTCCAAATCCTCCTACTCCGAGTTGTTGATCCAGATCGATAGAGAAATCATCGAAAGCAACGAGTCTCAATGACATCGAGAAATCCACTTCCGTCGTCTCACTGGCAGTGAAGGATTTCTCATCCTGGTGAAAAAAGGTGTCGAGCACACGTGCGGAACTCTCTTTTGAACGACACATCCATACAATGATGCCGCCCATCACAACAAATCCCGAGAGTAGCACCAACAGGGCAATCAACACGGCAAGGCTGTTTATTGGCCGTTTTGGCTGATCCCTGGCCTCGTCTTTTTGTAACAGTTCTGCTGCCAATCCATTCCCAGACAAACAACTGTTCTTCATCTTCTTGTCGATCGTGTACTGTCGATTTCGATGGATCTGTTGTCGGCAGAGCTTCCGCGTTCCGCAAAAATGATACGGATCATCTGTGCTCTTCGTCGTCATCAAATCAGACTTCTGCCGAACATGTTTGCAATCGGTGTAGATGATGAAGCTTTGGGCGATGGTAATGGTTGCACCGACTGAGAGATGTATGTACGAGAGTGATGAGAATTGCTGTTCTTCATCCTCTGGCCGGTTGAGCAAAACGAGACGTTCCAGGGTGAGATGGATATGAGAATCGAGTTTGATGCCACTGCCTTTTTTCAGACTGGAGAGATCGAGTGTCCAGGCATGTTCACCGAGTTCGCCTTGGAGAATCTTGTCTTGCCTGACGGTTACAGGAAAGGGCCACTCATCGGCGCCGCAGGTTAAATTCTGGGCCAAAACTAATGTTTCATTTCCAGCCGGTCTTCCAAGTTCATGCCGCAAGGCAAAGCATGATTCAATGTGGATGGTTGAATCGCTGCCTGGCGTCGGTTGGCCAACGGACCCTCCGACAAACGACCATCCAAATAGGAAAAGGGCAATGAGTGGAATGGGCATAGGTGCACGAAACCGGTCAGCATTTACTCAGCGTCAACGACTTCCGTGTGTTTCAACAGAATACTGCCACTGCCTTGTGAAATGTCGTCGCTAGCAAGTACGACTCGACTGGTGCGTGCGACTTCGAAGGCTAGCTGTTCAATACGTAAGCGACAAGGCGAAAGAGTTCTTATGAAGTCGAGCAACATGCAAGGACGATTTCAGGAAAAAAGATGATGCACGCTCGTGTCTTTGGCAATAGCTCGTGCCTTGAGCACGCTCACTCGTTAGGAACGCTTAATGACACACCATCCGTTAACCGACTCGAAGTCGATCAGCATTGTGCAAAGAATGAGTCGCTGCATCTCATTTTTCTGGAAAGAGTGCACTTGCAGCCACGCCGCTGCCCAGAACAAAAGCAACAATAAACAACGAAAGGTCGGTGCTTAGATGGTATCCACCAAAATCGCCTACCATCTTTAGACCAATAAAACCTAACACAACAGCAACAGATTTGTCTAGAAACCGTAGCTGAGTCATCACAATCGAAACGAATCCATAGATCGATCTGAGACTGAGAATGGCAAAGAGATTCGAGGTGTAGACAATGAAGGGATCGAGGGTGATGCCAAAGACAGCAGGAACAGAATCGACAGCAAAGACGACATCACTCAGTTCCACAACCGCAAGCGTTAACAGTAATGGTGTGGCCACCATCATCCCTTTCTGTTGAGTGAAGAAGCGATTTCCATCGTAGTGATCGGAAACGGAGATCAAACGACGGCAGAAACGCACAATGGTGTTCTCTCCGAGATCCTCGTCTTCGTTCGGATCTGTCAGAAGGAGTTGAAGACTGGAATAGACCAACAGTCCTGCAAAGACGAGTAAAACGGGATGGAAGTATTCGATGATTTCGACACCCATCACGACCATGATCAGGCGCAGCACGCCTGCAGTGATAAAGCCATAGGTCAGTACTTTAGACTGGTACTCCTGAGGTGTGCGAAAGTATTTGAAGACCAGAATGAAGACAAAGAGATTGTCGACGGAGAGACTCTGTTCGAGGAGATATCCAGCAAAGTACTCTTCAGCCTTTTCCTGGCCGAAGAAATAGAAGATACCGACTCCGAACAGCATGGCCGCTCCGATCCAGCCGGCAGCAACTTCACTCCGAAACTCGACTTCCTCGCTCTTCTAACAAAGACGTCACATCATTGGATGCAAGGAAAATGAAGAGCGGACGACGGACCTTTATTTCCATCAAAGCTTCGACATCTGGATCGGAAGTGGATGTTGTCGAAGAGTTGGACACGATTTCCAACTGATCCATCGAATCGGCGAGGCTGTATTCTTCGGGGGCATGTTCGTCTTCGCGTCGCACCGCTGCTCTCTTCATGCGGACAGGAAAGAAGTTCGCGACGGTTCGCCTTTGCGTGTTTTACCCGTACGAGCGTCGAAGCGTTGTGCGTATTATTCTGTTTTCTGGGCTTCCCAAATAGCCGCGGCTGACACTGTGGTCTATTCGACCGTCGGGGTGGACTCTGTCGAGCTTGTGTTACGTTTGAGATGGCCTGAAATCGCCCTTGCGTCGTGAACATGACGTATGGAAAGATATATAGACCTTCCGTCCACTTAGCTGACAGGATCTGAACGTACCAACAATGAGACCCCGTTCGTTCGTTCGTGCGCTCGAGTACAACGCATCGTCATTATTCGATTTGTCATACCGTGAACAATGTCTGTCGTTGACGTGAACACCGAAGGCCTGGGCGATTTATCAAGAGCCTTAACGAAGAAACGCCTGGACTGCATGAAACTGCTCGAAGCACTCAATGCACCGCCACGTGGGCTCTCCGATTTAATGGCACAGACACGTGCCTTTACGGACAAACTGAGCGCTCTCCTCGAAGACGGTTCAGAATTGTCGGATTCTATCAAGAACGAGCTTGTGGATGACAATGGCTTTCCGGGACACGTTCGCCGATTGCCACTCGAAGATATCTACAACGACATCGCTCGCGTAAAGGAAGAGCTTCGAATTTCGGACGGTTATCAGCCTTACCTCGTCGCACCCGAGGCCGGTCTTCGAGCCATCTTTGAGAAATCCATCGGGTCCCTGTCCAATCCTGTCCGCGATTTGGTCGACAGTGTGCATGGAATTGTGACCATGGCTGCTGACCGCGCCATAAAAGAGTCTTGTCAAGTGCCAGCTCTGGAAAGGGGTCCACCTGTCGTCCGATTTCCTCATTACATCGAACAGATACTGCCCGTGGCGAACATCGGTTTGGAGGAATTAAAAGAGGAGGCCATGAAAATGGCGGTACGTATGGTGGAAATGGAGCAGTGTTTTGTGTCCTGCAGTTTCTTTCGTTACCTCACCTTCAGACGCATCCAAGACCAACAAGAGGCTCTGAAGCGACGGGATGCCACAAATCGCCAATCTCGAAAAACTGGAGAGGAAGATGAGGAGGAAGAGGAGGACGACGCACGATCCGTGGCGGAAACTGAGGTCAGTCTGCCACCCGTTCTGCCGGGTGATGCCATTCCTAACGTATACTCCAGTCCGGACGCGGTTTTTGGTGTTTCTGGTTATCTCGAAAAATCGTCCACACGTTCTCGGAATAAGCTTACGCAATTTGAGAGTTCTTTATGGCAACGCCGTTTTTTTGGGGTACGTGACAATGCCAAGACATTGGAGTACTACCATTCCGAAGAGGCATTCCTGAAAGGCACGATGCCGAGCGTTGCCATTCAGTTGGCCGATTGTGTCGTCTCCGATACAGACGGCCAGGGGGTTCTTCCCCAAAGCACCATCTCGAAATCAACGGATCATTTGGACGCGGAAACGCAAATTTCTTTGTTGATTTTCCTTCGGAATAAGGATCCGGAAAAGGCCATCTATAAGAAAAGTAAAGATCTTATTCTGCGTGCAGAAGATGCAGCAGATAAGTACAGATGGCTCAATTATTTGCGAAACACAATCTCAGATTCGAGAGCTGGAGCCAGAGTGGCGGCTTGGTCCACTCGCGCCCTTCCTCAATCCCCGAAGTCCACTGACACGAGTGTTCCCGCTGTGCAGGAGAAGACGGAAAGAGGACATGGACGTGCCGATGGGGATGTTGGACTGAGACTAGGTCAGGGACACGGGCTGGGATCAGCGGTTTTCTGGGATCCGATCTGTCGAGATGCGGACAACTCTTTGCTGCCATCTCCTGGAATCCTCCTCGAAGACGACGCAGAACTCTCAATGGAGAACGCTCTTGTGCAACATGCGACAGATATGAAGGACTATACGCGATTGGCTTGCGATACCTTAGTGATGACTGTGCCCAAAGTCATCGTTCATTTGTTGGTAGACAAATCGACCGAAAGCCTTGGTCCCAAAATTGAAGAATACATTCTACGCCTGCCTGATGAAGACAAAGATATGCTGTTGGAAGAAGATGCAGGAATTGCTGGTCATAGAAGGCAGGTGCAGGATACGGTGAGCGATATCGGCAAGGCACAGCAGAGACTCAAAGAGGCAGAACGTTCTATGGGACAATCTCCGACGGCCAAAATCGACGTCTCTATCATCGAAAGAGCAGGACTGACTGCCCGTCTAAAGAAGAATGAAGAAGGCGTCTACGTGTTCATCAATAAACCCAAGCCGCCAACAGGCAAACGCAACGTGACGCCTGAGAGGAGACGGGAAGCCCCACCTCAGGGGCCAGCACGTTCTCAGCCCCCTGCTGCTGCTGGTGGCACTGCTCAGCCTGGCGTTACATCACGTGGATCTTTGCAACGGACGGCGCAGAACGGAACCAATCCGCCGGCAGTGGCACCCAAACGTCCACCCCCTCCTTCCATCGCATCGACAGCTGCCAGTCGTTCCCAAGCGGCTCCCCAAAGTGGAGCACCAAATGGCGGCAGTGCAGCATTGCATGCGCAGCAATCCAGCAATAAGACGCAACAGCCCAAGCCTCCACAGAGCACTGGATGGTATGGATTCAAACCCTTTGGCCGATCTTAGGCAAATTCTGTTCGTTACTGAATCCATATTCTTCGAGAACACTTGACGCGAGGACTCACCGAGGCAACTTTTTTGTACCCAATATGCAATCAGCCGCCGTAGTATGTGACAGACACATTCTATCCTTGTGAAATGCCATCCATCATTTGTGCCATGTTTGATCAAACGCAAATGTCCTCGTAAACGTCCCATCGCCATGCGGTCATGCATAGATAGACCGCCTCGAAGATCTTGTGCCTGATCTGTCTCCCTGCTTTTCGCACGTTGTCACGAGAAACGCTTCCCTAAACAGATGATGAAACGCTGAAGGTGGTTTGTACTGCCTTCTCTCTTTGTGACACATTTATGCGTATCTCTGCATGTGAATGCAACGCAGGACAATGTCGATCTCGCTGCTTAGAGGTGTCACTGCTGAGACGGAAGGCAGTTCACCTGACAGACTAAAAGCTGCAGGAACACGTAAGGAAAAGCGACTGTTGAGGAATACGATGAGAAAAGTAAGTGTGACATATAGCTGTCGTTAGGTTGGTCCGTGCAAGCAAAATGGATAATAGGATTTTACTTCTACTCCTGCAACGCATGTGGAGCCGAGTAGTTGTCGGATCAAGAAAAAACAGATGTGCCTCGTCCGCGATTACGCGAACTAGCGCGAAGCGTGATGCAGTGGACAAACGAGTTGCCCGTCATCCAGAACGGCAGTGCCTGAGACAGATGATGCGATGACGTGCTACTGCAAAGGGCCATCGTCCAAGAGATCAAGGACCTTTCAGACGTACCTGCCCTCGCAGGTTGGAAGGGAACCCATATGAGCAGCTCCACAGAATGTCTCGACGCAATTTGACGGGCAAGTAGCTGTCATGCAGCCAGGCGAACGCCTCTGCTGCCGAGCTCTCATTACCGACAACAGTTGCGAGTGCATACCCGTCGCAGAGTCGCTGCTGGACAATGAAGATGCGTCATCGTGAGGAACGCGGTGCTCTATCGGCGAGAAACACTCGAAGTCTTCTTTACCATTCGTCAGGACGATGCGTTGTGCACGTTTGCTGTTTTGCATAATGCTCTATCTTTCACAGTATGTACTCCAATAAGGAATATGCGACATGATTCGTGGAGAAAAGTGGGTAGCAGTAATAAAGATGTCCTAGACGATGGTCGTGATGTGGAATGGAACAGTGGTGGTGATCAAAGTAGACCAAGGCAAGAATCTGTATGAGAAGCGTCGCTTCTGCTGCACAGACAGACATCGATCTCTTGCACAGTCTTGTCATTCAGATCGGCTTTTTCTGATGAAAAGAAAGACGATGTGACAAGTGACGGTGACGCGTCTGCCGAGAAGGATGTCGAGATTTCAATTAGATCCGGAGCAGTAAGCCCTCCGCAGCTGACGATCTGGTAACAAGCCACTCCATCAGTCAGTCCTCCTTTGATCGTGACAGACGAGTTAATGCCTGTAACGATGCCCGCAACGAGTGATGCCGCTTTTCGTTCGTCGCTGTGTCCCAATGCGTTGGATTCGGTGAACGCGTTCCCAATCAGACATTGGCATGTGTCTCACCACACGGTGACCGTTGCTACCACGATGACCCAGAGCAAACCCGAGATGACGGCGGAAATCCTGATCCGCAGCCAACGAGACAGATCTGCCAATCGACATCGCCAATCTGGGCAATCCATTTTCCATCGTCGTCGATGTCAACAATGAAGTCGAGATATCACTGTCATGTCACCTTGACGACACCTTTGGCATCCATTCCATCATTCACATGAATGACACAGTGCTGTTGCCGTACAAGACATCTTCCCTTGAAAGAGAGTGTCTGCTGAGGGGATGTGTTGTCAACAGATAGTTTTGGGACCGATCCTCGCAAAAAGCCAACAAAACGAGGAAGAGGGTGTTGCGAAGACCTAAGGGGTAATGATGATACAAAGGCGGCAGAGGAGGAGGCAGAGTCTGCACTTTGCCGCGAAAGCCGTTCCCTTCGCAGGTCTAGCAGCATCCGACCCGTCTTTACAACGCACTGGACCTTTGCTACAGGCACAGGCGACCCGGACTCGGACGAGGCCGTTTAATCGCGGATGGACTGTGGTTGTCTGATGATGCGCATTTCCTGTGAATGGATGGCGTTTCGTCAAGCTGAGCTCTTTGTTAAGCATTGAGTCGCGGATAAAGGAAAGGCGGTTTGGTCCCCATCTTCATATTCCTTCCCGTTTCGTTTCTTTTTGTTCCTGACCCTTTTTCCACGATGCCGCATGCAACGACAGAACTCCACAGGTCCGTCACGCACGGCGATACAGACGCCTTGAAAAACGCGTTACACAACGCGACGGTATCCTACGTGAACCTCCCTGATAACAAAGGACGCACTGCTCTCCACATTGCTGCCGAAGCTGGTTTTGTCGAGGGCATTCGAATGTTGCTTGAGGAACACGCGGATATTCAACTGGCAGATGTCCGCAAGAGAACGCCATTGTTCGTTGCCGCTGCGAATGGAGATGTCGAAATAGTGGACGCCCTTCTGCAACGCGGCGCGGATCCCAATACCTCAGACGATCGTGGCTTGACGCCTCTACACGCAGCCTCGGTCTGCGGCTCACTGAGTGTCGCTGAGATTCTTCTGAAGAATAAGGCCGACCTCTTTGCCTTGACGGACAAGAAACGCACGTCGCTGTTCATAGCGGCCACGTATGGCCACCTCGACGTCGCGGCTCTGTACCTCAACCGTGGTTGCTCATTAAAAGAGGCAGATGTACGTGGGGAGAATGCACTCCATGCAGCAGCGGCACGTGGATACACCGATGTTGCGACGCTGTTGATCGAAGCTGGATTCGACGTCCATGCCCAAGACCAACGCCATCGAACGCCCTTTACCCTTGCCGCTGTGCAAGGGCACGTTGAAACCATGAAGGCTTTACTTAAGTACGGAGCGAATCCAGAATGCCAGGACGTCGCTGGAAACACGCCGCTGCATGTGGCCCTGCAGAAAGAAAAGACTGAGGTGGTCGAGTATCTGCTCGAGCTCGAGACCGACGTGAACTGTATCAATAACGAAGGTCGGTCACCTTTGTTCGAGGCAGCCTCCAAGGGCAATGACATATTGTTAACCTCGTAAGGCGTCTATCTCTCAGGGTCATGGTCATGGCTGAGTGTGTTTTCAGTCTTCTGAATCGTGGGGCAGATGCAACGCTGACAGATAAGCAAAAATTGACTCCACTTCATGCTGCCGTTATGGGTCAGCACCTGCCATCCTCGCGGTTGCTGATCGATTGTGGAGCTGACCCTCATGCCTCCGATGCAAAAGGACGAACGCCCGTTGTCTTGGCAATCGCTTTAGGAATCCCCGAGATCTATTTTTTGGGAAGAGCGGCATCAGACGTTTCATAAATGAGCAATCAGATTCTTCAAATCTTGACTGTCGGTTGGGGGGCATCCCTGTTCGTGTATTTCAACGAAAACAACTCGTCTTGTAAAGTTGAAAGTAAAACGGATGTGCTGTGTGTTTCCCAAAACGACGTTGTCCTCCTAAATGCAATCGACTCGGCTCTGACGAGAAGTATTCTTGAACAAGTGAAACGCTTATCATGGTAACGGACTAACCAACGCCGTCCGTCGACCGTTCTATAAAGAAATAAAAATCCACTAAAAAACACTTCTGTCTGCAGGGTGGGTGCTTCAGCAACCCAGAAGATACTATCCAACCGCAAACGCGGAGGAAAACCTCGCTTCGAAAAGCCATCTCCAACCGCGGACGAAAATTTCGTGACGCGCACAGGGTAGGAGATATATATTGGAAGGCACGTCATTGAAGCGTTGTGGACAGACTACAGAGCCGCAGCCACAGGCCGAAACGTCAGGGACAGTGAGAGAAAGCGAAGAGCCTCCGACGGTCTCACAACGCGGCTCAGGTGGACACGGCACGTCCTCCACACGCGAAGGAGTGAGGGCTTGAATGCTGCTGCGAAGAGAATTGACAAGCGGACGTTTGTTGTTTCACGTTCAGGCAGGTACTGAAACAGTACAGTCACTCGAAGGCGAATCTCATGCGATCACCGCACCCATCGAATCCAGAGAGCCAGGGGTTCTATCACAAGCACCGAAGCCTCTTTCGCCTCATGATGAGCAAGCACATGATGATCAAGATGAAGAAGAAACATATTCTGAAAATCCTGATCCCTCCCCAGATGATTATCCAGAAGATTTCAAGGAGTTCCGCGACAAATTGAAGCAACTGTTGGAGACTCAAATGGAGGTGAAAGATCGAGAAGTAAATCTTCTTGTGCACAAATCCTTTAGACTCGTTCGCTGATGTAAACAATTTCACATCTGCTTCTTGTAGTTTCCAGAATTCCACCGTAAAGACGGATACGATGGTAGAAAAGGAATCTATGATCGCATCGGTACGCAGAACTCGTTTTGGATGTTGGAAGGCAATTGCGGTGGTTTGTAGAAAGGAAACGTGTCACCACACCAGACACAATGGACATGCCTTCGAAGCTGCCAGAAGAATCTGATCAGGCGACGCCGCTGCCAGGCGAAGCCAGCACGAGTGAATTGACAATCGATCAGTTAGAATTCACTCCCATTCAGGAAATCAGAGAGAAAGAGATCGTGAAAGTGAACATCGATCCATACTCAGTTCTCACTCCAATCGTGTGGCTGTACATACAGGTCAAGCAATTAGGGTCTGGAGGATCGGGTTGTGTATATCTAGCAAAATGGCATGGTGTCGATGTTGCTATGAAGGAATTTTATCACAACGATCCACATGAAAAAGACAGAGCCCTCCATCAAGTGAGCCATTGTCTCGATCGTGCATACCATCCGATGTCACTGCTCTAGGAAACCAAGACTCTTTCAATGTTGAAACACCCCAGTGTTGTCACTCTTTTTGGGGTTTGCCGTGGGGTTAATGTTCATGGCATCGTCATTGAGTACATGGTTGGTGGATCTTTGAAAGCACAGCTCCGAAAGTTGAGAAGAGAACCGGGAAGACAGGTCAGGCAAAGTGCACCATACGGCTGCCCTACTTAAGGATTCATTCCTCTATGCAGAGTACATTGGACATGCGTATAAAGGCCCTCATCGCACTGCAGGCTGCGCATGCAATGGAATACTTGCACTCCCGGAACATTATTCACTTCGACGTTAAAGCCGAGAATTTTCTATGTGATCTTCGAGATTTGTCTCGCCCCGTCGTAAAAGTTGCCGACGTCGGGCTTTCCAAGCACAAGATAGCATCATTCGTAACTGGGAGCATGCGAGGAACGTTGCCATGGATGGCCCCCGAGCTCTTCCCTGCAATGCCTAGCAGAACCTCTCCGAATCAACCTTCTGAGCCACCACGTGCCAGCGACAAGGTGAAGGACCCTCACATATATCCAATGCCTTCCTCATACGATCGCCTGGATGTGGTTGGTCGTAGGTCGATGTGTATTCTTTTGCAATTGTCCTTTGGGAGATATGGTCGCTCGGGGCGGAGCCGTATCCGGACATGTCTGCTGCCGATGTGTTGTACCGTATGTTGGAAGGATCCCTGAGGCCGACCATTGCGAGGGATTGCCCTCGACAATGGATTGAGCTGATGGTGTCGTGCTGGGATCCCGAACCGACTCGTCGACCACCGTTCTCTATTATTGCATATAAGCTGGAATGCATGTTGAGACCTTAACCACTTGGACGCTTCCCTTTCTGTGTGGTCGATTCACGACCGCGATCAATATGGCACAGACGCTACGCACATATGCACGCTAAGTATGAGTTAGCAAGCAAAAAGCATAGATCTAATCAGACACGCGCCGTAATGTCGACGACTTCTTGGTGATACAATTCTTGAAGTGTTATTTTTTCAATAAACTGAAATCTCACACTTCTCTGTTGTGAGAAATCAATCTGTCAACACTTCACACCATCGAATGGCTACTAATGACATTCTTGTGAACATCTCTATTTCTGTCTGGGTATCCTGAGATCACAGCAATAACGAGTTCTTGCAAACTACTGTAGTTGAATGCAAGATCTATGCAGTGCAAATAAAAATCCCACCGCCATTGCACGATCCGATGCGTCATCGACCAAATGTCCCTCCAAAAATGTAGCCAAGTGCTCACTCTGCACAGAAGAGCACAGAAGAAACGTCACATCCTTCAATAAACATGTCAACCCATTGGCAGACCCCTAAAGAGAGACAGTCTGACGAGTGGAGGCACGCCTGCAAGGGAGCAACGGACAGACCTGTGCATCATACAGCCCATGTGTCACCGTCGTTCTAACAAGTGCGTCGACAATGATCTTCAGATGCTGATCGACGTCGTCCTCCACGAGCAGCAGGCAGACGCGAAGGAGTTGGAGGGAATGTATGACTGTGTCTTCGTCGTGGGAACAGAGATCGCTGCAGATGGCAGAAACGAAGGAACCGAAGTGTATTTGCACCGTAAGTCGGATGCCGAGTCTCGGTCGAGCCACAAAGGGAGCCAACAGTGCAGGATCATTGCCCACTGGAGACAGAAGCCCGCATCGATGTCGCGATTGCCGCAGCTCTTGTCTTTACCTCGTTTCCAGATGTTCTCTGAAGTGCCCCTTTCGATACCTTGAGCCTCTTCGGGCAAATATTGTATCTTCTCGCAGATTTCGATCTCGTGATCCCTTTCATACTGTGCACCGATCTCTGTCAAGATCTCGAGGCCTCTCTCTTTGACATCCGGGATATCGTCTGTCAAGGAGTTGAGCAGATAAGGCAAAAGTCTGGAGACGTAGTCCAAACGCTCCGGGAGATTCAGCAACCAATTGCCAATCAGCTCCAAAAACTCTTTTCTCACCTACACACACCCACTTCACTTTGAGATGCGAGCCGTGCGAAATTACCATCGCTGATGTATCCTGTGAAAGAGACCCGAAGAAATTCACCTTGACCGTGTGCTCGTAGAATTCCTGTCTTCCCAATTGGAGGTATCGATGGTGCGCCAGAGGGAGCCACCTTGATCGGGATGATGTTTGGGTGATGAAAGGCCACCAGTTCCAGAATCATCTCATGCGCTCCGCATTCCACAAGCGACCCGATAGCTCGAATCGCAGCGACTCGAACTCGCTGTTGTCGTCGTTGGGCCAAAGGAGCAACTGCCGCCAGTAAGTCTTTCGAGATTCGAAAAAGCCGCTTACCATAGATATCTGTCTTAAAGAGAGGGGTTCATGTCAGTAGTATTGCTGTTAGGGAAGTCCTCACCGCAAAGGGTTTGTATGCCCTGACAGCAAGAGATGTTTATCCGGGGATACATGTCTGAACATCCTGTAGAAAGGACAGCGAAAACAGCATCCATATGTTCCACCATATCGGTCGAAAAAGACTGGATAAGAGTGCGGATCAGCGCTACGGTTAACAAACGCACGTCTTCTGAACGCTCCACTCTTTCCTGCGGAGAACACAGTAAGCCGAGTCCACATTCGAAGAGAAGGTGCCATTGTCTTAGGACGAAGCGCCATTCTTTCATAGAGAACTGGAACAACGGTATCCAACACGCCTTTCGCATTTCCGTCAGCGCAAAACTCATAAAAATTGCCACTATAGATCAACACAGAGAGAAAATGCCTTACTGCAAAAAGATGCTGCAACGCCTCAGCCGAAGAGATTTTGCATGGCTCGGATCCGTCACCGATGATCACGATAAGACGCCTCACAAGTCTTTCCAAGAGAACGGGTTCACCGCACATGACCTCTCCAAAGGCCACGTCTTCCATCCATGCCTGCAGACGGCGATCACGATCTGTATGGTCAACCAAGAGAGGGTGCTGTATGTATGCCTTCAGACATCTCAGTCCCCGTTTTTGCACATCTGGCTTCTTCTCGCCCAGGCGCTGCATCATTCGCTCAAGATTCGGCTTGCTGAGGACGAAATCTTCTCCCGCGGCATCGACCACCGCCGTTTCTTTTTGGACGCTCTCTTTCCGCGCATCCGCCTTCTTGTTGGTGGGCGCAGTGTTTTGCTGGTTTTGTTGCAGAGCGCGTCTCGGAGAGGCACTCTTCTGCAGTTCCCGCCACAAGGCATTGACTCTTGCCGTCATCTCGATGACCGCGTGTCATTTCGTTATCACCGTCATCTTAGCTTCTTACGTTCGGCAATGGCCACTGAAGCCGAACGCGTATCTCCCGTCCTGCGCATCCGGACGTACGATGGACTCGATTACTTCTCAGTAAAACGCTGCGTCGTTTCGGCGCTCGCCCTGATTCTGTCGGTCCTCGCAGTACTGTCTCGCTGGGGCCATGGCTGGCATCGCAGAGCACTGCGTCATGTATCCCCTGGACACCATCCGCACGCGTGCCCAAGCCCTCGCCCATCCTGGACAACGTGTACGTCATGAATCACGCCACGAATCTTTCTCTGAGAAGTGATCTGGCAGCTGCACCGCGCGGCAATTCATCAGGCATTGAAGCGTGCCGTTCTGCACGGTGGTTGGAAGAGTCTCTATCGAGGATTTGCAGCCATGATCTGTGGAGCTGGGTAAGACCATTCCATCGTCTTTCCGCACATGCTCGCTTGATGAGCGGGATGTGGTTGTGCGACAGTCCGTCCCATGCTCTGCATTTTGCAACGTATGAATCGGCGAAGGAATTGTACGGGGGCAACAACAATGGACATCGCCCATTGCCGACAGCCTTTGCTGGAGCGACGGCCGTCATCGTGCACGACGGTTGCATGACACCGGCAGACGTCATCAAACAACGCCTCCAAGTGCGTGGCCTATCGCTCGATCGAACACGTCCCCGACCAAAAAGCGCTCTAGATAGTCAATAGTCCTTACAGAGGTGTCTGGGATTGTTTGACTCGAACGCTGAGGGACGAGGGTCCTCACGCGTTCTATCGCTCTTATCGAACGACTCTCATGATGAACATTCCTTTCATGTCTGTGCAAGTTGCTGTCTATGAATCCACCAAGATTTTGTTGGGCGCCGAGGAAGAAGATTCTCTGTCGATTCAGCTAACAGCCGGTGGCATTGCAGGAGCGATGGCTGCCGCTGTGAGCACGCCGTTGGACGTCGTGAAAACGCGCCTCCAGACGGAGGGCGTCGTGAGCAACACCGTCTATCGGTCATCGGGCGCCATCTCCGTTCTGAGACAGATCGTTCGAGAAGAAGGGAAACACGTGATCTGGAGAGGATTGAAGCCCAGAGTGCTCTTTCATGTGCCGTCCGCCGCCATTTGTTGGGGAACGTACGAAACGATGAAGCATGTACTATCATCCAGTCCGTCCCGACGGACATAAAAATCTACTGTTCATTCTCAATACCGCCGCCATTCATGAAACGATTCTTCATCAGAAGCGTCAGACGGGAATGGAGTGCAGGAGTCGCGGCGACAATGCCGCCCTGAACGTCCAGAAATCTTCCTTGGGAGAAGTCCAGTGGATTGCCAATAGCATCGCTGATACATCCACCAGCAGCTTCGACAATAACTGCCCCTGCACAGTGATCCCAGATCTTCTCTCTGTAATAGGAAGGTGGAAATCGCATGAACAATCCGGCATCACCACGGCTCAATGCGCCTAACAAACATAAAGAAGATGCACGAGATGCGCAACGTCTAGGGTCCGACCGTATTTCGATTGACTGTCCAAACGCAGCGGAATTTGTTGGATGCCGAGATCCTTGGCCTACACCCATACATGAAAAAGAGTGACCGATCGATGTGTGACACGACCAGTTTTCTTGCAAGTTTGTGATTCGAGTGGCGAGATTCGAACGATTCCATGAAACGCATCTGGGACAACGGCGTTTCGGTGTCGACTTGGATAGGGTTCTGTGGCAAATCGTCGGACCAGAGGGAACCAACGTAGGCCTTCTCTCCTTTGCTTCCAGCAAAGAGGCAGCCCACATCGTCTCCGTGCGACTGAAGGTCCTCCGAAGCAACTACATGACCGTTTCCGTACGGTATCTTCGGCAAGAAGGAAAGCAAACCAGGTTGTCCATCTATCGATTCGATTCTTCTCTGTGGCATGTTTGGACATCCGAGCACGCCCATCGTCGCCTGTCGCACTCTCTTAGTCGTTTTTAATAGTCACATGATGTGACGGTAGAGACCTTTCCTTCAGACAGCAGGCCCAGACAGACGGCGTACTGTCGATTGGAGACGAATCCAATCGTCCCGTCGATCGGATCGAGTACCCAGTGTTCTCCGGACGAACCCCCTTCCGACAGTCCAAGATCTCACACATATCACTCTTTTCTGGCGCACGGACAGAGACAGACACCAACCGATGAGATCGAGAACGTCGCGCTCCGATAGTGCGGGCGCAGTGTCGGGTACAAAGCGATTCACCAGTTCCGTGATCCGTCTTCGCATCTCCCGATGCCTCTCCCCACTGTCCAAGCTGTCCCATCGTTTTGTGTCCGCCATACAGACCCGACCTTATCGATTCGGCATTCTCCTCGGCCACGAGCGACAGCGATGTCCCGGCCGGAAGACTCTCTTGCAGGGTGTAGGCCACGATCGCCTGCGCCCCAAAGTCCGCCACCGTCACCGGAGAATCGTCCTCCTTCCCCATCTCCTCCGTCGATTGCAGATTCGACTGTACTTCCTACACTCCCCTTCGCTCGACAGTCGTCACAGACATGACCGCCCGCACTCGACAGAGTCGCGATGCTCGTCGCACTGCCAGACAGGCCGTGTCTATGCGACGGCGGACTTCGACATGTTGTGCTCTCTGTGCATGGACTCGAAGTCGAATCGCCCGTCCGACGGCCAAACGCATCGGATGACGGACGACCTTCATTACCTCATCGACAATGCGGCTCTGGATCGCGGGTGAGAGCCACTGTCGCACAGCGCCTCTCTGTCGTCCCCTACCCTCGCGCTCTATCGCCTTTCCCCGACGGCCATCTCCTCTCAGACGTCGTCTCCATCGATGCCTCCGAAACGACGCTTCGGAGTCTGACGTTGAGCTCGACGCGACGAAGGAGGCATCTCTGGCGACAGAAGCTCTAAACGCACCTCCTCTTGTTCAGCCATCCAGCTCGGCGAAACTCCTCAAGAGGGCGACGTTCGGACTGCTCCTTGGGTTATCCGGCATTGTGGTCGTGCTTTCTGGCGGACTGCTCTTCTCCTGTATCGTCGCCGCCTGTGCTTACCAGGTGTCGCGAGAGTTCAACGGACTCGTTATCTCCATGCGAAACGAACGCAGGACATTCGCCCCGCCGAATTCGATCAGGGAACTCATGACGGTGTTCTGTCTGCTGTTCCCGTTGATGACGTACTTCTACCCACGGGGCGGGAAGACGGCCCTCCTGCTGTCCGTCGCTGTATTCATCTTGCTCTGCATGGAAGTGCTCTTTGTGAAGAAACCAAAATTCTCACAGCTCACAGCAGCGGTGTTCGGACTCTTCTACTGCGGTGAGATGGAAAGACGATCCTTATGGGGATGAATGTTTCGCAGGTTTCTTGCCTTCTTTTTGGGTAAAACTGCGAATGATGACGGCGCCCGCAGTACATTCCGTTTTCGCCACGAACTGGCCAGTGAGTGCCTTTCGTTTTCTTGCAAGGCAAAAGAGTGCGAGTGATCGAGGTGTTGTTGGGTGGACTGAGCCACTGGACCGTGGGTTTGGTAGCGACGTTCATCGCTGCGACCTGTGTTGGCTTTGCGGACACCGGTGCCTACTTTGTCGGGAAATCTCTGGGTCGGACGCAGCTGACACGCATTAGTCCTAAGAAAACGGTCGAGGGGGCACTGGGAGGACTCTTTTCCAGTGTCTTTGTTGCCTTTGCTGGATGGAAAGTCGCCGGATGGCCTGGATCGCCCCTCTTTGCGTGTATTGTCGGCGTAAGTGTCTACACGCTCCCTACCTCCCGCACCGATTGGCTGTGGCTGCAGTCGTTGGTCTTTGTTTCCAGTCTTTTCGGGGATTTGATCGAGTCCATTCTGAAGCGAGAAGCTGGCATGAAGGTAGGCATTGCTGCTGTATGACACGACCTGCAGAAAACGACGTGGATGCACTAGGATTCTGGCAGTCTGATCCCGGGCCATGGTGGATTGCTGGATCGGCTCGACAGCTACATGTTTACAGGAGCGGTGACCTATCTCTGTGTAAACAGCATTCTTCCACATTTTGGGTTGTGAGGGGCTCAGATACATTTTTTAAGTTTCACCGCTCTTTCTTCGGTTCTCTGTCTCTCAGAAAGCGATCCATGAGTTCTTGAGAGATACATGTGACGACTGGATTGTTCTTGAATCCTGCCTCTGCAAAGGTCACGGAGAGCTTTGTCAGTTCGCCCGGCGACATGGAGGTCAGTCGATGGGACTTCTGCATTTCTTCAGACAACGCGACCCCAAGAGACAGCAACGGCGCTTGTTGAAACATTCTGTGCTCCAGGACGGTACAGAGATGGGCAAGTTGATAAGGCTGAAAACGTGATATCCGATCAGGATCCGTGACGACGCTCAGCAGAGCGTCCGGAAAAGAAGGAGCATTTCCAGACTGAACGATCTGTGCAACAGACACGAAAATGAGAGTGAGTTGCTGATCTGTTAGATCGGTTAGTCGTTGGACATTGCCAAGTGCTTCTGTTAGACGAACAGCCGATGGCGGATCTGCCTCGTGAAGTCTTTCCATTCCAACAACGATATCTGTCAACTCAGCAGGACTGTAGTCCATCATGCGTCCTTCATCGGTTGCTTCTTTCAGCATCGTTGCACAAAGGTCTTTATCGTGGCTGGCTGCGTCACCCAGTCCGTAAACGAAATGTGCAAGGGCGTTGTTCGTCAGATGTGTCACATCGATGCTGGACAGACACGCTTGAATGGATTGCCATACATCTTCTTCGCTCATCCGCAGACCACCGAGGCCGTAGACCAGGCGGCTCAGCTGCTCGGGATCCATTTTGTCCAGCCGATGAGGTTTCAGCACTTCCGTCTTAAGGCGATTCATTCCTTGCGCCGTTTTCTGTTTCAGTCCCGGAAGCACAAAGAGCAGTTCGGTGAGTTCTTCGTTTGTCAATCGCGCAAGTCTTCCAATTTTTGTGATCTCTTCGAACACGGGTCGTGTCCATTGCTGCGATCTTAAACGCATCCTCTTGAAGCTTGTGATGAGCGAAATCAGGGATCGTTCCGAAGCGTGCAGCATTCTGTGGGATTGGGTTGCTTCGGTCAGAAGCTTCTCCACAGCCGTACTCATAGACATCCGGCTCAGTTGTATGCCAGTGATGACGTTGACCAATCCTTGCTCTGAACACTGATCCAAGTTCCGTGGATGCGTCATGGTACGTAACAGACATTGAAATGTCGATGCATCTTTCCAACCCAAACGGGCCAAAGAGTAGAAGATCCCTGCCAGCTGATGGGAGTGGAAATTCGATAGTCTCTCTTCTTTTACCACCTCTGCTGCTAAGGGAACAAGAAAACAGTCGGCATGGATTCTGTTCACACGAAATCCGTAGGCATAGAAGCTCAGCATCTCAGGTGTAGCTGTCTGCAGCCGCCGGACGATCTCCTCTGTACAGCGATTCAGTTGTGCCTCGTCTGTGATTCCCCGTTGGCACATTCCGGGGAGAATCCCCGCCAGTGCTTCATCTGACAGTGTCTGCAGTTTCTCTGGTCTCGTCAATTGCTCGAGCAATCTGTCACAAAGTGCTTCCTCCGCCTCAGAGCTGCGTTTTCCAAAAATAAAGGTGAGCAGTTCGCGTTCGGACAGACGATCCTGTTCAACGCGGACGAGATCTTGTGCCTTCCCCATTAAGATTCTGACACATGGATGATTTGCATACCCCAAGGACTTTAATGCGGAGAGCATAGAGAGCATCCCTTGTTGTGTGAAGAGTGGCAATCGACAGTCATCTGTTGCCTCTTCCAAGAAAACCTGCAGTGCTTGGCTCTGAACCCGAAGTCCACTCAGTGCGTGAATGATATGGACGATGTGCGCTTCGGTGTAGATCGACAGGCGCTCGGGCTTTGACATCTCAGCAATCAATTTCAGCAGAAACGGCCACTGACGAAAAGGAAGAAGCTGCTTAGAAGCTGTCAGCAGAGAGACGAGTTCTGTTGCTTTGAAACCTTGAAGCCGTTCGGGTCGAACAATCTCATCGCCCACTATCGTCAAGGCTCGTCGATGCGTTACCACCTGCAGAGAGGCCAGTGCTCGCCATACGGACACCAGTTCTTCATATCTCATGGACTGCAGTCTGGATGTATTCGACACTTCGTCGCAGATCATGTGTTGAACCGCCGGATTCTGAAATCGCAACATCCCAAATCCGGAAGCGATCTGGACCAGATGTGACGTCAAAAGATTTGCCGCAAATCCCGGGGCCACGAACAGTCGACTGAATTCCTGCAGCACTTTAAAGGAAGCCGTCTCATCGGATGGATTGGAGGTGGGAGACGGCGGCTGTTGGATGGAACGCTGGAGATCGGCCAGAGATGCGAGACATCTGGCGATTAGAACGCCATTCAACTGTAGCACACATTCCCGATCGATGATCCGCAGCATCATGGCTTCGCTGACGGAGGACAGATGTGAAGGCAATTGACAGCAGCTCTGCAGAAGGGAAACGACATCGGCTGCAGCCATCGATGGCGCATGCTTCAGCGCCAACTCTGTCATGAAAGACAGTGTCTCTTTCTGAGGGACACTCCCAAATTGCACGAGCCTTCGAAAGGCGGCCGCCACTCGTTTCCCCGTCATTTTCTCCTCAAGATGCGTCAGAACGTCACGAAGCTCACTCTCTGAGTCGACGGCGTTAAAAGAGAAGTGCTGGGCGTCGTCTCTGAATGGGTCTTTACTCTCCGTCGCGGTATCGAGAACGGTCCCGCCCGAGGAAGAAGGACGTCCGTATCGAAGCGCGGATCCTTGTCTTGCCAACAGCTGAGACCACGAGCCATTCCTGAGCCATCTCAGTCGGCAGCGATACATTGAACATCTCGCAGAAGTGACAAGGAGAATCTCGTGCGTCACTTGAGGCTCGTCGCTTCTCTTCTGTTTCTCGATGGCGACGTCGCGTCCATTGACGGATCGCGCTTTTGCCTCGTTTTCTGAACTGGCGGCGGAGACGGTGGCGTTTCTGAGAGATGAGGGATTCGAATACGCGACACCGGTTCAGGCGGCAGTGTTGCCGCTATTCTGTGGGAACAAAGATGTCGTGGTCGATGCCTGTACGGGATCGGGAAAGACGTTGGCCTTTCTTCTACCCATCCTCGAAAAACTCCGAAACTGTGGGAAGAAATTTGCCAAACATGATGTCCATTGCACTCTGGCCTTTGCCCTCTTCCTAATAACTTTGTGGCATTTGTCTAGGTGGCATTTATCGTCATCTCACCGACAAGGGAGCTGGCAACGCAGACCTTTCGTGTGACGAAACACCTGTTCACCACACTGCTGGGACTTACGGTTATGAGACTCGTGGGTGGATGGTAACCGACGACAAAGACTCGAGATTGTGCTATGGTATGGCATAGTGATGTTGGGACAGATTTAGTGAAGATCGAGGAGACAGGAGGAAATGTTATTCTCGCCACGCCTGGACGACTAAACGATATCATGAAGAAGAACACGCCGCTCAACTTTGCTTCTTTGGAGGTCTGCTCGGCATTACCTGTCGTCCACTAGAGAGACCTGCTCAGGTGCTTGTGTTGGATGAAGCCGATCGTTTGCTGGATCTGGGATTTGAGACAGAGCTCCTTCAAATCGTGCATTCCCTGCCGAAGCAACGCAGAACTGGACTCTTCTCGGCAACGCAGACAGTGACGCAGACACACACGGATGACGATTTCATTGGCCGCCTTTGCTTAGGAAGCATGTGAGATGTTGGTAAAGGCAGGACTACGAAATCCACTGGGCATCAATGTGACCACGACGATGACGGACACGGCAGAGAGAGTCTCGGATTTTTCTCAGAAGACACCACAGTCGCTGTCTATCTCGGCCATCGTCCTACCGCTGGATCAGAAATGGAATCAGTTTGTGCAGCTGCTTCTGGATCATCCTCACGACAAGATCATTGTCTATGGCCTGACATGCGCCTGTGTGGACTACTGGTTTTACGTACTGCGCAAGATGGACGCGCTAAAGGATTACAAAATCCGTGCGGTGCATGGAAGGATGCCACAGTCGGGACGAGAGAAGGCTATTCAAGCCTTTACATCGGACATTGCAGGTAGACGCCAGCAATGACCGATATCATTCCTACAGTGACAGTGATGGAGGTGTGTTGCTCGCAACGGACCTGGCGGCGAGAGGATTGGACATTCCAGAAGTGCAAAGGGTTGTGCAGCTTGACGCTCCGCAAGATCCCAATGCCTTTGTGCATCGCGTTGGTCGTACAGCCCGAATGGGGAGAAGAGGAAAGGCGACCATCTACTTGGCTCCTAACGAAGAGAGCTACATCAAGTTTTTACAGCTCAGAAAGGTAAAACAAATGACCCAAGGGTCATCGTGGCATGACGCGAAGCATCCAGGTTCCGATCAAACGAAAGGAGGGAGGCAGGGAAGGGGAAGATCAGATGTCATGGCTTCGAAGGCTTTCCGAAACGGAGAGAGAAGCGATGCTGAAGGGCATTACTGCCTTCACGTCATACGTTCGCGCGTACAGCAATCATCACTGCCCGTACATTTTCCATCTCAAGGAACTGGATCTGGGCAAGCTGGCCTATACGTTTGGATTGCTCTATTTGCCAGGAATGAAAGAAATCAAGTTCGTTCATTTCCTGTGTCCATTCATTAGGCCCACGCTGACGTGACTGTGGCGTGATAGAGTCAAGAATGCCGTGGACTTTGTTTCATCGACTGTCAATCCACAGAGCATTCCATTCGTGGACAAGGCACGCGAGGCAGAGAGGCAGCAGAAACTGGCACAAATGCCGAGAAGCGCACAAGTGAAGATTGAAGAAAGGAAAGGCAGCAAGAAGAGAGGCCAAAAGCGGATGGTGATTGTTCAAGAATCTGTTAAGAAACTGAAGAAATGTCGAAATCCTGACAGAAGGGATTTGGAAGAGCTGCAGGAGGATTACAAACTTTACAAGTTAGAGAAAAAAGCAAAGAAAAGAGAAGGGAAAGCATCACCGGACCCTAAGCCGTTACCTCCAGATGTCACTCCTGGGCCAACAACCGGAGAAAAGAGACCATCTTCTTGCCTACCATCGGCCGCCCCTCGGCAACGTTCTTCGAAAAAACAGTGCAGCAGAGACGAGGGGCCACGAAATGAACATCAAAGAGATGCGTTGCGTGTCTCATTACGAAAGAAACTGGATGCTCTTCAGCAGAATCGGCAAGTTGGGGGGCACTGTAAGTACTGAATGATGTGACGTTTACTTTCGGACGATCGACGGAGCTAATGCGCATCGTACGAAAAAGCTGTGAGACGCATGGGTCGGCGGCACAAACGATTCATCGACCGGCGCCAAGCCGAGACGTACCAGCTCATCTACCACTGCGCCGACGAAGACGGCATCGATGAAGAACGCGTTCTCGTAGAAAAGAGCCAGATTCCATCCGCTCTCCCGACGCTACCAGACCCGTCGATCTCAAGTGACAGTCGACGATCCGATTTCGAACACGGAAGACGACTTGTGTAGGAAATGCCCCGTCTTCTATCGCGCCGCCATTTTTTTCGGCGGAGGAATTGACGGAAGACCAGCAAAGAGAGATTCGAGAATTGGGCTTGCCGTCAGATGGCTACAACTACCTCAAGCATCTCCGTTCCCTGAAATCCGTTAAAGGAGAATTGCCCATCAGAGATGCTCCGAAATCGGGCGGCATCTATGTTAAGAATGACGCTTTTTCAGCCCCTGAGCCCGAAACCCGCTATATCCATGCAAAGAATCTGACACTCCATACAACGGCACAGGATGAAATGGATGCAGAAGATATGCTGAGGACGATCACCACAACAGCCTTCTCACGTGTCGTGCCAGATGTCAAAGGCACATTGGCACAGGAGGTGCAAGATGTTGAGGCAATGCTCGAAGAGTTAGAAGGACGACCGATCGAAGACGGAGATATGTTGGACAGTTTTGTCCTCGATGCAACACGTACCGACAGGACGATGTCTTCAAGAAATGCCTTCTTTGGGAAGAAAGGCCTTCAGTGGATCGCTCTGCCCGAAGAGGATTCTTCTGGCGATGAGGGAGAAGGGACGGAGAGTTCACAAGGAGATGTGCCTGCCAAGAGCATCGGCCGTTCCCGTTTCAGTCGTGGCGATGCAGATTCCCACAGTTCTTTCTCTGAGAGATGGAAGGGTGTGGATGCTTCGGATTTCGTGGGGAGGAGAGAACGGACAGGGCCGTTAGAGGTCATCGATGAGATGTTCGAGACGGTGTTGGATGCGTACGACGAAGAAGAGCTGGGCGAACTGGAAGATGAGGTATGGCATGCAGCCACCATCCCTATGAGACTGTTGAAAGTGGTCTAGGTGGAAGATGGCATGAGTCTTGAGCAACTCCGCCAATGCTTGCAGCAGCGATGTCGCCTCTCTGCTGATAATTTTCAGCCCGAAGGAGGCAATGGCTCAGGAGAAAATCGCAAAACGGATTGTTTGCCTCAGAACATAGGTCCTTACAAATTACTGAAGCCGAAGAGTCGAGTGGCTGCGCTGAAAGAACAGGATACCAAAGCGCTTGAAGCGACGAAGAAGCTGATGCAGTCTATGCGTACGGTGCCTCGTCTGTGAACAACGCGACGCATCACGTGCGATTGTGTTTAGAGGCCGACAGCAGGGGAGAGGAATGGGAAGATATTTTGATTTCTGTGAGATCGGACAGAGAGATGGATTGCGAGAGCGCATGGTCGTGCAGGTATCACACATTGTGCTTTCTTTACAGACGTCATTGACGTTTCTTACTCAGAACGCATTCAACACAACATCAGCCATCGTTGATCGTGTCCACTCGAAGAGCACAGGCGAAACCTGCCACCATCACTGCCGGTCTGCCCTTTTTGCCTTTTGCTGATTGGAACCGTCTGTCACTAATGGACGTGTCCAGATCTGGTGAAGGTTTCGAATAAGTCTGGTTTTCCGGTGGAAGATGCAGAAGTGTCAGATTCAAGCCACGACGCTTCAGATGGAGATTTGTCAGACGGCGACAGCGTTTCGATGCATTCCTGTCAGAATCGTCCACGTGATGAGACAGCAGAGGAGAAACGCATGCGAAAGCAGGCTGTCAAAGCTGCTCAAAAAGCGGCCAGGCTTCGAAAGAAGCAGACAAAGATGCTGTACCGTCAGGAACGGACACGTCAGCAGAAGCAGATGGCCGGGATGATGACAAAGAACGCTTCGGTAATCGAACTCTAGTCCTGGAGACAATCGCATGTCACATCAATGCCTCCATAAACATTCTATCCCTTCAATTCTCTAAGAAAAGATTCCATCCGTGTGTATCGATCGTTGCATCCATCCTCTGCTGTCTCCCGTTACCGGACGTTGATGCAGATTCGGTCGGTGCCAGATGTGTTAGGTCATTTGTGCTGGGAATGCTCGAAGAAGAATACCAATGGTCAATCAGCTCGAGTCCCGTAAGGCTGCCCATCCACTGCGATCGAGTCTTGTGTGCTTTCGTGTTTATTGAGTTGAATGCGATGCATGTCATCGGAGGTTTGACGTGGGAGGTGGCTGATATCTGTATGCATCTTCATGGCCAGCAATATGTTGGTTTCCGAGAGGAAATGTTCATACAGCAGCGTGTTTTGTGGATCGCCATCGCCTCGGAGTGCTTCGGGAGAAACCGATGAACACGGACAGTCGATGGACGTATGCATACCAAGACATCGAAACGGAGGTTCCAGACAGAGGAAAAGGAAACTGCCATTCGCAGTGTACAAGGTGATGGTGTGTCGCCTGCTAGCCCGCGCTTTATGAGGCAATGACGGCGGAGCTGCCACTGTGGTTTCAGATAGGAAGAGATGGCAGTTAACTGCACTGAAACAAAAAACCAGCTTCGTTCGATTCGACAGCCCATTCTGCAAAAGTGCGATAGATTTTGGACACGAGACCCCTTGTCGAAAGATTTCTTGACTTGGATGGATTTCGCTGTTGCGGCGGCGTGACGAACGATTCGTCATGAACGTGTTTGTTCGCCAGGTGTGTTCCAGGCATCCGTCCGTACCCCGGTATGGGTTTTAATCGCACGTTCCACGCCTCTTTGCCTTTGTTTCAGAAACACTGCGAAAATGTTTGTGTTCTTGGCCAAGGTAACTGAAAGCCATTTTCTCTATCGCCTCCACTCTTTTCTTCGCAGAAATTTCAATTTTGTTTCCCGCTGAAATGAAGCACCGATCGGTGTCGTCTTGGGAAGAAGAGACAGAGCCAAAAGTCCGCTTTCAGGTCAGCTCAAACAAGACTTCTCCTTTGCTGTTTTGCCATCCCTTCTGTCTCAAGGACGTGCTTGAATGACAGTCAGGCTGTCTAAGTGGTCTGCCTTCGACAGCGCAGAGCGCCCACCAGAGTCCAGACCGAATTCACAAGTGGAACAGTTCGAAAGCTCGCTTTCCTTCTTCGATATGTCACCAGGATTCTTGTGTCCTGAATCAAGAAGGCACCAGCACATTTGCTGATCTCTGCATAGGAATTCCCCAACCGTCACCTCGTTCACAAGGCACACGGAAAGACACAGAACGCGTATTCCTTGACGAGGGCAGAGCGACGGTCTGCCCATGACCCGACGGATGCGTTCTCTGAACACCGAAGGGTCATCATGAAGGAACAGTTAAAGCAAACAAGCGGTCGATTCAAGTGATCCGATGCGTCAGCTGCAAGAGGACTGGCGCATTGTTGTCAGGATCGACTGCGGTTAAGCAGCTAGACTAATCGTCGCAGCAGCATTCAACTGTCGCCTTTCCCAGCCGAGGAAGTCTCGTCGAGGTGACGGATGATACAGGCGCTTTGCCAATCGTTCATGCGATTAGCTAACCTCCAGAGACAACGGGCTCGTATAAATTGCGAAGTTTTTTCCTTTCACAACAAAGAATTCTTGCCATAGTTAAAAAAATCTCTTAAGAGAGTTATCTATTCGCCCGCAATCTGTTCTTCGTGACCAAGCTACTTCTTCACTGTCTATTGAAAGCTCCAACTATGAAGGCAGCGTTATGTGCTGCGCTCTTTGGAGTAAGCGCTTCGTTGACCCAAGGGTCTGTCCTTACCACTGGGTATCTATCTAGGCGTTGCTGGCTGTTTCTATTGCTTGTCCAGAAAAGCCTTATCATTCTTGCGTTAAGGAGGAAAGTATGTGTGCCTGTCCGGATGTGGGTTCTCGAGTCTGATTCGGTGTATGTTTGTGCAGAACCTCCGAAGTGCACGGCTATTGAAGTGTGCGAATATCCTCAAAAAGAGCCATGTGGCCATGACTACTGCGAGTATCCTTCTGTTTGCGCGACCCTCAAAAAGGAAGAATGCTATGGCTTCCTTGCACTCAAAGAGAAATGCGGAAAGCCGAAGAAAGTTTGCAAGGAAATCATGAAGCCATGCGGCTATGGTGCCTGCGGTGCCCACCAAGACTGCGTCAAGGAGACCGTCTGCAAAATCAAGAAAGTCGGATATGGACGCAAACTCATGGAGTATGGTGGCGATAAGTCCGTCGCTGTCGCAAACTCAAAAGCCCTGGCTCTCGGCGATGGTGTCGCAGTTGCAGACGCCACAGCTGTTGCTAAAGGAGGCTATGCCATTGCCAACTCCGAGGCCATTGCCGTCGGTGGGGGTTACTATGACGACGATGGCAAGTACTACCCGCATTACTACGACAAGTGCGACAAGAAATGCGAGAAAGAGAAGCTCGTCTGCGAGGAAAAATTCACTTGCGTCGCTAAAGGTAAGCGCCTTTCGTTTTGCCTCGTATCTTTGACCGACAAGGCCTTCTGCGGTTAGAGCCATGCGTCGACATCACTGTGAAGAAATGCGTCAAGAGCGAATACAAAGAAGGCATTGATGTCTGCCACGGAGGCTACGATTTCTTGTTCTATGCCTTGAACGAAGGAGAGATTTGCGGCGATGAATACTGCGGATACGGTTATAAATGCGCCGAGGTGACTATCCAGAAGTGCAAAACCAAGTGCGGAGACTACGAATGCGACTCTGGATACGAGTGCGCGACGGAGTACGAGGATCCCGAGTGCGACAAATACGTCTATCTCGAAACGATTTGCAAAGACGTCTACGAACCCGTCTGCGTCAAGCTTCCTCCTTTCATCGTTGCCAAATACAAGCCACCGTGCAAGACGATCTTCAAATGCGAAGTTGAGGAATGCGTCTGCGGCAACAAATACTGCCCCTATGGATTTGTGTGCGCCGTTGACTACAAGAAGTCATGCGGTGGATCCTACAAACCATACATCGCAGGCAAAGTTGTGGAGAAGCCATACAAGAAGCCAGATGCCAAATACGAGTATCCAGTTGAGGTTCCCAAGAAGGAAGAACCATCAAAGGATGCCGCGAAAGCTGAGATCCTTCTCAAGGCTGACGAGGAGAACACTCTTGCTCTGGGCAAGGGTACATCGTCAGGCGACGCCACCACCGGATTCGATGGCAAAGCGGCAAACAAAGATGGATCTGCATCAGCGGTCAAAGGATATGGTGGTCCTGATGGAGCAGCCGCCGCAGCTTTGGCCAATCAGAAAACCGGTGGCAAAAGTGGCGCGGGAGCATACATAGAGAGCGGACCATGAGGCAACTGATGCAAGACAAGTTGCTGCAACTCGATTCGAGTTGTTACCAACGGACTCGTCCGGAATCGTCTATGGAGATGCTAAATCGTTCAGATCCCATCCCTGTTTTGCCTCTCACCTTTCGAGCGTCAAAATCACTCGCAATAAGAGATCATTGATATTCTGAAAGGCTGATACTGATTTGTATCTGCAGCCCATCGAAATAACTGGGACTTTCTCTTTGTATTGAGCATTGCCGCAAAACGGAATCTCGCATGACGCTATCCTGGTCATCGCATTGTTCAATTCAAATTTGTAAACAGCCCTTTTCGAAGGTGCCCTCTCGAGCGAAACGCAACGCAGACATGCATCGTCGCTGCATGTCTAAAGATCCCATACCATGCACTCGGCCTCGCGAGGCGTCCATCTGTGACGGTCTGGAGCACCACCGATCGAAAACACAACATACGTCCAGACAGCCACGATCTCTTCCATGCCGACATTCAGCTCTATCCCAAAACACTTTATCGCTCATCTCAGCATGTATCGAAGGAATGCTCTGTTTCAGATCAGGAGCGTTGTCTAACCGTCTTACGTTTTAAATACCAGATCCGTCGTCCATTCGTCCTTTCGCTTTTGATAGCGTTTCATTTTCGAGTTCAACCAAACGCAAAGAGAAGCGTGCTCTCTCGTGTCGAAGTCGACGACGATGGATGACGTCTCCGGTCCGTTGTGGGATGCCTTCTACGACAGTGCCATACAGTTCCTCATCGAATACATCGTCCAACTGCGAAACTGCGTTCGCTATTACCACCGTGCCAAAAAACTGGAGCTCAAAATTTTGAAGGACGGCAATCTTTCTGCCGAAGAAGTTGCCGAAGAGATCCAAACACACAGAGCGGCGCTCATTGCCACCGGCGCCGACGAAGATCTCTTTCTCTTCCTCTACGACGCCGATGCCGAACTCGAGAAGGAACCGAAGGACGAAGACGTCCGTCTGGCCTTTGCCTACAACATTTCTTGCGCCATCGCTCTGCTGCCACTCTACTATCCCTATCCGAGTTTCTATCGCGACGTGGAGGCGGATGAAGAGAGCAGACGCATGTGCGATTTGTCGAAGAGCTTTTGGAAACACGCCCACAAGATGCGCCAACTCTGCAAACGCTTTCATCATCTCAGCTTCCGGTACATTGCCGCGGCAGAGGCGAAAAGACTCTATCTGGAACAACGTGGAGAGTGTCCACCGGGTCCATTCTCGTGCTATGACTGGGAATGCCTCCGTCGTGGCGTTCCCCGTATTGTCGTCGACGGTGAGGCTCCTCTGAGCCCCAGCGTTTGGTATGACGGTTGTGTGTGTTCGTTCGTGCAGCGCGGAATCGTAGAGCGACGAAAGACCACATACCTATCGAATCTATTCGTCTGGCACGGCGCATGGAAGCGAAGAGATGGGCCAAGTGTGAGCAGGTCTCATATTTCGACTCCATGGTGCCCAAGGTTTCTCTGGTCGAATCAACGGATGACGATCTGCCCGAGCCAGTGCAGTTACCGGATGATGAAGGTATTGGTCTTCTGAGTCAAACGCACGCTTCATTGCGCATTTGCGTCGACTGGCAAAGAGACGTGTTCGTTTTGGTAAATCCCTTTGTCGCGCATCTGGCACACAAGGATGTGCGTATTCGATTAGAGGTCGAAACCTACCAGAAACTCGTGCCGGGAAGCGAACCTCTCAAAGAAGCTGCATCGCGTCCAGACTGGAGACCCGAAAGCCGCAACGTTATGATGGCGACGCCCAGAAAGGCATCTGTCCTCTCTAAGGAGGACATGGAGTCGCAGGGCGTTCCTCAAGTGAACCCTGATGCGGAATCGATTGATATCGGAAGGGGCAATATGGAGCCCACGATCGATGCCTGGCCAACAGGATTCACCGTCTTCACGACGCAAGATGCAGCTGACCAGCATTTTATCGACGCCTCAGGCAAAGGACCCTTTTATGTGCGAAGAGAAGCCATTCAGGACAACGAGAACAGATTTGGAGACCGTAAGAGAAAACGATCGCCTCGTGGACAAGCGAGATGGAATGCGGATTTGGGGGGAGACGGTGGAGCAGGGTTTATCCATCGCGTCAACCGTCAATGCAGGAGAGTGGTCAAGCGTCAGTGGAGGGGGATCAAACGCCGTGCCTATGATACATGGATCACTGCTGCACGTCCCGTTATTGACACCGTGCATTATCTCCGCTCAGCATCTTGGCCGGAGATTGTATTCAAAGAGACAGGTGATCTGTTAGACAGCCTGCGAATTCCACAGAATCTAGGTAAGTGGTCATCAGCACGAAGGGCATATGGATTGAGGGTTTTCGTTTGTTGTTTGTCTAGAATGGCTGGGCGGTCAAGTATCGACATTAATCAAACGGCAGAGACGGGAAGGATAAGCAGGCAACGATATTACCTATCATAAATTTAGGGGGATAGATACACTTAGCTTCTCAAGGACACACTCTAGCGCATTCTAATTTAACGACATGTCAACGTCATACTGTGTCGTTTGGACGCGCTTACGAAGAGAAATGGCCCCTGTAAGAACAAACAGAAGTGCATCTAGCCTTCGTACGCGATCAGATCGAATGCATTTCCGATCTGAATCGATGAAGAGAGAACGTCGATTGAGAAAACGAAGGTCGGATGACGGGGAGGTCGACGAAAGCAAAACGGAAGATCACACTTCTATCACGTACGTGCTCGTTAACGCACACTTCATGCTCTTCGCCTGAATATCTACAGGATATCGCCTTTTCCTTAGGTCTTGCCTCAAAGACATACGCGCCCTTCAAAAACGCCGCGCGCAAAAGGTAAAACATGCCATCCGCTTTACACTCTCGTCGCGACGCACGCACCCTCTTTTACATTGCAGGGGTCACAGGATAAAGAGCTCAGTCTATTGCCAGAACACGTTCATGCCTCTTGTGTCCCCAACAGTCTCGAAAACTTCGGTGCCTGTCAGTAGGGTCAGAAATCTGGCGACGACAAGGATGTCTTGGACGCCTATGTGAAAGAGAAGTCCATGATCCAGACGACAGAAACGGAAGAAATGTCCAACCCCTGTCCCAACCGCCCCATTCAACATCCTGGAAATGGATGGGTGTAGGGATCGCTTCATCGCCTATCACATGCAGCAACGCCTCGGTCGAGCAAAGGACGAAAAGTCCAAACGACTTGCTCCGGAAGAGCAACGCGACAAGGAACTCTTCGCCGTTCCGGAGAATCTAAAAGTACCTATGGCCACGCCATGCGACCAAGATGCGTCATTGTCTGTGGGATCTGTCAGACGAGTGGTGCCCAGGAAGTCAGTATCCCTGGTCTTATGACCGGGATCTCAGAAGTCCAGCTGCCGATGTCCTGTCGACTCAAGAACATCGAAGACACCGAACAGGCTAAAGCAACCATCCTAGAGACAGGATCCCTGTAGAGCTGCCTTCCCTCTGCATCCTTCTGACCATCGTTCTGTTCTCTGTCTTAGCGAACGTCTGAGGCCGAAGAAACGCCGAACGCAGGAACAGGAGGAAGAGGATGCGACAGGGATCAGGCGTTCGATGTTTGCAACGTCGTTCGGTCGTGTCCGTCGTCGTTAGAGAGATCGATCGATCCGTGTCACCATTGAAATGAGTGGACTTTATTTGACAGTATGTATGTCTAGATCAACAAACACTTGTCCATCCAGTCTGCCCGTTAAGTGACTGGTGTGAGTATGAGATCACAATCTCGCCAGAATGAGCGATGTTCGGTCAGAGACAACTCCAACGCGAACAAACGCACAGTCGTTACGTAATAGTACCCCGTGCAATAGCAGAAAGAAATCTGCCCTGCATCTCGCCATTCCACTACATAGTTCATAATTCACCAAATACGACCCGCACTGAGTCCAGTAGGAAGGGACAGTTAGTTTATTGGAAAGGATGCTCTTATGCAGGAATCGGAGCCCTGCTGATGGATGGTGTCCACTGTTGTTGTCGTGCAAACATTCATGGCATCGTTGGCAAAGTTGACGTCATTGGGTACAGGACAAGTGCATCTTGAAAATGGAAGGCATTCACAGGGCTTAAAGGGTCACTTCAGGATAAAAATAGTTCCTTGAACAGCAGTGGGAGTCCATGATCTTCGACAGGAATCAATCGCATTGAGGGTTGAGTTTTTGTTTTGAAGAAAGGAAAGAGATGAACCCATCAAAGAAGGCAAAGATGTGTTCGTTCCCCCTCAGAAAAGGAAGGGAGATCTTGGAAAAATCTTGGGATGTGGACATCAGCTGACGAGAGCCATCCAATGGATACAAAGAGTGTTCAGAAAGAGAGACATCGGGAGTTCTCATGACAATACAAAAGAAAAGCAACAAAAAGTGAGTGATTCCGTGAAAAGTCAAAAGTACGTTCCTGAACAATGCATTTCGGTACGAGCTGATACAGATGAGGTGTCTATGGACCACAGTACCCTCCGCGTGAAACATAGAAAAAGGCAAGTAAGTACGTGCTTAGTATTCCTCCTCGGTGAGTTGAAGAGACCCATGAGATAAGCGAGGCGGAAGATCCGGGTCGTTTTTAAAAAAGGACAGGTGAGAGAGAATGCAAAGTACTTAAGGCCCACTTCGATGTCCAAGCGATCAGAACCTGTCGTGAACGCAAGGAGATCGCTTTCCCTGTTGTCCGTCATGTCATGTCCTGCGATGATTGTGTGTGAATGGTTTAGGCGACACGAGCTTCGCTGTCCGTGCCTCGCATGAAGAGCATCTCCTGGAGAGCAGTCGATGAGGGAGAGGGTCGGTAAGATGGAGTGATCGGACGCACTTCAGAGAGCAAGGCAACTTTGGCCAGCCTTTCATCTGTATTGCTCCGCTGATGGGGGAGGCAAAAAGCAAAGAATGATTCAGGAGTGGATACTGATTCTTCATAGCAAGAAACGGATCGTTGGACAGGCTGCGAAGAAGGAAACTGAATGACAGGTGGTCGAGCAGAGGATGTCGGATCTGATTGAGAGCGCCTTCTCTCGGGACACTTCTCCTTGGCCAGCCTCTCTCTGTATCCATCTACACACACAACCATCCACGAATAAGAGTGCGGTTTTGAGAGCGATGGTGTACGACCATAAACAGATAACCCTGATTCGCGAGAAGGCGTGGAAGTGGACTTGAGTGGCAAAGATAGTGCCTCGGCCAAGCCATCGCTGTTCTTCTCACCGGAAGATGCTTTATTTATAAGTTCGTATTGCAGTCTTGATATTTCTTGGCGGAGATCACTATATACCGCCTCTGTTAATTGCTTTTCCGAAGAAAAAGTTCTCTCCACTTCTCGTTTTCCATCTAACAGCAACGCACGACATCTCCGTCATATATCAGGCCGTTGCTGATCTGTGCGAAAGGAAAGGACGTACCTGATCCTTTGATCTGCGCTTCTTTCTTTTTAACAAGTACTTCAAATGCTTGCAAAACTTCGTGACGATTTTGAACACGCTCTGCAGGTGGTTCGCTTTGTTCTCGGGAAATCTCCGTTCCGAAAGCGACATCCTGCTGTTCCGTCTGTCGGCGACGATGCGCTGTCTTATCGATTTTGCTCTGCCTATCTAACATTTCGGCTTTCTCCGTATATGCTTTATTCCTCGTTCTTCGTTTCTGCTTTTGAAGTTCCGATAACACACGATCCACTATATAGACAACATTCTGCCTGTTATGTGCGTCCTGCATCATATGAGCGGAATTCGAGACAGATATCTCTCGATTTCCATATTCTGGGTAGTTCCCTTCATATTCTGAGATCTCATTGGAATGCATCTCATGTGATGTCTGGCCTTCTACGGCTCTCGACGTCTGCGCTATATCATCCTAAACACACGCTCGCATGTCACACAGTGGCGGCGGCCATTAGAAAACGAAAGTCGCACTCTTGGTGGCCGGCTTTCCGTGAGGCGTATTTCGGCGACCAGGTCATTGGCGTTCTCAGAAAGCCAGCCCAGTCTTAAATGCACTTTCCATCTGCGCAATCGAGTAATCGAATGTCGTACAGTCTGCTCTTCTTCTTCTTCTTCAATTTCTGTGGCACTCTGTTTCTTCGATGGACGGTTTTCGGCGGTAGACTCGTGGATCTCCCACTGTGCTTCTGCTTCTTGCTGCGTAGGCTGATCGTTGGACGACTCTGGATCTGCGGAGGGTGAAGATTGACGAGTTGCCCCTACCGGCGACAATGATCGACTGGCTCTTGTGCTTTCGCTAAAAATACTTTTCACTTCGTAAGAAACCAGCGCTGCATTTCTGTCCAGTACAGGAGACCGACAGCGCCGTGGCGGACTGAGGGAGTCACCCAAGGGAGAAATGGGCTCTGGCAATGCATGGCTTCCGAGTGCAGTCCTGCTGGCACTCTTCTGTTTTCCCGCATCGACCGTCCTGAGCTGCGGTAGCTTTGGGCCGCTGAAATGATCACGACGCACTTCCAAACGCGTCGGAAGTTCAGGTGCCTGATTTCCGATGCTCTCATTCCGCTGATGCCTCCTCGTAAACTCCTCAAATCCCTGTCTCATCATCTCACTGCTCAAACGCGTCGGCGGCGTGTCATCAACGGATCCAAGCCCAGGTCCTTTGCGCGAAGCAGGTCGCTGTTTGTCGATATCCGTAAGCCTCGGCGAGCCATTCATTGCATACACCAACGGCGTTGTGTCCAGTGCATCCGTTTTAGAATGTGTAGTGACGTCCGACTGCATGAGAAACGAATGCAGCGTGGCGGCGGCAGGATCTTCCATGTGTCTATCTGGCTTGGAAGAAATGGAGCAGCCAGCATTGAGGAAGGACGTCAATGCCTGTTGCCGCCACAGATACACATCGTCGTGGTCCAAGGAATTGCCTGTGACAGGCGACGTGTCGCGAACGACGGTCGTCAATTCCGAATCTCCAGTATTGCGCGACTGCCGTAAGCTCTCTGTCCCCTGATGCCAACAACAGAGTCGGCCAAACTTTCGCTTCGCCATCTCCTCTTTCGACCTTCGCTTTAACCAGAAGAAAGGGAACCGCATCTTTCAGAGAGCGTCTGGAAACGGCGGCTCCTTCTTTTTAGCTGTGCCTAAAACACCGAGGCGGCGCTTTGGGAAACGGCTACGATGCGAGGCAATGCGCGTGGCAGGGCGATACAGAAGAGACTCCGAGGTTGCGGACAATCAGAGCCGTGCACACGGTGTTCTTGAAGGGGACGCGTCTGGGCCGGTTTGCTTACGTGTAGTTCTGGCTGGCACTGTGTACGTGATGGAGAGCAAGCGAGTCCGTTCAATTGTGCCAAAAGGCAGTATTCATAAACGCAGACAATACGATAACACTACGGAATGCTTCAGACTCTTCGAGTTCTTTTCCAACGGTTCGGTGTACGGGCGAAAATGACTGGTTCGTATATCCTCCATGCCACCCGTCATGCACCATAGTAGACTCACTCCATCTCGATCCAACATGACTCTCTCGAATAAAAAGCCGTCTAAGCGAGAATCGTCACGGGGCAGTAAAGCTCAAAAAACTCACACAGCTGTCAGCCAAAATCTCTTCGTCTGTGAAAGCGGTGGGCGGGAATGTTTCATTAAGGGCATCTGTGATGATGGGGCGCACAGATTTCAACGTTTTTTCAGAATGTGGACGGGGACCATTCCTCGTCGGAATTCGTTGACGAGTCCTGTTCGTAGCGAGGGTGTGAGTACGTACAGTCCATCGATAAGACCGAAGTCCGAAGACGATGGGGAACTCTACATCGCAGGACAGGCACTTGTCCCGGTTGTCAACAATCCGACGGCGATGCATCGTTCTAACTCGGGAAGCTACGGCATTCTCTCATGGCCGGCTTCTGCTGTCGACAAAGCATGGGCCGAAGCGGCACCGCCTCCTCCCAGTGGTCTGCACAGAGAAGTGTCGTACTCGCATTTCGACGAGTACCGAATGAGAGTGGGCACATTGATGGAGAGATACCTCCACCGACGCATGTCCCTTCAGCAGGACAACGCCAGACGTCTCAGTGTAACAGACCCTGAGGGTGAGTGAGATTCCCTTGATGATGATCGGGATCGCATCGCACAGGGGCATGCGCTTCAGGGTCTGGATACTTGAGAGGCGAAGGTTTAGTACAGGCACTGCGCCAAGTCCCATCACTTTATTTTCAGGAAGACTTCTCTTTGACCCGACCGGAGACGTTCACTCAAGTGATTCGCGGAGAAACGCAGGAAGAGCGCAATCTAACGCTGGAGACGTTGAACACCTTTCTGGTACGGGATGATGAATGGTGTGCTTTTCATTTGATGATGGTGTCCTCCTTCAGGACATTGTAGAGACAGAGTTGCTGAACGAGATTGCCGCCCGTTCGGATTCTTTCTTCGAGGCGGCTGAGTCTCTTCAGGAGCTGCAGCAGTCGATGGGGGATACACTGTTTCAAATCCAACGACTGCAGATTCATGCACACGATATCGATAACGGTATGTGTTCTCGAGCCGAGCAAATTCAAGTGCTTCACAGAAAGAGGCGAAATCTGGAGGCGACACTCGATGTGCTCAAAAACGTCGAAATGGCGACTCATGCACAGGAGGCGGTGAATCTTTTGCTTCTGGCCCATGACTACCCCTCTGCGCTGGATCTCATCGACAATCTGAAGCATCAGTACGATGAAGACATATCCTCTGCCGGGGAGTTGCCGAAGGCCGTCGAAAAACTGAACTGTCTGAAGAACATGCCCGAGGCGCTCGAGGCATCTGCCGTGAGTTTACGAGCATGTCTGATCGGTGAATTGCTGGAACTGCTGAACTGGGATGAAGGCGAGTCGATTCTTCGTTCCGTGGCTGCCAGAGCGCTCGGAGAGACAGGCCGTCTAGCAACTCCTCTCCGTTCGCGAACAGAAGAAGAAGAGAGCGGCAAGAAAGAAAAGGTCAAGCAGATTCTGTTGGGCGTCTCTCGAACAGGATCCCTGACAGAGATCTTTCCGGAAGTGATACCACATGCCGTTTCCCGTTTGTTGGCGTTGCTGCGAAACGTCATGGAAATTCTGGTGCCCAATTTTGTCCACGATACTGCCAACGCAGGAGACAATCTTCAAGATCCATCTCCGTTGGACGACTTGGGCAACATGACACACGATATGTTCCTCTCTCTCCTCACAGCCTTGCTGTCGGTCGCGTCTTCCTGTTTGTCTCACTATCGTTCCTTGGGCGAACTGCTTCTGGAGGCTACGGACGATGGCAAACTTCTGCAACACCGAGCCACTGTCGAGAGAGGCAGATCGGATTTGTGTCAAGCCCTGGTGGACGCGTGTCATGCACACTGGACAAGAGTGTTCCAGTCAAGAGACAAGATACACCAATCTCTTAGACTAGATCAGCTTAAAGAGCTGATGGATGCGAATCAGAAATGCCAGGAGCTGGCGACAGAAGCAGAGGTCAAGAGTGTGCATCGACTGGGGACCATGTTGCAACCGCTCTGCAAAGCAACACTCGACGGGCATCACAGAGAGAGTCTTAAGAAACTGCATGCCTCTCTGGAGCAAGAAAACTGGAAACCGTGTGATGCAGACGGAGACATACAGAGGCGTGTGTCCGAAACCCTTTTCCCGGATAGATCTGTCAGGCCGTCCACGAAAGAGTGCGCCTCTGTTGACGAATGGCTGCAGAAATGACATGTGTCTAGGGACGCATCTGTGTTCCTGCTGAACGATATGGAGTACCGTCTGGTCAAGGTTGGCCAGTCTGTGACCGAGATGGTGTGCACCGCCGTCCGTCACAGCCGTTGTTTTCCGGAATTTGTAACCGACAGTGCGCGACACACCATGGAGCTTGTCACTTTCTTCAACAAGAGAAGCTGTCAGTTGGTCTTGGGGGCACAGGTCTGCCTTTCCCAGTGATGCGACTGTCCCGAAGGCAGTGTGTGGACAGGCCATGCAGGTGAGTGGATTGAAGTCCATTACTGCCAAACATTTGGCCCTCTGCAGTCAGTCTATCCTATTTTTGATTCATTTACACCCGTTTATGACGGAGGCCCTATTGGAAGGATCTCCGCAAGCGAAGAGGACCATCTTGCAGCCAGAGTTTGACAGAGTCAAGCAGGTGTGTCCGAAAAGAGCACGCTTTGTTCGTGAGCGAGAGTGAACTTGACAGGATCTGCTGATGCATCTAGATGGCATACATTCCAAGCTGATTGGCATCATGAAGGAAAGAGTCCTGGTCGGAATCGGTCAGCTCAAAGAAGAAGTGAAGCATTCCAAGACGGTTAAAGTTAAAGAAGTAACGGATGCTTGTCCTCCATCTCAGGCCACACAACAGATTGCTAAGCAGCTTCGGATTTTGACGCAAGTGCTGACTCCCATACTTCATGAAGAGCAGATGGCGGAGATCTGCACGAGAGTGGCCGAGATCTTCAGCGAAGAATTGGGATCGGCGTTTTTGGAGATGATACAGGAGTTTGGCTTCTGCAAAGATGACGTTCACGATCAGCAAACACCGCGCGTGAATGAGAGTCCTGAAAGTTGTGGCCATCCTTTGGAAGATATCGGGGAACTGGAGAACGCAGCTGAGACAGGGGCAGATGAGACAAGGGATCATCAGAGACAACAGCTTTCGGCCGACTGTCGTTTTTTGCTTGAAATTCTTGCGAAGCTTCCAGTCGGAGAGAAGCTAGAAGAAGTGACCATGCCACTGCAACGGGTTGTACCTTATTTGAGCTAGGATCCTCTTTCTCGGTTCGTTGTACACAACAAGGAAATTTGGACGCATCCCTTCTAGCATGGATTTTAGCCTCTATTTACTTAAGAATGGCACAAAACACTCGGGAAGAAAGCAAAGCACAGTTAATTGATGGTTCTGACGGACACTTTGACGCCTTCGTATAAAAAGTTGAGAAAAAGGAAAAGATGTCGCTGCCTTCTGTAACCGATGACGGAGTACAAAACACGCATCGTGCTCTGAAAGATGCCTCTACTGCGAATCCTGTGTGTACTTTGACAAAGCTCGTGTCGCCAAGATTTTCCTTTGGCGATGTGACCGTCTTGCTGCGGAGGGGTCATGCGCTCAGGGGGCGTTGAATGTCTTATCAGACGAGGTTTAAGTGTGTTTGAGGTCTTGTTCTGTGGTTCTGGCAGCAGGATTAGTCATCTGTCTAGGGAAGTCTTGTCAACATGCACATACTTAATCGGCGATTTGAGCCAGTCAGGACCTTGCTCCAATAGTTGTAAAGAAGTCTTCCGCTGTTAAATCGTTTCGTTCGGCCGACCGGCGACAGCTCGTAGCTGCGAAGTCGACGAATTTGAATAATAGAGACAGATAAGACGTGCGACGCGACGCGGCGCGGCGACATTAAAGCTGAATCTGTTGTAAGAGAACCAGAATTCCGTTCTGTTCTCCTTTTTAAGATGCCTATCCTCGAATGACCCTCTAGCAGCAGTCAATGCGTTTACGTCGCTCACAGGAGCACGGCGACAATCCAGGTGACGGTTATGCAGAGATGCTGCTCCTCAGCGGCGGATAGTCGATGAATGAATACGGTTTTGTCAATCCGCGTGATATGCGCCATTCAAGCGGGTCCGTGTGCACGCGCGCGACCTCGTCCAGCAGATCAATTTAGACGAACGGCCCAACGGTTGCATTGAAAGATATAAGCGTGCGTAGCTCCATGCTATTCACGCGCAGCGCTTATTCGTTATTATTCTTTCCTTCGATTTTTCTAAAAGGCATCAAGAAACAAGCTAACGTGATTGAGCTTAACATATACTGGTCGGATAATGAAGACAATGTTTTCTCTCGTGATAATTGCACTGCAGTCGCGATGACCGATAGCTACGGAAAAACCGCAACCGTAGCTCCAAAGGACAGCACAGCGCAGGCTTCTGGTTTCACCGATTTCAGTGGAATGGCAGGAGCAGATCAGAATGGAAGGCATGCTTCATCCAGCGGTGCTAGCGGCGTTCAAGCAGCATCGAGCGGCAACGGCCATGCTAAAGGTGCAGCGGGCGGAAGTGCAACTGCTGCTTCGAGTGACCTCGGATTTCCTGCCTCTCACGGGTCTCAATTCGATGGACGGAAGAAATAAAAACACTGACCTTGACTGATCGGGGGACATTGTTACCTACCTAGTTTTGATACCCTGAGGGACTCTTACTTCTTCAGTGCGTTTCCGGCTGTTGTTTTTAATCTAGCTTATTGTTTTGTCGGCTACACAGTGTGATGTCGTCAACTACGCTGATTCAATGATGGATGACTTTTATCCTGTAACATGGCGATGCTGTCTTTCGTGATACAGCGATCCGAAATAGCGTGTTTCCTCCCCGGGTCTCCTTCGCGTGTTCTAAAGCATTTCACCATTCCCCTTAATTATGATAAACAGAAAGCTTTGACAATTAAAGAGGGTTTCCCAGTAAACCACTCCTCTCGGGATCAATAGGTATAATTCTGCAGCTTATCGTACAATGCTGTTGTCCATTTGCAGTACGCATTATCGACCACGCTTCGGATATGGGCAGCCACTTGCTTCTCGCTTTTGTCGAGATGAAAGCGATTGCGAATGTTCCTGACGGCATCGCCTCTTTCGAAACAAGGAAGTCCAGAATGCTTCATGAGAGCGACACATGTAATGATAGGATCCGCTACGGTACGTGCAGCGAGAAAGGCGCGAATGCACATCTCCTCGAAGGTGTGATAGAATTTCGAGTTCCGCATTCCACCAGGATCGAGCAGCTGCGTCATCTCGTGGCTCAGCTTGAAATCTGCGCTCTCGAATTTCATGTTCTTTCCGGGAGAGATCTCCAAGATGAACCCGAAATCGATGTGCACGAGATGGCCCTCGGAGTCGATGAGGATGTTGCCGTTGTGTCGATCCTTGCACTGCAGCAGAAAACTGGCAATGGCATAGCCTGCTTCGGAAACCATGAAGTTGTGCCGAGCAGCTTCGAATCGTGGCGACCCCGGCGCCCCGAATTCCCTCTGAAAGATCTCGTACAGACCGCCATCCGTCGTCTCACCCAAGGCCGATCGAGACTTGCTGTTCGGCACCACTTCGATGATACCTGTCACCGCAGAAGCTCGAGTTGCTCGTCTGATGGACACGTGCAGGAGGTCATACCTTTCTCGTATCCCGTCGGAATCACACCGTAGGGACAGAGATACAGGTCGAGACCTGCCTTGATGAAAACATCTTTTAAAAGCTTGATGATCTGCAGTGCAAGGACGTCTTGACGCACGTCATCTCCGACTTTGAAGATACAGGCCTGCGATGCGTACACACCACAGATTCGATGTCTGCCAACGACATTTGCCTGCTGATCACATACCTGTTTGCGCTGCCCGGCACCTGATTCCTCGTCTCCTTGTCGCTGTTCGACTTGGAACTGAACCAGTATTGGCATCTTCTCTTTGCTGGGCATAGGGGTGCCGCTGTCACATATGATCTGTGTGACAATCGACTCCGGATTGGTGGGGATGTAGAGATCCTCCCTTTCAAGAGATATCCCCTGCAGCACTTCTTCAATCTTCGTGCGCCGTTCGTCTGTGGGAATGGGTTTGAGGATGCCTGAGATCTCTGTGATCTGATCGAAGAAGCCCATTTCGGCATCCATGAAGATGCGCTGCTCATCCGACAGTGCGTTGCGAATGGAGTGGTAGAGCTTCTCCGTGATGCTCCAGAGCCCCGTATCACTCGGAGCCTTCCAGCCAGAGCGCTTGATGACCGGATTCATGGCCTCGGGAGGCGGTTTGCATTCCGAACGTAGATACCTGAACACCAACACACATAGAGCACACCGACGAGACGCAGGGGCGATGCGTCACGGACCACATCAATCTGTGACAGAAAATCCAGGACTGCGACGCCTTCTGAACGAGCAGGTACTCGAAAGAATGATCGCTGTCGTTGCGCAGTCCCTGAACCAATTGAGGAAGGTAGAACGCCAACTGTCATACACATACATCACTGGGCTGGCGTTGTCCTCGACGCAGAAGGATATACCTGTTCTGGGTTTGCTCTGCTGAGGGATGCCACGATGAAGTGTTTCACGCTGGAATGCCGACTGATGTCGACGGCCATGAGACCGAGTGCGTCAGACACCGACGCTGGCACCCAGTGCTTCAACAGATCGAGTTTCGAAGAGACTTTGATTCTCTTCATCGGATCACACGTCGCCAGCAGGATTGCCGCTTGAGGAAGGGACTGCACAGTGGGATCTGTTGCGTTTTTGCTGATGAGCGAGAAGAGTTCATTCTCGATGGAACTCGTGGCTGGAAATCGGCCCAGAAGGCCGAGTGCCAGACGGGGATGCACAGCCCATGCTGTCTGCACGTACCGGCTCCAGTCCAGCATGGCACGGGTCGCAGCCACATCTGCATGAGGTATCGGACAGACCCACACCTGAACGCCCCTGTAAAAAACTGCCGTGTTCTTGGAGAGGCTTCACCTGGAGTCTCTCGATCTCTCTGTTGCAGAGATGGATCAGCAGATCTCTGCGCCGGTCACTCATGTTCTGACTCCATGTATTCGAGTGCCATACAGCGGCCAACAGTGCCATTGACTTGGAAATCTGTAGTCTGCCTAAATTACTCTTCTGCGGCCAATGCGCCAGCATTCCTGTGCAGAAGTACAGAAGCAATGATCCCCATTGCTTGTTTGGATACCTGTGAATGTCTTCACTGCCATAACCTCTTCTTCGCTCTCGATGCGCGTCTTCTGTCCGTACCACGCTTGGGAATACTCAAACCTGACAGCACAAGATGCAGTCTCCTAGTCGTCAGATAGAAGCATTGGTGATGTTACCAAGCAAGACCGGCACGTATAATTCTTTCATAGAGCACGGCAGCAGGGACACAGTCTGGATCCCTGTCTGCAAAGAACTCGCAGTATTTCAGCCCGAGGGTCAGCAGCTTAAACCGTGCTCCGGCCGCTGCAGGGTGATGGCTCAGAACATGAGGATGATGCAGAGATTGTGTCAAGAGGCAAGAGAACACACCTGCGATGACACACGACCTTTTCTTCATTCAAATTTGTCAGCAGCATAGCAGTACTCGTGTGTGCAGCCAGTGTATCAGAAGGTGCCTGTCGCGAGACCTCCCATTGCTCCAACAGGAATGACAACCACAAGCCATGTGCTTTGATGCCATCAATGCTACTAGCCTGAGCTGAGTCATCTGTCGCGCGTCCATCTCAATCCATCTCTTCAACGCGCAGGGAATGAAGAAACGCACCTGGTTGGTAAAGGACAGTCGTGGTGTTCTCGTACTTGTTGCCAGTAAAGATGCCCATTCTCTTGCGCACTGTCCAGATCCAGGCATCCACGATCTCGGCGACCATCGAGAGATTTAAACTGGAAGATGCCGTCAACACCCATTCCCATGAGAATGTTGCCAGCTGCATCATCTCTGGCTCGAACATCTGGACAGGGGTCCAGCAGATAGCCCGAAGGAGATTCTGTGGTGTGGTGGATGGCGTGTATTTCACTAACGTCGCTGCCGCTTGGAGGTACTTCTGTTCCACATTCTTACTGAATTTCTGCTCTCTCACTGACTCGTTCAGCGATTCGACCACTTTCTTAAGAATGACGGGATCCGTCTCGATTGCGTTCTGGTCCAGGCCATCACTGAATCCGGAAACGCGTCCCACGTAGTACGACTTGCGGGCCAGGGATCGCATGAAACGCCTACTGCCCTCTTTCTCAGCCTGGCTCTGCTTGTGTCCTGCCTTGGAGCAACGAGAAAGCAGCTCTGCTGCATGTCGCAGCACAACTGTATTCTCAGGGCAGTTGTCGTCCCTCAGGTATTCGTGAATGATAGCCTCCGCACGCGTCGGAGCCATTGTGGCAATGGCATCGACCCAGTGGAGTACCCAGTTCCAGACTAAGCCTTCATTGCGTACGTCGACGCCTTCGATCATGACGCTGGCCGTTTCCTCCTGATCCAGATTGGCCAGGAGCTGATTGAGGCACTCGGCATTCCAGTAGAGTGAGGGAACTGCTTTGACCAACTGTTCCAGCAATGTGTTTGCCAATTCGGCCACTTGAGGGTAGTCCCCTTCAACATGACCACTGCCTGTCGCTAGACCATTGATCAACGTCAATGCCAGTCGTTGTTGAAGATGTTGAACTGGCATTCCATTATTGATAGAGAGTTGATTGAAACCAGAATCCAGAAATCTCTTCAGATTATGGTGAAAAACAGCTTCTGCAATAGCTCTGAACCATTGGGACTCCAGAGAACCGACGACAGCCACAGAGAGGTAGGACATGACGGAAGCTAAAGGAGAGGTATCATGAAACGTACGCAGCGGACTCAGAGCGGCTCGAGACAGTTCCAGTGTTGCCACAGCCAGGAGGTATGCATAGACTGCAGGGGTGGCCATGGGAACAGAGTAGGTGTTGCCGAAAGGGGCCACCACTTCCTTGAGTAGACTATTGAGAGATGCAGCGTCGGCATGAGGACCTGCTCTGGCCAACCTGCGAACGAATAGCGTCTTCGTGGACGATAGAACAAAGGGCGAACCTGTCCTGAAGCTCAGCTTGGAGTCGTTCCCTTGCAGTGTCTGACCTCTGAGGACCGTCGATGCTCGAAAGTGCCGGTGTTGCAGCCGCAATCTTGCCCAGAGCTGTCGGCCAGTCTCTGGGCCATTCATACAGCGTTCCCTTCTTCGAGATACCCGAGAACTTGTATATGGCAGAGTACATCCAGAGATTACGGAAGTTGCGAATGAGTGAGATGTCAGATCGCGGCCTTTCGAAGTGATTGATTTGCTGGATGCTGCCATTGTAACTGGCAATCATACGAGGCAGCGTTCGATCCAGATTCTCACAGGCTGCAGCGATGGCAGGGAGTAGAGCACCCAAGTCATAGATCGCATTCAGTTCATTGGCATGAAGGCCAAAGTCTGAAAACAGGGCCAGAAGTTTGTGGCGAACGTCTTTGCGAATGGACGGTGATGCATCCTGCAAGAGTGTTGTCAACTGCAAAAAGGCGCTTGCCATCTGGCCTTTCTGTTTGCCCTCGCTGCCTGTTGCAAACATCAATCCTGCTGAGACGATTCCATGAGGGTCCTTATAGAGCTTGATCATCTGTTCCAGCACCTGATTCAATGCCCAAGGGAAACCGCATTGTCCGCTCACACCTCCGATAGTGGCTAGGACATGAAGCAGACAGGCGTAGACAGGGGTCGGGGTGCTGTTGTCTGAACCCAGCATTCCGTCCATGAGGAGTGGCAGAAGGAGACGAGCCATGTCTGGATCTCCTCCGACGAGCACAAACAGACGCCCCAGTGACAGGGCAGCAATCTGGCGTTCTCCACTCGTGCCTGCAACGGCTGAGGCGACCATGATGTTGCCGAGAGGAATTGCCACTTCGCGGACATCTGCTTTCTGATTTGCTCGCCATCCGTCGGCCAACGTGGCACAGAGTACTTCAGATGCCACCCCACAGAGTTCCAGGATGGGAGATGCATCGCAGCAGCTCTGTTTGATGAATGAATGGCTGACATCCCACTCCAAAGCGACCGTGCACTCCACAGAAGTGGACCCCCTCGAGCGAACAGAGCCCTGTCCTGAACTGGTGTAAGGAGTGTCCGTTTCGCCGACCTCTTCCAGGAGACGAATCGATGAGAGCATCAGCATCTGCAAACGACTCAGATTATCGCTCATGGACTCTCCGATACTGACACCCGCCGAAACCAACTGCATTGTTTCCTGCAACATATGCTTTGCGCTTGCCACCACCTAAACAACACTCCTGTTGATGTCGGAGAGCAAACCGTCTGTCTTCTTTACATGGAGAGCGCCAGATTCCCATGCCGTGCTCAAGCAGGTCTCGGCCACCTCCAACATGATGTCCACGACTTTCAGCATTTCATCTTTAACTGTTGAGAAATCGCCGTGGAGAGTGCACGTTCCTTTGCGCTTCCCTTCCCAGAGACGGTAGACCAAACGGGTCGCCAGTTTTGCAGCGGCCCGAACAAGATCTCCTGACGGTGCTCTCTGTCTGTTCGAGAAAGACATGCCGGACTGTGGTCCGACATCCAGTCTCAGTTTTCTGTCTGGACCGGACTCCAGAATCGGTTTCAGCGCCGACTGTACAGATTCGCAAGCAAACGAAACAATCCGACTTAGACTTCCCATTGAGATGTCCACAAACGGCTGGGAATTGACAATGAGCGCGTTATTGGCTGGAGAATCGATCGGAAAAGCGGCCGAGACGATCGGAATTGTCATGGCCATAATCTTCTCATCGTCCAGATGATCGATAAGTCCCTTTGTTGCCATTCCACTCGAAACGAGATCGACAGAGATGTGTGATACCATATACGCATCCGCCTCTAAGTCACACAGCTGTGAGGGTCCCCTGCTGAGGATTAGTGAAGACCTTGTGTGTAAAAATGGTCATGGAGCCACTGCAACAGAGCATAAGCGTGCTTAGGGAGCATCGGGATGTTGTCTTCCAGCTCAGCATCGCGTGCCAGGGCACGTACAAAGAAATATCGTGTGGTCGGTCCCGACGATACCTTTCCTTCAGGATCCACACAGATTTTGATGACATCGTGGACTGTCTGACTGATGTCCTCTACGAACTCCACCGGAAGAGACGACAACACCATCACCCTGAAGAAAACGTCCATTTCCTTCTCTATCCTCTGCTCGTACAGACTCTTACGCTTTCAGCTTCAGCAGACATTGTGTCACGGCTTTTTGGAAATTGGACGTGTGTTCCGGATGTAGATTGAACACCTTGGGGAGGCTCTTGAAATGGTCCAGAATCAACGGTACCAGATAATCCGCGTGCTAGACACACCATCACCACTGTCATTTCGCTATGATGCGAATGCACCTGTCCATCTGATTCTTCGAGAAAGCTGCAAAGGGGAAGCAGACAACGCAGTCGGATTTCTGAGGTGCGGCAGACAGGTCGGGTAGATGATGCTTGTCCGGAAACAGCTTACCGTCAACTGTCTTGGATTGTGTCAAACGCGAAGCCCGTGAACCTTTGACGCCCGTCGACCGCGCAGAGAGGGCCGCTTTCACAAGTGCCTCCACATCCACACGAAGCACATCGCCACTCGCTGCAAGCGTCTTGGCCCATTCGCATTGTAGTTCCGTGTCAGTCGCGGGACCATTCATCTTGGGTGGCGTAATGACGAAGAATTTTGGGAAATGATCGAAGTGAAACAAGATGCGGAGATTCTGGTCGCTCACACAGCTTGGTGCCACGCAGCCCTTTCCTTGCCGTTGCATCTTGAAGTATCGATCCCTGCGCACGCATCGAAAGAACACTGAGCGTAAGAGAGGTAGACTCTAGAGGAAGGATCTCAAGAGTGCGAGGTAGGAAACGGTGTGCAAATGAATGTCTGGGCGATCTCACCGGAATGGGTGTTTAATGCTTCCTCTGTCAGCGTCATGCCTCTCTATTTCATGATGATTGCTCTGCCCAAAAGGCAAATGGTCAGACGCATTTGTACATGCAGAGATGTTGTGAACGAACAAACAACGGTGTAGACGAAGAGCATCGTACAGGCGCAATGGCTGTCTGTCAGTTTCACTTTGGTTTACGTTGCTGTGCTGATCCGGTGTCTCTCGGATGGACTATTGGGGAAGATTCTCTCTATCCTTCAGAGTTCCTGGCCGGTACCAAATGTATGACGGATGCACCACACGATGCGCTTCTACGTCTTATGGTGCGAAATCCTGTGATCAGATCAGTGGATTTTCGGAAGTGCTGATGGAACCCTGGAGCACGGTCCTTACATGGCTCAACCTTCTCATCATGGATTTCTGCCAGGCTAAGTGATCAAGCACCCGAGAGTCTGACTGACAGCCAAAGAGGGATTGCTGTGCTATAGGGCTGTGTTTTTGGACGGTCTCAATCGGAACATCTGGACGGGGCATTCGGTTCTACTCTGTTTCATGTTCGGACCACTCGGCCTTCTGTCGCACCTTCTCACACGTGGCGTCGTTTTTCGGGTAAAGAGGAAGCTCGTCTATGCCAGACAGCGATGAGAGAGACGGTGCTTTGTTTGTCCTCCGTCTGTGTAAGACTTTATGTTTTGAAAAATAAAATTGTTCGACGGACAGACAGGTCAATGTTCTAGATGTGTCTAATGACGACGACGCTGAGTCTTCGTTCTCTGTCGCGCCTGCTTCTACCGTCATTGCGCCGCGGGGTTTTTGGGCATCCGTGTTTCACATCTGCGTCGAATCCTGAAACCCCGAAGGAAAACGACGCCGTCAAACTGCCGATCCATGGATCTTGCATTCTTGCTCGTGCTCCATTGCTGCGGCCTCTTCCTGAAGATTGGGAGATTGAGTATCAAATGTGGTCTCAGCAGGTGAGGGAACAAAGAGAGCAGAATTTGCCACAGGAGTGGCAGAGAAAGAAAAAGTTGATAGAGGATGAGGAAGAGGAAGAAGACACGCAGCAGAACGAAGGTGCTGAATGGCAAGAACTTGATCGCATTACACAAGCGGACAAGGAAGGCGATACAAAGTCATTGATGCGTTTCTTAGATCGTTATCTCTACTTTATTGTGAAGACACGTTCAGGAGGATGGTCCTTTCCGGCGACCCTTCATAACGCGGGAGAGACGATTCGGAAAACGGGCGAACGTGCCTTGGCGGAGTGCATTGGACCGAGGACAGATGTTTTCTTTATCGCGAATTGGCCAATAGCTCATTACACTTTTAAAGAAGGAGCGAGAGCGCGAACGGAATTCTACATGAAGGCACAGCTGCTGTCGGGTCAAGCGACCTTGTTGCCGAACTCTGATTTTGTGGATCACGCTTGGATTGCAAAGAGTGAGATGGACGGGTATATTGACAATATCAAACTACGCGGGCTACTGAACAGAGCGTTACAATGAGATCATAGCGGTTGCCGCTTTGGAATTAAAGAACATTTCTTACCTGCCGTTTTAACATCACCACGGACAGCTTTTACATTTCAGCGTTACAACACAATCGAAGGAGAGCGCCTTTTACGGGGATAGTCCGCTAATAACCTTCCACTGTGGATCCGTTCGTTCTACAGAGCGGTTAAGAGATGCTACATTAATAATAGTGAATCTTTAGGACCTTTGAAAGTTGTAGCAATGTTTACCACGTTTTGTTTATGACGATATACTAACATGAACCATCGTTGGGTTTGAACAGCGGTGGAGAGAGTATTTATGCCTCGTTTCCCCGACGCGTATTCAAAAAGCGGCGGATGGGATGTTTGATCATGTTTGTCTTAAAGCGATAGATCGTTTCGAGGCGCAAGTTCTTGATATGATGGATCGTTGTTGTGTCGAGAAGCGTGGGTGCAAGGCAGAGAAGACTCTAGCGGAGATGTGATGTGGTATTTTGACTACTTAACCGGTTTATATTTGCATGCGTTTTGGAAATCGATGTAACAACGTTATAGTACTTGGAATTCAAAGAACAAACAACGACGACAGAAAACACCTAGATGATACCACCAAAGAACTCGAGATATTTACAGGGAGAATGTCCGCTTTAAATACCCTTCGTGGTTCAGGGTTCGCCAACCTATGCGTCCAACAGTCGCAAACTACAACTCACGTTCAGTAATCACTGCCTTATTGTTATTAGTATGTTTCACCGGGAGCTATCACCCGTTGTGTCCGATGGTCAGAACGGCAGGGTGGTCATTACACGGCTCAACCACTCCCGTCAAGGGATACGAATCCCCCTACCCCCACGGTCACAAGAGCCTGAGCCCCGTGAACCATCTTCGTCCTCAGCACGAGCCCTTCCGCCACCTCTCGCTGCAACGCGCTGACCCCCGGGACCTCGATACATTGCCGCGGAGGAGCTCGGGGAACTTGCTCTTCCGCATTGTTTCTTCATGAACCCCGAGCTTCCTAGAAATGTAATGGGTCAAACCACTGCCAAACTCCTCGGCCTGAGAATTCGAAGCGTGCATGGATCGTCTCCCCTGGCTTCGACGAGTATACAATCCGCAGTGAGGGAGGACCAGCGCCATCATGGGATACACGCATGCCAGAATAAAGCTCGGGTTAGAAGAGGACATTCTCGAATTCGAAGTAGCGGTGGACAAGGTGGAAACCAGGTTAGAGAAGGAGGTCATGCGTCCTTTTCGCCTGTTTTCCAAGAGTTCTCACTCTTTGAACCATAGGTACGGAAGCCTGATAGGCAGGCTGTCCGCTGCATTTCCCGGCCGTCGAAAACTTGGCCAAATGACCGAGTCATTTTTGAATCGCATGTGGGAAAACCAATCGCAACGTACCTAAAGAATTTTACAGGTTAGTTTGTTTGTTTTTTTACAGTCATCATTACTCTTCTGTCATTTGTCTCTTAGGCTCAGTCATCTCTTCTAGCCATTTTCTGACCATAACATTTAAAGGACAGAATCAATGTGGCCCTTAGCCAGGAGGAAACCACAAGGGTCGGGGTCCTTGACCCTCGAGCATTCGAGTCTCACACACCCAAGGGACTTTCTTTTCTGTTCTTCTACGTTTTAGACTGTGTTTGGGTTGGTTCGTTCTTTTTGCTCCGCTGACTGTTCGGAGTTCGCACAACGGGAAGACGGCTGCATCCATGTCAAAGTATGGTGCGTTTCTGAAAGGACGCTGATGGGACGTCGTTGTAATAATAGGCATTTCCGTCAGTTTGTGTTTCGCGTGCCTCTAGCTGCGACTTAACCGTCACCGCCGAGTCGCGATGAATTGGCATGAACCAGGATGACTAGGAGTGAGCTCTTGTGAAGTTCTTGCTGAAGTTCCGTGGAAGCTTCTAGAATCTCATTGGGAACTCACTCTTGAACTTCATATGTTTTCCTGTTATCACATCAGGGATTGAGCATCCAAGCGAGGGTCGGGCATGTTAGGACCGATAGGGTCGGCGATTAGTCCGAGCGCTTAGAGGCCGCGGTGCGAGAAGAGCCAGACGGGTATTCTTTACAGGTGCTCAGTACGTCGTAATATAGGTAAACGTCTTGTCATTCGACAGTGACGTTTCCTGATCCAACAACCCCTCCCCCCATCAATAAACAACAGACAGTCTCTCTTGAGACAAAGTCCTTGAAACGACAGAATAGTGGATAGGACACAATGTTGTTAGGCCCCGACTCTTTCTGCTTGAAATCCTAATGTCGACCCAATACGACTGCTGAAATCGGCGCGTCGGTCTTCTAACGGTTCTTTTCGGCTTCTACGTCGGACACTACTTGGTACTCGAAACGCCAGCTGGCCAGGAGTCGAGCCATGTGCGTCACTCCTCAACGCTCCCATGCTTCTCCCTCTGTGGGAATCACCATCCACAGCCTTCGGCTCTTACGCTTCCGAGGCACTGTCACTCGCCTCTCGCTTCGTCTTGTCACAGATAAAGACCAGAACTTTCACGGAAACGATACAAACGACGGATACGGACTCAGAAAACTAGATCAGACAGTCGAGACTCTCTAAACTAAACGGCGCACGACTTCCGAGCCAGTCGACGAATCTCTGACAAAACGGATCTGCAGCGGCCTTCGACACCAACGCTCCCAAACGCGACCCCAAGAACGACCTGCTCCGAAACCAGTTGTTAGGACCGATAGGGTCGGCGATTGGTCCGAGCGCTTAGAGGCCGCGGTGCGAGAAGAGCCAGACGGGTATTCTTTACAGGTGCTCAGTACGTCGTAATATAGGTAAACGTCTTGTCATTCGACAGTGACGTTTCCTGATCCAACAGGCACATGAATCTTTTTACGCTTGACATCTGAGTTTATACTTGTGTCTGTGAATCACATACAATCTGTTTCTGTTTGTCAAAACGCTCGCTGTCTATCGTCGTCGTAACAAGCTGTCTCATCGCTGTAACTTTTGGCGTGGCCTCCGATATCCTTGAATATCATCATCTTACCTCAAGACTCCCGCTGTGCTTGTGAGAGTAACCAACCTGGAGATGATTCAGGCACTCACTCTCCCCGTCGTTGTCTCCCCCGCCGTGCAAAGCGATGGGGGATACGTGTCCATGCCGAGCACTTCCCAAGGGACTTGGAGGGCGAGGCTGTCGGAGGGAATTTTTCACAACTATTGCTACAGATTTCTCGTGATAAGCGTCAACCTCTGGGTTGGTCTTCACAATGAATGCTATAAAAGGTGTGTCGGGTATGATAAGGATCGCTGGTAGAGGGATGGCTTCTTAGTGGCGATGATGGCGTCTGTGCGGTTTCTTTAACATCACCTATTCTGCCAAGCCGTTTTATACAATCCTTTAGACGTTGGCGACTCATTATGGAGAACAATCATAAGTTGCGCGTGCCTGTAAAGATCGACACACTGCAAGACAAATCGATTTCTTAAGGGTCGTTCTTTAACAAGGCGAAATACCTTCCCATTCATACAATCAATTTAAAAGATTCATCAGAAATATCGCAGCTTGTTGGGCGCAGAGTAAGCGTTACGTCTAACCTCATGATCTCATATTTGTGGAATGTCCATGCCAAGACAAACGTCAAGAACACTGTCTGACTTGAACGTACGCATTTGTTTTGCGGAATTTTCTTGCAGCCAAGAACACAGAAGTAGTTCAAGATACCTTAGAGAATCCTAACCCAAGGTCTATATGCAGCGAGTGTGCCTTCTGTGAACGTTGCCATCACGGACAATTACAGCGTACGCAATGAATAAGAGCCTGATTATCGGTGTAAGCGTGTACAACGCTAGAAAGTGTGATATACTTATCTTAGTGTCCATCCACAAGAGCTACTGCGACGCAATGATTGCTGAGATCATCATGACGCGGGTACTTGTTTTCCTATGTCAACGACAAAAGCCGGACAAATCATCTGCGAACAAGGCAGAATGGCGTTGATGATCGTGAAGAAAATCAAACGAACATCCATTGATGACCGCGCGCGCTTTCAAACTTGTTCTCCATGTTTGGGAAGCTCCTGAAGCCGAAGACATTGGTGCTTATGGTAGTTCCTGCAGACCGCTAGGAGCCTCTTCTGCTCGACGTTGCAGCGGAGCTGTATGCAATGCCCAAAGTACACAAGATACTTAAGAAAAAGCTTTAATACCTACCAACCAGACCACTAGTACAAGGTTTTCGACATTAACAAGAACCATTAATCAGTAGTTAGCACATTTATCTTCCCATGGACGTTAGATTTCGACATTCTGGAAACAGCACATGCAAGGGACGCAATACAGTAGCTTGCTATTGAAGATGGAGAGTCAATGATAATCCACTCTTGACTAGAAATACCTGATAGACTTTGCAGGATGGATACCAGAGAAAGAGTGGCAAATGATCTTGATCAAGATTTTTTAATACGCATTAGCCGGTGTCATCACAAAGACCAAGACCAGAAGCGGATTTGCATACTATGAACAAGTCAAAGGCCTAGCAATGGGATATTCTCTGTCTCCATTTGTTGTCATCTTGGTAAGAACAGACAGCCTTGATGTTTTATTTAAAAAGAACTACGCGGTGTCGTTTGTATGAAAACTAACGTTACATTCTCTACACTGTTTTATTGAGTAACATCTACAGCCAAACGGATTTTATGTTTTGACTATGGCACATACTTGTGATTGTTTAAACAACATTCAATATCTTGATAGTAGTCGTTTTGAGATTTTTATCAGTTGTTGATATTGTAGATGGTATATAGATTGGATTATTTGAGAGCAATCAAAAGAGGATATTTTACGATACTTGTAATGCATGTAACGCCGTCTTGCAATATCTGCATCCCATATTCCTACGAATAGTGGACGCGACATAAGAGCATTTAACAGTCTGTGGGTTTGTTGTTCGAGAACCATAGAGTCGATCTTTTATTAACGGGATTTCCGTGGAAATAGTTTGGTAATTTTGATTCTAACAGTGGACTGACGAACTTTGGACATTTCGAAGTCCAAACGGAATGATGAAACGTGAACATTAGACGAAGAACGAGACATTTACACCATCGTTTCTAAACCAGTACGAGGAAAAGAATCGAAGAACTTCGACATTAGTCTGAACAGCGGCTTTAAAAGATCTTAAGAACTCAAATTGCCCTTAATACCTAAGACATATAGAGCGAAGTGTAAGAGTTAGAAGATCCGGTGTTTGCGATTCTCAGCGAACGAAATACGTGTCTAAACAAAGTTATTTGCATGGAATTGAAGTGCAAATTTCGATTTCAGGATGATCCATGCATACGCCACGCAGAGAAAGAAATTCTGCCATGCAATGAGAGATCTGGATCAAAAGTCGGTTACCGTCATGGTGTAAGTTTAATATTTATACCAGACAGAGTTTTCAGCATCAAAGTTTGCTTATTAGAAGAGTCACTGAACTTGGTAAACGTCAGCTGTTCGTTAAAGCCTCTGGACGAGTTTCGTTTTAGAGATAGATAACGATTCCCACGATGATTGTGCCCTCAAGGTTGCGAACTTATCTTGAGTACCGTTTGCATTCCTTCATGACGAGTTAGCTTATGCACGTCTGTCTGCTTGAAGCTCTAGCTTGCGTGACTGGCTTCATAAGGTTTTTGAGTCGCTGTTATTTCGAAATACAGTTATCGCTTCACATCGTATCGTGAACTGTTGCTGCCAAAAGCCCGTTAACGTTATATCGCTTACAGAACACGTCAACGATACCAGTCAGTGTTTAAGCAGTGCAAGCGGAAGGAGGGAATCAGTAAAGAGAAGAGCGACTCGATTATAGTCATCATCCGCGATTTGTGTTGACGACTACGGAGAGAAAATGGCTTCGTAGACGAATTAGCGAACACGACGTCAAAGACGTCGTTTAATTGTCACGTCACCGTTCCGTCTGAAGTGAAGCGACGTTAAGTGTGTCTTCCTATGCGCCGTCGCTATAGAGAAAGTGGTCACTATCGTACCCGTGATCACAGATTTCCCATTCTTTCCTGGTGCCTCTTTATCGCGAATTCGATTGGCGATATCGGATACACCCTTCCTGCAATGAAGATCCCACTGTGTGTCCTACTCTACATCTGGATCGCTTGCGGTACCCGAGAACCGACAGGCCCTCGAATCAAATGTCGATTCTGATGCATAGCGAGACAGATGGTGAGTCAACAGAAGCACGCCTGCTTGGATGCCTTGCCACCTCACAGACGAAGTTGCGACGAAGTCGTAAATATCATCCAAGGCACGTTTCTGCACAGATTTCTTCCTGGTTTGTAGATAACACACGCGAACTGTGACCGTCGGTGGATGCGAAATGGAAACGACTGTGCGCAGGCATGTGACCACTGCCATTGTGAGGACGGCGAAAAATATCTGGCATGTGCCTCGGCAGAAACCGAGGTGCCTCGCCAGAGAAAAGACGCACGCTTGACCGAAGTCCTTTCCGATCGAGATACGGGGGAGTGCCCGACATCTTTATTAGACGAACTCTCAAACGCCTCCCAGTTCACACTGCTGCTCACCATCGCGCGATCCGTCGGTCTGGAAGAGACACTGCAACAGAGGAATGCATCGATCTCGCTCTTTGCGCCGATTGATGAGGTCCCTTCTTCATTGCGCGATCTTCGAGTGTCGAGCTCCTGTCGCAGGCAATTGTAAACGCGGCAGCAGGTTTTGAAATGCCGCTCGATGCTCTTGTCGAAAACTATCCTGAGAAGTTGAAAGAGGTTTTGCAGTACCACATCGTGCCCTTCGAAATCAAGAATGCGAATGAATTGGCGAGCACGTTCTCGTTCCCCACTCCTGTCCCGGGGAAAGAGCTCTTTGGCTCAAGCGAATACGAGATCGACGGTATTGGCTCTTCGGCCACCATTCTCGACGGTGGCGTCAAGATCTGCAGCTCGGTCATTTACACAGTCGACAACGTGTTACTGCCTGGAACAACGCTCGATGAAATCCGCCTCGTCCTCGAGAGCCCGTCGGAACTGTCCATAAAAACACGCGATTGCGATCCAGAGAGCAACGTTCTCGGCGCCATCGCACAGCATGAGGATCTCTCAATCTTTCTCCAGTAAGCCAATCGCTTGCAGAGAAGAAGATCTTCAAACGTGCAATGTGCCTAGAGCATTGGAAGACACGGGTCTGGGTTCGACGATCCGAGGAGGACGGACATCTTTCACCGTGTTTGCTCCGACGAACACAGCATTTGAGACAGGGTTGGGCAAAGTCGGCGTCGACTATCCACAGCTTCGTCGCGACAGGTCCAGCTTCCATTCTGTTCAAGCCATAGTGTTGAAGTACCCACTGACGATAGGGATATGCTGAAACATGTAGTGCACTACCACGTCGTCCGACAGAATCTCGAATCCGCTGCGTTGATAGATGGCGCCCTCACCACCCTGAACGGCGAACATCTGGTCGTTGCGGCAGGAAAAGGGGGAATCGATATCGCCGGCATCGGTAGCAGCGCAAACGTGATCGAGACGGATGTGGATGACGCCTGTGATGGTGCTGTCCATAAGATCGACATGGCGTTACTGCCGTTCGATGTGGGGGACGCGATCCGGTCGGCAATGAGTTCAGTCGCCGATGGAGATACCATGCGCCCCAACAGTGACGATACACATGAGGCGTGTACGTCTGTTGCACACGTTTTGGCACAGAACAGCGATTTGCGTGTCTTGAACGATGTCGTTCGCACTGCAGGTCGCATTCCCCAGTTTGCAGACGAAGATCTCGCCATCACTCTCTTTGCGCCGACGGACGCAGCGTTCTACTCTCTTTTCGTCGATCTCGAAAACAGGAGACTATCAGCACTGCTCACAGATCCAGCAGTTCTCGAAAAAATTGTCGACTATCACGTGGTGACGAGGCCTCTCACTCTCAGATCGCTTCGACATGGGAGGAAATTCCCAACGGCTCTGTCCATCGACGTCAGTAACCCGTCCTTTCATTCGGCACTTTTTGATAAAACCAAGCACCCGTAGGGAAAGACGATGCAGCTCTCCGTTGTTAGAAGTCTCTCCAATTCAATTGGAGTTGCGTTGAGAGGACAGGGCGATGCTGAAATCACTGTTGTGACGAAGATCATCGTGGCATGCAGTTCTGTGATTTATCTGGTCGACAACGTGCGGTTGCCATTCGAACTCGAAACGCAGTCGGTTGAAGACGAACCGGAGACATCGTTTTTGTAAACAAGGAATAACAGCAAACACTTCTTAACTGGCAGATTTCATTTGAATACTCAGAACAGGTTGTTCGTTATGTCTACTGTGGTCTTCAGAATTGCACTGCAGTTGGTAGAACCGCGACGTGACGTACTCTTTCGAACGTGAGTGTTACCTCTTTCACAAGTCCATTGCCTAGAAGGGCGCAATGCGTCATTGCCCTGAGGAGGATGGGCAGTCGTTGTCGAACCTGTTGCGTCGACGATGCCTTCCTTGGAGAGGGAAACGGAAACGAATCCAAAGTAGTCTTCTGGAATCCAGATTTGGACGTAGTAGAGTGTCTTTGTCGGTAGCGCTGGCGAAATGGAGACCACTTTTCCTTTGCTCACCTGTCACCACTGACGTCCAAACAACGCGTGACTGTCCGATTCTCACTTTCACCAGAGAGTCGTGGAATCCCTCGACGCGTTCAGAAAAGGCCAACATCAGCAGGACGTCTGAATCCATCGTCATAGGAACGGTGCTATAACCAACAGAGAGAAAAGTGCCGTAGAACCGACTTTGCGGTCTGCGCATCACAGAGATATCTGCTGAAGTGTGCGCAAACGAAGTTATTGAATTGAACTTGGCAGCGAAGGCAACGCAGGCTCTCTGTTCTGGGAATGGTCTTCCCTTGATGTCGAAAACCGTGTTGTCCATGATGAAGAGGCAGAAAACATTCTCGCCATCCCATTCACTCAACCTGGGACGCGTCATTCTTATGACGTATTTGCCACAGTTCTCGTCATTCAGCAGGAACATCTCCTCCAGATTCGACGGTCCTCAAAGCATCGCACTGAGTGAGATGGCATCGAATTGCTGAAGACAACGCACTGTCGGCATTCACTTCTGACACGTCCGAGTTTGCAACCGATGGAGAGAGACTCAAAATAGCTTCCATGTACAGGAGATCACTCTTTTCTGTCACACAAGTGATATTGGCGATTTTCAGAGAAAGGACGATTGTCGAAACGAACCTTCCAGAGCTGGCGGAGCCCACGACGTTGGTCTTCTGTCTGAAAAGGTTGCGTTCTCTATCGACATTTCGTATTGAGGGTGAGACATGAACATGCGCTCACAGTAGATAACCACTTCGATTGGAATCTGAAGCCTGCCACAAAGGCATGTCGCTACGAACAGATGTCTATCGACAGAGCAGTACTCGTAGAGTGTTGGATCATTCGAGTGCACCACTATAAATCCTTGCTTGAGACAAGGCCTGTCAAGCGCAGACGAGAGATTTACGGCCAGCCTGGTACTCTCTCCGTCCCGCAACGTCCCATTAATGCGTTCTGTGGTCATCCACTCGAGGGAATCATCTGCATGAATGCTTCTGAAATGAACACGCCAGGACAACTCTCCATTCCGGTAGTTTGCGATGCGCAGAGTCAGTATCTCTGGAATCGGCGAATGAGCTCCTCAGAAAACGTGCTTTGTGGTTTACTGGAGCTTTCTGCCGTGTTCTTAAAGAGATGGACTGTTGGAATGCGTTTTGGATGGACAACAAGACCCGGAAGAGGCATTATACGCGTCTTCGCAGCCACCAACTGTCCCGTGGAGATCTGATCGCGTTCTGCTGAGGACAGTGACTGTATCAATGGAGTTTTCTACACAAGGACAGAAAACAATGTCGTCAAAGAAAGAGACTTCCTTACCTCTTTTCCAATCGACGTTGTGTAGTTCTGTAGTATGTGCTTTCGCAGTTGAAGAGGATTGAAATCTGGTTCCTTTTCGAGTATTGTCGCTGCGACACCTGCGACTTCGGCGGCAGAAAAAGCCGTTCCTTTGACAAATCTGTCACACGCTGGTGCTCCCTCGCATAACCGAGATGCGTCGGAGACGAGGGTAAGGACCTCGTCGCATTTTTGGATCTGGCACTGGCGGCTGTTATTTTCGTCCCGGGAGCATACACGTTGATGCATGACTGTTGATTGTTTCGGTAGAGGACTCGGTCACGTTCATCCGTTGAGCCAACGGCGAAGACCGATCTCATTCTTGCAGGGGTACATGTACAAAACCCTAATGACGACAAGCGCTTGTTCAACAGAAAGAGCGTCAGAGGACCTGCTGCTTGCCTGTTTTGTCGCCGGCTGAGGCAACGACGAAGATGCCGTTTTCATGTACACGTGAAATCATGTCCTCAATACCTGGATCGACGCCATCCACGTGAAAAGGCAAGAGAAGAATCGCAGGACGCGAAGCTGCCGCGTTTTCTTCGACAAATCTCAATCCGGCCAGAATCGAGACTGGAAGCAGAAGGCCTTACGCATACAGCATACATGGCGGCATGCGACGCACGTGTCGGATTCGTATCTTTCCTTCTGCGAGGACATGGCAAAACGGAGACGTCGATGACAGTCGCCTCTTTTGCGACGCCTAGAAGGTTACCTGCAACGACACTCGCGACCTATGCACGAGTACCCAGACAGGACGTCAGTAACGCTGTAGCAGTTTCACCTGTGTGCCGTGTTCGAGACAGTTCCTCGTTCGCTGTTGCGGACCCACTGCACCGACGAAGACGCGTTGTCCGTTTTCCTTTCCATAGCGGAATTCTTCATGTTCTTTCAGAATACCCTGATTTATGCTGTCCAACCGAACAAGCACAAGAGATGGACTGCCTTACGGAAGCCACTATAAAAACGGTCACACGCTGCCCTGTCGCATTCCAGACAAACTCCCCATTGGTGGGCAAGGCAGGTTGGTCGATTCGATCAAGGTGGAAAGGAACCGCCGGCTGCAAACGGAAGCTGTTCGGCGACTGGCGGATTTCCTCTCCGTCGACGACGACATTTCTCGCTCCGTAAAAGAGAAAGTCGCATCCAACGCGCGCCCTCACATCAGCCGCCAATCTCTCCGCTTCCTTAATCGATTTTGCAGCTCTGGGTTTCCGAGAGGGAATCTAAACGACAACGCGGCGGTATTGATCGCCTCTCTTTTGCGGATACAGTCAATGGATAGGGGTGGTACCTCGAAGACGAAAGCACTCGAAGACTTCTCAATGCATTTCAGTGAACTTCGCGACAGACGCGAACGGCGACAAAATTCGTTGACTGCCAGCGTCGTGGATAGACACGTTCTTTGACGAGGGACGTATCCGATTTGCTGTGCACTACATGTACAATGCGGTATTAACAGATGCCGCGAACAGAGAGATAACAACCTGTGTGGTTTGCAGGAGCCGAAAGGGGAAAGGCAGAACAACAAAACAAGCGTCAGAGTTCTGGAAGTCATGCTGCGAAACTGCAGACAGCGAAAAGATAGAGGAAAGTCTCTGGCTTCTCTTCTTAAGTGCGTCTTTGTTCGTCATCCTGAATTGCAGCGTGCTTTAATCGCGAACTGCGGTTAGGTAGATGTCATCCGTGGCACATCTATCTATCGTAGCACGGTAAGAAGTTTACCGTTTCAGCTTCATAGTTCTTCATTGAAAACCGACCAACTGACGGTCAACGTACATACTAGCAGCGTCAGAAGGTAGCTTGCTAAGACAGAGTGCGTGTATCGTGCAAACGATGTCGTTTGTTTACAATTCATGTAGAGTCTGTGCAGAGCAAACACTGTGATGGTATTGTCCTGTCCTCTCGAGACATCGATCTCCTGTTATTGTGTTGCGCTCTGTTACTCGATTCTAATCGTTTGCCTGCAGTTAGCTAATCGACATTGCTCTTTTCTGCGAAGAAGATTGAAATTGTACTCGATTGAGGCTCTTTTGTTTTTCGTCTTTTAGAACCCCGAGCAAGTCTTCCAGGCGTCGGAAGGATTTTGATATGGTGATTTGATCATTTTAAAGGCGCATTTGGCTCGAAAGATCTAGGCGATTGACGTTGACCACCTTCTGTCAATTCTGGGCTTTCGAACTACTGCTGACTTCGATGCAATGTATGCATGCTCTTTCGGCACCGAGGAGAGCATAATCCTGTGCACACATTTCATCTCTGCAATAATTAGTAATCGGATTTCGGTGACTCGCCGTCAGGGGTGTAAACACCTATTCATACCTCAACGGTTTGCTGAGCTTCCTAGGCTCTGTCGACGTGTCTGTCCGTTTTGAAGTGATTTTCTGTGGTGAATAGACACCGTCGAGATGTATGTGGCAAACGGCATTCGCTGTCTGAGATTCGCATTTGTGCCATGATTGACGTCACATGAGGTGTATGTACCCTTCTTCGCAGATACGAATATTAGTACATAAAGAATCAGATTCGCGATTGAGGACAGTCCACCGAAGCGAGAGATCTGACCTGTGGCGCGGCGGTTAGGAAGTTCGCTCGGTTTACGGACAGCGAGCGGACATCTGTGATGCGACGTTTTACCTAAATGTTCCTTCTCATTTTCAGCCTCGTATTCTGTCCTGCTTTCAAAAGTTCACACGCGTTTTCACAGTTGGACTGAAATTAAATCCACGAAGGAACGAACACCTTTCACTTCTGTTTTCCTCGCCTTTTGGTGAAAATGTGGATAAAAGCAATATGTTATGCAGTGCTCCTTTGGGCAGTTGCAGGCCAACCGCCCGCGGCAGAAACAACATCAGCCGGATTCCTGGCGGACGAGATTCCGCTCGAAGTCGTGACGACCACACCTACAGCAATAGCAAGAGAAGAGACGGTGGAGATTCAAGGACAGCAAGCCCTTACGGTAAGCGAGGATTATGGTGTGCCTCGTGACGGAGGACGCTTCGCAGGTGGTGTTCAGTCGTCCTGTCATTGCTCTCGGTTCGGATTTCGGATTCGAGACACTGCCTCCGGAGCTGGTAAGTCACCGCAGTCGGGATTTGAAAGAGTGTGATTTTGATGTGACAGGTTCCGTTTACACTCGACCCTCCAGTTCCGGGTCGTTCCAGGTGGGTGACGACATCGATTTACCGATTCGATCCAGACGGACCATTCGCGACGGACCTTCTCCTCAACTTTAAATGGAATCTGCAACTCCGAACCTACGACGGTGTGGCTCTCATCCGCCCAGTCTCGGTTGGATGGTTCTGTCCACACAGGGGTCCCATTGACACTGGACATTCCTCAATCTGTGATCTTGACAACACCTGGACTCACAATGGAAATCGCGAACGTGAGGAGTGAATCGGCCAATGAAGCGACAGACACAGCCTGGTCACCCTTCAATGGTCTGCGAACGGACATCTTGCCGGAAGTGCCACCGGATGGTCTGAATCGCCGTTTGCCAGATGGGTCTTTCCTCAAGCGTTGCGATTCTAGGCGTCATACAACTGTCGTTCAACGCCCCAGTCTCCCTCTCCGTTCTGCAGGAAGAACTTGAGGTGCCTCCCTTTACCTTTCGCTCAAACGGAGACTGGACGTTGTTTCCCGTAGGTGATTGTGGCAGACGGCGGACAGGGAACAGACATCGGTGTTGTGGTGGATCCTTGCCTGAGAAGGAGAGCTCCAGTGAACGGAGAAGCCCAATGCGCAAATGTCACTCTGAATGGCGAGCTTCGAATGGGAATCGAGTATACTCACTCTTTCTGAAGAAAGCGCTATTGCTGAGCTCGTCTATTTCAGGTATGCCCTGTTCCTTGGAGCAGGAGTGGACTATGGGAATGCCTCTGGACAGCTGGGAGCCGATTTAAGAGTGACATTTGGAGGACTGCGTCGATTTGTCGTTCCGTTTTCCGAAAGCTCAGTCAATAGGATTACAACGCCCTTCCTGGACCTGTACATTCCACACGGCCTGGCAGACGGAACCGACATCGCCGACATTCCAATCACACTTGTCGACAGCAGTAACCAAACAGTGAGTCAATCCCCTTCGACTACTGGCAAGTCGAAGGGATGCGTGCAGGTAGCCTTCAATCTGACACAAGAGGAAAAGACAGTGCTGCGTCTGAGAACAGCGATCGGCCCAAGTGAGCTATACACGTGAGTACCTTTCTTTGTTTGGGGCGTCCTGTGCATAACACGGTACTCAGGGTATCTGTCGGAGCATCCGACAGAGTTGTGGATGGCTTTGGTCTGCCTCTTGAGGCTTCCAGCCTCGAATTTAGAACACGGGGCGTCGACGCAGACTTCAGCAAACTATCAACTGGAAGATTCCCCAGATACGCTGTTTTCGAGTCATCTCAGGACTGGGGCAGAAAGGTCCTTTCCTTTTCGAAAGGACTGGACAATAATGACAATGGGGTCTGCTCAACCGGCAGCGTCGTCGACATCTGGTCCATCACTTCGCCAGCAGAAGCTCTTCCTGTCATAGGTGGCGGGACTCGGGAATCTTACAGGCGCTACCTTGGAGCGCCAGGTGAACTCACACTCACAATGCATACTGTCTGATCTTAATTGTCGATTAGATGATCAGCTGGTCGGCTCAAGGATGCCAGGCGCCGTGCTGCAGGAAAGGGATGCTTCCTCCGTGCTGGATCCTGCTGGAGTCATGGCATTCGAACTCTGCAGGTGAGCGTCTCACAATTCCCACTCCCCTGACACTTGTGTTGCACGGCAGGTTTCGATCTTTCCTAGCGGATGTCATTCTGGAAACGACGATCCAAGTTACCGTTGTGACATACAGTCAGTTGTCGACAGAACAGGAGGTAGCAGCTTGGGTGACCTCTATGGAAACTGGAAAACCCGTTGCGAACGCCACAGTGTTCTTCTTTGGAGGACGGTCACTTGTAAGCATCCGTCCTAGAATGATTCATTTCTGGAACGATCTCTTCTCTGTAGCTGACCGATGCGGAGCTTTTGGCAGAAGGCAAGACGGATGCCAGTGGCGTCGCTTTGTTGGAAGGAATCAGAACCTCACTGGATAACATCGTGGCAGTCGTGCAAATCGGACCGAAGTTTGTCTACGTTCCAGATGTGTTCTTCCGCAGCATCGAGGGCGTGAGTATCCAAGACAGGATCGTCCTGGATCGGGCATTGGTCCGCCCCGATGAAGTGCTTCGCGTCAAGGGTAGGCGCTCGGCACTGGTCACGTGCACTTGCTTACTTAGTGAAGTGTTGCAGGATATGTCTGGCAGAGGGAAGGGAGAGAACTCGTACCCGCCAGAGGCCTTACTTCGACAAGGGTCGAGGTTTCACCTCCTTTGTCCGAGAACAGCGATTTCCCTGTCACGATCGATCCTGAATTCGGCAGCTACGAAGCAGAGATTCCGATCCCTCCTGAGGCTGAACTGCGGAACTACAGAGTCAACTTCGTTGCAGACGGTCGCATCAGAGGCGACTCAGTTTCCTTCACGGTTGGCGACCCGCGTCTGCCGACGGTCGAGCTCACTGTGGACACGCCTTTCTTCGTCACGCCAGCTGGAAACATCGAGATTCAAGTGAACGTGGAGTCCTTCATTGGATCGGCAGTGGGCGGATCCGAGATCACAGTGAATTGGGAGCTCGTGGACTTCAACCGAGACGAAGAAGAAGAACCAGCAGAGGGGGAGCTGACCATCACGACCGACGACAATGGGAACGGCACTGCCGTGATCGATCTCTCCCAGATTGAACCTCTTCCTAACGTCGGGTCCAGGGTTTCTATCGATTTTCAACTCGTCGGACCGACCAGTGAGCTGCTCGAACAGTCGGCCAGCGTCCGCATCGAGGCAGCAGATCTCCGCCTCTCACTGAGGAGGACGGTACTGACGAACATTCCTGGCCAAACTTTCGGAGTCGCAGTCGATGCCGCAGACCTTCAAGGGCGACCTCTCGAGGGAGACAATCAACTTGAAACTGTCATGATTAAGCTGATCCAGTTACCAGACGAAGACAGCGACTTCATCCGGACGAGTGATCGGCCTCTGAATGGCACAAGCATCACTAGTTGTGAATTTGAGATAGGTAATTGACTCCTTGTCTCCACGCTTCCATTCACTAAGGCGATTGGATGCAGGCTCAGAAGACTACTGCGATTTTGTCCTGCCGTCCGTTGGACGGTTCGCCATCGAAGCATGTGCCACTTCTGGAGGCGCGACGGTCTGTCAACGCATTTTCCTCGGAAGAACACAGGAAAGCTGGGATGAGAGTCCCCTTTCCTCCCACCTGCCCATTGGCTTCACCGACCTCGCAGAAGGGGAACTGGATCTGGGATCAGAGAAGCGGATCCTGGTGGAGAATCCTTTCGATGGTAGTTATGCTCTCGTCACGTGGGGAACAGTGGAAGGCATCAAGCAGAAGGTGACGCCTGTAGACTCCGGTCGATCCGTCATCAGCATCGACGTCGATGAGTTCTGCGAGTTCGACTGCGGACTGTCGATCGTGATAGCAGTGCCGAGGCAGACAGAGGGATTGGCGACAGAAGAACCAGTTCCCATTTCGAGACTGTTCGATCTGGCTCTTCCACACACAGAAATGTACAACGATCGCATCACAGTTGTTCTCAGTGTTCCCAGAGAGCTGAACGTGACCATCACCTTTCCAGAGGCGGCCGAGGATGCAGGAGTGGCTGTTGTGAGTCCTGGTGACAACACAACGATTGAAGTGCAGCTCGACACCACAACGCGCACAGAAGTGACGCTGATTGCTGTCGACAGAGCTATTCTGGATCTTGTACCTTTTCCGCTTGTGGATCTTTCATCCAGCTTCCTTCTGGACCTGTCCGCTTCCATGTCTACGACGTCGATGAGTCGATTCATCACCACTCCTGCTGGACTGCAAGCGCTGATTGACTACCACAACAGCCGCAGTCGCCTGGATCCCTGGTTTTTCCTGGCAAACAGACTGACTGACCGATTCAGAATCGACCAGACAGAAGAAGAGTATATCGACTCGGAGAGCCGCTTCATCACAATTCAATTCTCTCGGTTCTTTACACCCAGTTTCGGTGGAAGAGGTCAAATTGTAGTTGAAGAGGGCGCAGTAGAAACTGTCGCCTTGTCGGCGGTTGTGGTGGTAGATGATGGTGCTCCATCTGCTTCTGCCCGTATTTCGACACCTGTACCTGCTAAATCAGTTGCCGTTGCTTCAGAAGGATTCGCACTTGTCGAAGATTCCGCTCCTGCAAACAATCTCCGATTGGAATCCGACTTCGTGAGCACCCCGCTCTTCGAGACCAGTGTAGCAGAGGATAGAACTCTTCTGGCCACCTTCACTGCTCCTTCCAATCTGGGCACCTTCGTCGTCCGAGCGTACGCTGTCTCTGCCAGGGGCCTCTTTGGCAGTGCCGAATCCGAGATCATCGTGAGGAGACAGGTTTCCCTGACACCATCAGTTCCCCGTTTTGTGCGCACCGGCGACGTCTTCGAGGCAGGAGCCGTGGTGACGGTCTCCGGCTCCGCCAATGCTTCCGTCTCCCTGACTGCCGACGTGGACGGTCCTCTGGAGTTCATTGGCAGCAATGTCATGATCGTCGATGTCGGCGCCGATGGCCAAGAAGAAGCGCGTTTCACACTGAGAGCCGTCTCAGTCGGAGCAGCCAACTTCACCCTGACTGCCGACGATGGCCTAGGCAACAGCGACGCTCTGCAGCTGGAGATCGAGATCGAGGGACTGCAGGAAGCAGTGACAGTCGGAACCTCATTCACGGTCCAGGGTCAGGACACGCAGACCTTTGTGGAGGGCATCGATCTGCCCGACGCCGTCCCCGGAAGCGGGGAGATCCTGATCACCGCCGGAGTGGGCCGCCAGCCAGCCGTCCTGGCCGTGGCCGACCAGATCCTTAGCGTACCCAGACCCTTCGAGTGTCCCGTGGACGCTGACTTCGCTCTGGCGGCGGCGACAATTCCGGGAATCATCAATCCCTACAACCCGTGGAACCCGTCTCCGGATGTGGTGGGCGACGAGATCGCCTCCCTGATCAGACTGGTCCTGGAGAGCTTCGACCCTGCCGTCGACCTGCTGAGTCGCGGAGGCGGCCTCACGAGCAGAAGAGCAGGACTGCGACCCTTCCTGCCGTGCCCAGAGAATCCCGTCAGAAACGACCCGTCGTTCTTCCAGAACGCCAGAGGTCTCTTCCTGCTGAACCAGGTCGAGGAGCAGCTCGCCGGCCACACACTGTCGCAAGTCCAGTCCCGCTCAGGAAGCCTCTTGGAGGCCAGAGACATCTGGAGGTCCGTTGCGGGCTCGGAGCTCGAAGACCTCGCCGTCGAGGCCCGCAGGGCAGCGATCTCAGGACCCCTGTCCCTCTCCACCGTGGCACTGGGTCGAGCCGCCCTCGGTCCCGACTGGCAGCCCGAGACGGGCGACGCCGTCATCGTCGACGATCTCTCGCTGGAGCGCCTCAGCCGAGAGTTCGCCAATCTCTCGATCGAGAGCCAGGCGTACTACGTCCTCGCCAGACTGGAGGAGCCCGATGGCGCGTCCAATCCGGACGTCGCTCTGGCCATCCAGACGTGGACGGATCTGCTCCGGATCACCGGCAGGACCGCCTACGTGTCCCTTTTCCCCGGAGCCACGGCTCCGGCAAGCGACCTGGCGAACGCGCTCGTGTTCCTCGCCCAGGTCAGGGCCGGAACCAACGGACAGCTGCTGCCGAGGCTGGGCGACTACATCGCCAGTCCCGCCTCCGACGCCTTCAGCTTCCGACTCTTCAGCGCCTACACGCGACTGATCACGATGCAGGCGCTCGTCGAGTTCGACGTCTCCCGCGGCAGCGCACAGCCAAACCTCGACTTCGAGGCCGTCTCCGGAAACGTGACCCTGCTCGAGGCCTCCTTCACCAACGCCTCCGCGCCGGTCGCCTCCTCCCGAGTGCCATGGGAGGCACTCCCAGAAGCGCCTGAGCCGATCGAGGTGTCGGCCGTGGGCGGCGGCGAGGCCAGCGTCGCGATCACCCTCAACTTCGTTCCGTCCGAGCTCCTGCCGTTCCCGACCTACAGAGGCATCTTCGTGGAGAGAAGCATCCAGCTGGAGGACGCCGAGGAGGGCGACGGGCCTGGTCTCTCCGTCGTCCCCCGAGGAACGGTCGTCTCGATCAAGGTCCAGTTCCTCACGCCGGATGCGCTCGGACAGACAGTCGTCCGCGTCCTGATGCCAGCCGGACTGGAACCCGTGGATCCCAACATCGCAGGAGGCGGCTTCTGCCCCGTTCCCTTCTTCAGTCTCTTCCGCTCCTTCTTCTTCAACTGTCCGCAGCAGGAGACCAGGCCTCAGGTCGTGACCTTCACCTTCGACAGGGTCCGTCCGGGAACAACCAGCGTCAGTCTGAGAGCCGTGGCCGCCACGGTTGGCAACTTCACTCTGCCTCCCACGCGCGTCTTTGCCAGCGACCAGCCAGAGGTCATGGGACTCAGCAGCGCCGGCACCTTGAAAGTGTGCTCGGGCGTGGGCTGCGAGCCCGAGTTCGTGCCGCCAGCCGATGCACCAGTGGCGTGTCCAGGGGACTGCAACGGAGGCGGTGTGTGCAACCTGAAGGACGGCGTGTGTCTGTGCTTCACTGGCTTCGCAGGAGAGGCGTGTGACATCCCCATCGAGTCCTGATCTCTCTTCCTGTTTACGACTCTTCAGTTCTTCAAACCTGTCTGTAGTTCAGTGGGTAGACGTATTAATGTTCTCCATTGCATTCTGACCTTCTTGTGACTTGACCTATTGCTGTTTTCAAAAAAAAAAAGCATCGGAAGATGCTCTTCAAGTATGCCTCTGGTGGCACCATCGGATACAGTACGAAGCACTGATTGTTGCTTCTTTTCAACAAAGTTTCCGATTTGATTAGCAATTTTTGAAGATTCTGTCTGCTCTGTAAAGCAGGAACACAGAAACGCGCATCAGTCGCCAAAGATGGGGCGAGTTCAAACATAAACTTGTTATGGATGTTTTCCGGGAAGCAGAAGCACATGTCATAAACTTCGTGGTGACAGTGCGTGATAAACCTAAAGAATCAATTGTAAGACCTATCAGTTATCGGCTTACCGCTCGATACTCTAACAGGCAATTCAGCGTTCAATATTGTCGTTATCCCCGAGCTCTCGTAAAATCGTCAAATGTTTTGCTCAAGTCCGCCGTCTCAGAAAGTGGTTGCGCATCTTACTAATCATCGATTGTTGCGCGGCTTTGCCAGATCTTGGGTAAGTAGTAGGAGCGGGACATTTTTCTAACAGCAACTTACGAGAACTCGTTGCGTTTACCTCATTGTTTGCGTAGAATGGAAGACAAAGTACTCTTTGCTATGACGATCTATTCGTTCTGTGGGAGAGCTTCCATCAATGAAAACAGAAATGATTCTGACCGACTGCAGCTCTATTCATCTGAGTTGTGTATGTATGAGTGGACAGCGAGAGCAGATCAACGGCCTTTTGAATTTTCGACTCTCGCTTAAAATGCACAGCTATCTGGCACAAAGACATCCTGATGCGACGGCAGACGTCAGACAACGATCTGCGTGTGATTTCTCGAGGGAGGCAGTGTACAGTGTACTTACGGTCGAACAGGATGTTTGTTTTTCTAGGCGTTTTGCCGACTAAATACTGACCACCGAGAAACTTTCCACCCGCTTTCCCACATTTATTCTTGACGAGTGCTTGTGCGTAATAGTTAGACGGGAGATTCCGATGAAGCGACATTGTGGAAAGTAAAGCGCAAAGGATACCGAACCACAATAAGAGCATAATCTCCGATCACCGACTGTGCCCCACGAATGATATCAAAGAGGGCGAGACTGAGTGTTTGTCGGCAAGATAGTGATGGGACGACGTCATCCCGGAGTCATGATGGATCGGAGGGAGGGTAAATCAATTGAGGGGACTGTCTGGCTGGCGATGGGTGCACGCCGCCAAGGGGCACTCAGGGTCTTGTCAGCGAAGGTCTCAGGTGCGGGGGGTTCTGGTTCCCTGGTTCTGGGCGATGGATGAGTCATCAGCTTCTCGGGTCACATCGGTCGGATGGTTTAAATGGGGGAAGAACGTTTGGGGGGGGGAGCTTTCGCTTTGTAAGCAGTTTTACAGTTTGGGTATCAGACTTCGGTCAGCCTGGCAGACGACGACGAACAACCCCCGGTGTCTCACGCGACCGTTCCATATCCGCCGTTGTACAGGAATCCGCCATTTCTAGCGGCGCTCGGTTTCTTTCGCGAAGGGGAGCGCCAAAGCATCGACGCCACCGACCTATTCCAGCGGGGCGCCGACCAGGTGGTCCATAACGCCGAGCTGTACGATTTTCGACGTAGCTCCGTTCAAGAAGACCGACACGGACTCGTGGGAGAGGCAGGTCCGCCCAGTCAACCAGAAGAGGGAGGGAATCAGGCACCCCCTCAACCAGACAGCGGCGCCTCAAGCAGTTCTGCACGGCAAAGCCGACAGTGTTGACGCAAACGTTCGTAAAGTGCTTCTGTGCTATGGCAAGCCGATGTGAGGAGGTCCCGCTTTTTCGGTTTTGTCCGATTTGAAATAATGAATCGAATGATTTCGCCATCTTTCGCTTCTACTCGTCGACCTTTGGCACGTTTCCAGTGTGGGCGTTTCTGTCATTGCTCCTATCTATTCCGTGTTCGTTTTAGTCTCCACTCCTTTGTCGTTCTGCTGCCTGACTCGCAAAACTTGTACACTCGTTTTCGATTTCACGGCCATCAACTCACTTCGTTCTATTTGGTTCTGTCCACTTGAACTCTCATTTTTTCTTCACACTAACGGTGTTCGCATACGGTCTGTATGCCCACCGTCGTGCTTTCTACATGATCTATTGCTATGCATCTTGTTCTCACAGAACCACTTTCACCGCCCTTGACATTGTGACCATTGTTCCGCACCATAAGCGGTGCAACATGGCTTCCAGTTCACATACTTTCTCTCTTTCTCAAATGTTAGCGACTCCGACGGTCGGTAGAATGGAGAGAAGTCGTGAACCCCTTACGAGCGCACCTTGGAAGACAGGACCCTTGGAAACGAGGCAGACACAATGTGACAACCCCAACTATTGACAGTCATTAAAACGAGAGCGTGACAGCCTTGGTATCACAAAGGTTTTAGTGATGGTAGAATAGGCACGCAGATTTAGCTACTGAAAACGCGGCTCAAATGGCGATGCATACACATGACTATTCTTTGTGTCGTCATTGCGTGTTAAGACCTCAGATGTCGTCGAGGAATACCTCATTTTCTATCGACTCTCTTTGATTGGCAACGGCACGTGTTGGATAGGTTGTTTTCTGGGACTTCGGTGAGAAGTGTAACGCATCTCAGAGCCAGCTCTAACAGTCCGGCGCCTCGGCAAGGAAACCCCCTGACGGGTACGCGATAACGGTCGCGGCCCAGCGGACCGGACAGGCTGTCCGCTGCTTGACATGACAGCGGTCCGCGGGCGCCAGGGCTATAAAGCTGACTGGGCGCGCGATGTAATCAGTCTTAGCTTTGACTCTACACAGTCCCTCCACTTCCGCACACGCGCGTTGGCGCGGCCGCGTCGCGCCACTGTCCGACGTATCCCCGTCAGACTGGTGAACCTCCGGGGTAATGGCGCTCTCAACGCCACACGTGGAGGGGCAAGGCGTTGCCGTCAGTGGACGCCCGACCGAAAGAATTCGACCCCGTCAAGCGACCTGTGGAAGACGCTGCTGAGAAGATTGGCTGCTCCTGTCGTTGTGAAATGCGCAGACTTTGGCTGAATGGAGTACCTCCGATCAGAGATCTTCAATGGGATAGATGAGAAAACGACGCAGTTCGGAGTCAAGCTCGCGGTTGTAAGAGGTAAAATTTCGTTCCCCGGGCCGCCGTTTGCGTTCTTGACAACATAAACACATTCTCGAGCTTGCCTCGGGAAAAGAAGAGACGACTCCGAATACGAATCTCAGGTGTTTCCGACTTCGCAACTCGGTTCCCATCATCATCCGTCGTCGCGAACGGAGAGCGAACGGATCGTGACGCGACAGCACGACAAGTTCAGCAGTTGTGTGGCCCGTCGCCGCGGACGCAGAAGAAGGTGAAGCGAAGAGACAATCACAACATGTCGTCAGAACAGCTGTTATTAGCGCATTTGTTTTTTTGTGCGTGTCATCTTACATCGCCGGCGGTCTGCGGCTAGTCTGCGGATCGTGGACTTCTGTTTTAACTTCGACGCCGGCGTCGTTTTCACCGTCCTATCTTTTCAACTACGCTGTTCTGAAGCATGGCGGCGGCCGCGTCTGTGGTAGAAGATTCGAAAGTCCGTAGGAAATTTCAACCTCCGGTGGATTGGCTAGCCGAAAAGATCCTCAACGACGCAGTTTGGGGCGACGCCTTTCAGAGAGCAATTGACGAGGCTCAAAAACATGGCGTCGAAATAATTCGATCTATTAGGGTACCAGAGGACTTTCTAGTATTTGCCGAGAAATTGCTCACCGAGCCGTTTTTAAGTGAACGCCATCGTGACGAAACTAACGCCCTTCTGGGTGTCGACTTCATTCTAAACCAAGAGCCTCTTATGAGCTGGCAGAGTCGCGTCGAACCGAAAGACAAACCGAAGAAACTCACAGAACTGTCCGAGTGGATGGTGCGCTACATTCAATCTTTGGGATCATACATGGACAGCCCCGAGTCTGTCCGAGAAATCCCAAAACTCGTAGCATTTCTTGATCACCAATCTGATGAGTATATGGCCCCTCCAAGCGGCTACTACACACTCAATCAATTTTTTGCTCGACATGTGAAACCGGGAGCTCGACCAATTGCTGGTCTAAAGGATGATCGTGTCATCGTCTCTCCTGCAGATTCGACATTCGTGGGATGGTGGAAGATCCACCCCAAATCAGACACCAATCCAGGGGGCCACATTAAAATCAAGGGACTCGAGTGGTCCATTCACCAACTGCTGGAAGACAGCGAATACAAAGATGCATTTGCTGGCGGGATCTTCACGCATAGTTTACTCAAGGAACACAACTATCATCGTTTTCACGCGCCGACTGCTGGAAAGGTGCTGGAGAAAAAGAACATCCAGGGACAGTGCTACATGGATATCGTCGTTGAAGATGGAATTGACAATAAGAAGGTTCTCAACTTGGTGGGAGGGACCGGTTTCCAGTTTGTCCAGACTCGAGGTGAAGGCCGCACTCTAAGATGACATCGATGAGAGGCTTGTCTGTGTGCTAGGTCTGATCGTGCTTGACTCTCCAATCGGACTGGTCGGATGCATCCCAGTCGGCATGTCGCATGTCTCTTCCGTTGTTCTCACGCCGGACGTGGGAGTCTATCTGCACAAAGGCGAAGAACTTGGCTATTTTCAATTCGGTGGGTCAGATTTTGTCATGATTTTCCAAAAACAAGCATGCGTTGAGCTGGCTTGCGCTATCGGCGTCGAGTACCCAGTGGGCAGCGCTGTGGGAAAGTCGCACTCTTTTGTTGAGATCTAGGATTCTGCGATTTCATTCTGATCCTCAACGTTTCAATTAATACAATTGAGCGGTTATCTGTAACGCATAGATTGTGCGTTTTTCACGCAACGCAAGACGGACAAGCGTCTTGACCTTGTCTTGAGGTTTGGGCACTGAGCGCAATAATGATCGTCGGATGATCCACAACCGGCCATACTTAGAAGGTGGTTCGTACAATGCCTTAGAGACTTATTGTTAATGGCTTCCTTGTGCCGTTCGTGGTCACTTGAAGAAGAATCAGAAGTTGTGCGCCGCCAGCGCGTTGCGCAAGGTGCGTGCAAATTCCGAATGTCATTCCACCCTTTCGACCTGTGTGCAAACGCATCTGGCACAAACGCGTCCAGTTCTCCACATCGATGGTTTTCCCTCATGCGTTTCGACGAATTCGAAACGGATACGTTCTTTGGTACCCTAAGGCTATGCCATAACCCATTTCCTTACACAAGCACGCGAAGAATGACGAGTAGACAACTCTCTCCACAACGTACGAACAGCACAAGTGCAGGACCACACGCTTTGACGCTTTTTTGTATCACCACAGGCTAAGTCAATGAACCACCTTTTCTTCGCCGAACACACCAATGCTACGAATGACTTGCAGTCGATCTGTTTCTTTGGTCGATCGACAACATTCGTCGACAGTGCGTTTCTTTTCGAACGTGTTTGTCGAATGCGTCTGTCTTTCGAAGTCTCCAAACGTGAAATCTCTTGACGTTTTCTGTACGACAGACAGTTTAAGACAGAGTGCCGTCATCTTGCGTGCCATACGCCATACTCATCGAGTCTTCGTTATTGGAGTGTCTGTCAGAGGTGCGAACAGTCGAGTGACCGCGAATTTTCACCATCTCCTACGCTCGTGCACGCAGGTTGAAGTGCTCACGCTTGCATCCGAAAACTGTCGAGGCTATGCTTAACATTATTGGCGAGAAATCGTGTCTAGAACAGAGACAGTGTTTGATACAGTAGTATCCACGCAACTTTTCTTGTGACTCAGCGCCAAGCGCGACCAGTTAGACCGTCTCTGCGTCTTTTAATGTCATCAGAGATTGTCAGAGGGAAACGGCGTTGACCGAACGAGGACTCCGCGCATTGCGACAACGATTTCAGCGATTGAGTGAAGTCTGGCGAAGACATATCGCATTCTGTCAAATCCATCTTTGATTAAGAGAGGACGTTCGTCACCCACATACAATGATAATAGAGAACAACATCCCAGTCCTTAGCAGATGAAAGACTGGGTTTGCGCAAACTGGAATCCTGGTTTGCAAAGAAAGACAATCCAACTGACAAACACAACGGCGCGCACGACTGTGCAGATGGACCTCATTAACCACTGCTCCATCATTGCCGCCGACCCATTCATCTTCAGACAATCAGTCCGTCCTCAACGATCGTGAATACAAACCAAAACGCATTAGGTTAAAAGAATGGTCTGGAAATGCTTCTTTCTTCATACGAGCCGTTCAATACGCGCCCATAAACCAAAGGCGAATTCTAAAGTTGGTGTAGCGAGCCACGTGTGTTTGAGATATTGACAAATGGTTTAATGGTTGTTAGCATATCGAAAAAGCAACACATGTTGTGGAAACCGGTTTCCGATTCCCAACCCATCGTGATTCAAGTAATTGACTATCACTCAACGTTTGCCAATTTGCATAGAAAAGAAAACAAAAAGCACACACGACGGATCTAAGGATAGCGAATAGATCCATCGTCCAAATCGATATAGAAAAGCTTATGCGCTGGAAGAGGCAACTGGCTCTTGGACTTTGATTGAATGTCGGCGGTCCTGTTTGCAGAACAAGCAACCAACACACCCCATCACACGCGCAGAAAGATAAGTCCTCAAGACACGGAGGGTACTCCATTCTTGAACACCTTCCCTGCCTTCCTCCTCACATACGGTTCTGAGATGGATTTCTGCAGATTTCATGAAAGCATAAGACAAAAAGAGAAATAACCCACAGATTGCCGCCGACAGCAAAAGTGAAAGAAGAACTTTGACAGTACCAGAAGTACGATCATCATTAAAAAACAAACCAGATGCGAATGTCAGCTGCGAAACAACCAAAGATGCTGTCTCAAAGGTGTTTAGGAAATCGTAGGGCTCATCAAACGGCCGACAGGTCACATGGATATAGATTGCGAGTGCCAGCACGCAAACAGCAAGGATCCCTTGGATGTTGGCTCCCAATGGATAGGAGAGTGTAACCACGACGGTTAGGATCGCTTTTCTGAGCATCACAATGGATTCCCAGAAAATGAAACGGTCCTTGTAGGCGCGGTACAGGAACCCCGTGGCATCAGCGAGCCAAGGGTTCAGACCTGGTTCCTGAGAGCGTTGCCTGATCAAGATATACGTCAACATGACTGGCAGTCCAAAAGAAAAAACAATGAGGATAGGCCAACCGACAGTCGAGACAAGCACAGCGTGAGATCCCACGTAGCACCTCAGGGATGTATCCAGAGCCCAATACTTGTCAGTGTAGTCATTTTCGAAATCCGTGGCGTCGTGAATCGTGATGCAGTGAAGGATGTTAACTGCCGTCTTGGTGATAGAAATGTAAGTCAGGTAAGCGACAGCTAGGAAACTGAGTAACGCCCTTCTTGCAAAGTACCATGTGTTCTCGTCATACTTCCAAGTCAAGAACAGCCAAAAGAAGATGTAGAATGCCAGAATACCTAAAGGAATGAGGAGATGGACAATGGATCGCAGCACCGATCTGGGAGGATCGTTGTGTGCATCAAACAGGCAGTCGACAGAGATCGCTATTCCTCCAGTGGCAGCTCCGCCCAGAAAATCTGCAGATATAACGGATGGTTAACAAGAGAGTTTTGAATTCGGAAGCAAGAGGGCGCACCCGCTGTGAAGAGCAAGGAACGCATCCAGGCAGTCCAGTTCACATTAATGATGGCAGCTGCAGCGACCACTTGAAGGAAGTTTATGATGATCTGCTGAACACGGTGAGGTGATAGGAGATATTGACAGGATCCTGCCTTGAAGATTTCGACGACCATACGCTTCGCGTTTGCTGAGTCGGATGCTGAATTTCGATTCCTTGTCGCAGCTGCGGCCAGCAGATCTGGATGAATGAGCTCTGGCGCCACCTCTCCTCTGTATAGCATCTCCACCATTTCGAAGTTGACTGGGACGTCGGTCGACGATGCTCTCGGTTTTGGAAGAGAACGGTGAGGATTTCTTCGACTGATGCGATTGGTTCGTCCGAGATTCGCCAGTCGTGTGTTCAAGTTGCTTCGGATTGCGAAGCTGGAGAGAAGCACCAGCACAAAGACTGAAGCCACAAGAAACATGGCTGTCGCAGAATCGTGGAAGCATTTGCCACAGTCAAAAGACCAAGAACGTCCATAGCCAGCAACACAGGAACCACAGAGTAAACCGGCGTAGCCCTAAAGCAGAACGCTTAGTATTTGGCTCGTCTTAAATGAAGCCCACTTTCTTGCACTGTGCACGAGAGTAGTCTCTGTCCAATGTCTTGTCCAGCGTACAGGTTTCCATTTCACTTGTCACTGCGTTCAGATCATCTTCTCGACCACTGAAGTCACAGGCATCCCGCGACACACATCGCTGAACATGTCGTGAGCAGGGCGTTCGATGCCAGTAGCCCCTGTCGGGGTGAATGACATCCGTGGTACAGTTTCCGTTCTCGGGACACGGTTGACAAGTGGTTGCATCTGGATCGAAGTTGTACTGCGATCCGCTGCAGAGGACACATAGCGTTCCGTTTTCCTGTGAGAACTCGCCCAGTATGCAGCCTCTGATTTCAACCTCGATCGCCAGAGGTTCCAGACCGGGTTCGCTGAAGTCGATCTGGATTTCGTATTGGCCTGGACGCTGAAATCCTGTGATAGGCGGGAAGCCCTTTCGCTTGGCGTTCACTTCCATGTTGACTTCTCCAGAGAAGATGTCGTTGGGAGAGTACATGGTTGCCCGAACGAATGCATCCCCTTCACCGAGAGCAGGACTTTGTCCGTATCCGTCCAGGACCTCGGCAAGAAGCACCGGTAGGGAGTCTCCACTTCGATGATTCTTGGAAACGAGTTGATTATTCTTGACGGGCTCTTCGTTGTCCGTTTGACCAGCAGTGCTGACAGCGAATCCCTTAACGGATCTGGCATAGGAAGCGATGACTGGGCCGTACAGGCCTGCGTTGTTTCCTTCCCATTCCGGACATATATCTTGAGCAGACTCTAGGAAATGCAGGTCCTTGAAAGCGTCAGCCGCATGCCCTTCTGATAGCATGTCTGTGTCCTTAGACGAGCAGGAGTAACGAAGGACGCTGGGATCCTTTGTGAAAATGGCGCCTCCAGATGTATTCGCCTGGTTGCTTGAGAAGCTGCAGTTTGTCACCGATACAAAGGCACAAGAAGCAGAAGAATCTGTGCACCCTTGTGGACGGTATGGAGTAGAAACGTGTACTGCACCTGTGACACCATCATTGAGGATTCATATCCTGTAGACCATGAATATACCTCCAAGGTTGGCGCTGTTGTTGGTGAATGTGCAGTTGTTCAGCCGCAGTGCCAAAGACTGAGGATCAGAAGAATCAAAAGCAATTGCCCCTCCATGTTCTTCTGCCCTGCTGTTGCTTAAGGCGTACCCGGAACATAGGAAAATAGAGGACGTGTTTGCCAGAACACCTCCACCCGTTTTCTCGGCCACACACCCAGTGATCTCTACTCCAGTAGCCGTGAGATTCGACCCAGAAAGCCAAACGCTTCCGCCATTCTTTGCTTCGGCGTTTGCGAATACTGTCTCCAGGATCATCAACGAATTGTTCAGATCTGCTGCAATGGATCCTCCGCTCAAGGCAGCCTTGTCCCCTGAGAATGAAGACGTTGCCAGTCGCAGACTGGAATTTGTCATGACGATGGATCCTCCAACAACGGCCTCGTTTCTTCGAAAAGCACTCGTGTTTGCACTGGCTTCAGAGTCTTCGAGGAAAACAGCACCGCCCTTCTCGGTCGCTGTACTGTTCTCGAGCACAGACTCATGAAGGAACACTTGCGAATGCACGTCGATGTGAAGACAACCTCCAAGAGGGGCACTGTTGCCACGGAAAGAACTGTTTGTCGCATGGAAAGTACTCGATTCTGTGCCACGTAGACATCCTCCTTTCTGCGTTGCTTCATTACTGATGACCGATCCACCCAAGATAGTCAGTTCCCCTCCGTGGAGACGAGCACCGCCGCCATCTCTCGTTGCACGATTGAATGATAGTATCGAATTCTCGAGCGTCATTTTGCTGTTTCGGTAGACGCCGATTCCTCCAGCATTTGTTGTGGCGTTGTTAGATTCGATGCTGCAGTTCACTAAGTGCATCAATGTCCTCTCTTGAATGACAAGACCCCCGCTGTCCAGAGCAAGGTTGAACTGCAAAACAGAATCGGATAAATTGAACAAAGTTCTTCGTGTGCAACTGATTCCGCCGCCAAGTTGTGTGCCTTCATTGTTGCGAATGATCAGATTGTCGCCAGTCACATTGCAGCCGACAAAATCAGCGCCGCCTCCAGAAAAAGTGGCTTTGTTGGATGATAGGGAAGAGTTCGAGATTGTGATTTCGCTTTCGTCACCAGCAAGGCCACCTCCTCGGCTTCGGAGAGCTCTGTTCTGTGTGAAGGTCGTGTTGTGGATAATGGCAGTTCCACGCGCGACATTCACCCCTCCGCCAAAGTCGGCAGCATTCTGAGATATGAAGCAGTTCTTCATGTTGATGGTTGTCACCAGAGCTGACATGCCTCCTCCGGCGTGCTGTGCACTGTTCCTGATGAAGCTGTCCTCTTCCATGTTCACCCTTCCGTCCACGATGTTTAGACCCGAGCCATGACTAGCCGTGTTTCCTGAGAAGTTGCATCTGCGAGAATCAATGCTGGAATTTTCGACCCTCAGTCCTCCTCCGACTTCTTGGGCGGCGTTTTCATACCAGATCACTTCGTCCAGACGAACAATGCTTAGGTCATCGATGTCAGCTCCTGCGCCCTCACTGGATGCATTGTTACGAGAGAAAACAGATTGGCGAATAACCAGATCTTCTGAGGAGCTGCAGCCAAGGCCTCCCCCCGTCACAGCTGAGTTGTTGTTTACAGTACAGTTGTGAAGTTCCATCTGATGAGATGCCAAGAGCAAGATAGCTCCTCCTTTATCGTATGCAACGTTACTCTCGAAAGTTGTGTTTGCGATCTTGCTCTCCGAAACGTCATCGCAGTGAATGGCGCCTCCGTTGTCTGCACTGTTCTTCGATAAAACGGAGTTGTCAAGGATAAAACCGCTGGATGTCGATATCTGTATACAGCCCCCTTTTCCAGCTGTGTTGTTAAGGCACTTCACTGAGGACAGTCTCGACGAGATGCTCTCTGCGAGAAAGATGGCACCTCCATTGCCCACAGCCTTATTGTTTTTGAAGACTGTGGAGAGCAGCTCCAGCCTTCCATTGGATACCAAGAGGGAGCCAGCATCTCCGGTGGCGTTATTGTCTTGAACGGAGCAACGATCAATCGTCAAGTCGCCATCGAAAGAAGCGATGGCGGCACCATTCTCTGCGGAATTCGAGGTAAAGTTGCAGTTGAACACTGTGAAGGTCTTGGTGGCATTTGAAAGGATCGCAGCCCCAACGAATGGAGAGGAGTTTTCGTGGAATGAGCTGTTGACGATGACAGCCATTTGCGCATGGTCCAGTAAGAGAGAGGACTGTCTTGAGGTCTTGATCTTAGCACCGTTCATCTCTAGACTGCCTTCGACGATGTGCAGAACAGACAGTTCATTCGAACTCGCTCTCAGACGGTCCACCAGCGATGAGGATCCTGATGGGGACGACATCAGCGATGACGATGCATTTCCTTCGGACAACCGAACGTTCCTCCTTACAGTCAATCCTCTCAGATCATTCACCAGAGAAAGTCTGGCAAAGCACCGATCACCGCAGCTGTTGTTCGAGAAAATGACGTCGACCATCTCCAAAGACGAGCACGATGACCTGGAAAAGGTGAGAGCACTGGCTCCGCCAAGTGAGTTTCGCCTGAATGCCACGTGATGCAGCCTGATCGTTCCTGGAGGGCTGTCCGGCATGCAAGCGCCGACCTCGATGATGGATGCACTTTCCGTGTCCAAGGAGCAGCCCTGAAAAACGAGATTAGCCAGGAGCACACTCTGGGACCTGCATATGACGAACAGTCAGTCACATCGCCAGACAAACAGTTGCTGTCGCTGAGCGTACCTGATGTAGAAGATACCGTCCTTTTGCGGACACCTCAGTCGAACTTTGCTTTTCGCCTCTGGAAGGATGCCATCAACGAGATCCGTCGATGGGATATAGGCGCTCAGAGTGAGATTTCTAGGTATGATGACTCGATCGGGTAATCGTATCTCGTCTGCAATGCGCAGAAGAATGATGTCGTTTTCCCGCGTGCAGTTGATAATGACACCCAAGTCTCCCGACACGCCTTCCAATGCTGTCGGCCCGATCAGCCATGTCCTTGTGTCTTCATCAAGCAGATCGGATTGCTCCTGTCGCGTCAGCCGACACTCTGTGTCTGTCAGGACCACGCACAGTTATTGCGGGATCGTGGCCCCTTCGGTGATACCTTCGGCAGCAGTGCTGCGTGATATCTGCCACAGACGGCGAGCTGTTGGACGTTCCTGAGAATAGTCGGTTCGATCACATGTCCCAAATGAGAAAGAGTAATGATCAGATACCTGAATGATCCGCTCGAAACCGGCCTTCTTTCTGCTCCGCTCTTGATACCGTTGGCTGAAAGCATCTAACACATTGTGTGCATGATGGCAGATAATTGTGATAAAGAGCGAAGATCGATGCAGTTCGTGTGTGCGCACGTAAAGACGAAGAAAATGTGCCAAACGAAAAATGATCCGAAGCGACGTTTAGTTGACTCACTTGTCGAAAACTGGGTCTCTGTGAGAGGAACACGCATCGCTTCTCTGGGCTGCGCAGTGACCGGCTCAAATGTCAGGAGAACGCAGCAAAGAAAAGCTCTCGCGAGACACGTCTGTAGTTTTGCAACAGAGAACATTCCCCGTCGTCTTCCCCTCCAGTCGACAAGTCTGCTCTCGTGCGAAGAAGGATCAGATGCAACAGATCTTGCTTTCTGGCGTCTGCGTCCGACAATATTTGCCATCATGCCGTTTGTGCTCAGAATTCAGAACAAAGCGACTGGTGCGAATACGGACGACGGACCGGTGTTTAAATATTCCTCTTAGACGAAGCTTCGGGTCAGCAGACGACGCACTTAGCTAGTAACAAGGTGGAGGAGGCAGTGACCGATGAGTTTGCCGAGAAGTCGCGCCGTCTGCGAAACTCGATACGCAGATATCTGTTCATTCGTTGAGAGATCGTCGTGTCGTCGACTCCACAACATCATGGTCGGGGTCTCTCACGATACCTCCAACGTTCAGCTATCCTCAAAAGTTGAAAAGCGGTGAAGCTGTTCTGACATGCACGAGGTCGAGTGCTGTTCAGACGATGCTCGTGTTGTCCGCACTGAGCGTGTCTATTCTTCTGTATCGCTTGGATCACACTGTTATGTGTGGAGTTGGGAAAAGCTTTCGCGTAGACACAATGTCTCTCTCCATTGCCATCCAAATTGGTTAGTTACCGAGCTGCGAGTTTGTTCTGAACTGCAGGAAGCCGTTCGTCGTTCCCCGACAACAGAAAAGAGACATAAGAACCTCAAAGAAAGGACAACGGCTGTACAGTTACCCGATTCCAAAGGCAAAATGTCGTGGGAGATGATCGTCTGAATGCGAAGTGCTCTGGATTCTACATTCCAAAAGGATCTGATTTTCACATGCAGCATCTATCATCGGCTGTGATAATTAGTATTAACATGCAATCTAACGAATCATCGTTTAGGAACTGCACAGCATCAGAGGAGTCCATTTTTGTGGATGCTCTGTCTTTATACGATATCCTTACTCTTAGCTCTCTTGCGCCAAAAAACGATGCATTGTTCCTCAGGTCTTGTACCAGAAATCTCTGAAGTTTTTGACAAATCTATTCCGTAGGTGATATGATATTATGCCGACATTGTACCGCAAATTACTCTTAACACTGCAGCGTACGAAGCCCGTGCATGGATGTGGGAAATCCTGCTGTCCGATTTTACAAGAATAGGGAACTGACCCATACCATGTCACAAAAGAGGCACTCCAAAACAAGGAAATAGCTCACTCCACAGTGATTCCTTTGTCCATTTCCGAACAGACATTTCCAGAACGTGTAAGTGTATCGGGGGAGGTAAACAAGGTTCATTAACTGAATGCACAACAACCTGTTAAACAGTGACTTTTAGAATAGGATCTCTAAGTAGAATGGGATCTCTAAGTAGAATGTCCTTGTTTCTGTGAAGATTGACTCCATGATAAAACAGACATGAAAAGAGACACGACAGAATAGACGCAGTGTCATGCGAATGCGAGCTAGGACGCCCAGGATTCCTCTTTCCCTCCGATGCCAGTTCTAGACAATGCCTTCGCTTGGCTGATCTTCTCGAAAACCCAAGCGGAGTTGCATTTGGAAGCTAATGTCCCGACTACTCATTCACCTGAAAACAACATGAGACTCTTCTTTTGCTCTGCTTTACATGGTACCGATGGTTCTGTGTCTTTGAATCAGTATTTGTTCAAATTGACGATGCCGATTTCGTCTTTTTGCGGAGATGATGGCAGTGAAGCTACTTCTTATCCACACACCAAAATGCACTGGAGATCCTCGTAAGCATTTGATTCTGAATCATGTTTCAGAAACGCAGATCGTCGTCCTCGACGCAGATGACGAGGCCTTTGGTTGGGGGAGGCTTCTAACTGCGTTTCAGCGTGGGCAAGAGGGCGGCCAACTCGAGAACAACGGACACTTGGCAGTGGCTTCGCATGTTCCGTCTAACGTCACCTATCATAGGGTTCGCGTGAGATCTGCGAGTTCGGCAAACCTTCAATTACCTGGCAGCTATACGTTTGAGATGAGAACCCCTGCGAACTTCACAAAGAGCGGACACCGCTCCGAAGCCATGTCAAGATCACCACAGTTGGCTCTGGTATTTAAGCTACGCTGACGTATGCTGCGCAAAGATCAGTTGTTGTAAAACAAGACAGCAAAGTCGATTCCAAGCGGATTCTCCCTAGACGATGTCGACTTTCGTCGCAGAACGTTATATCACCTGTCTTGTAAGTCGCGCGAACAGATCGTCCGTTGCACGTTCCATCCGACTAACCGCGTGCTGTCTGCTACAGATCGTCGCGTGGTGCTTCGTTTTGTGTGACGGTAGCATCCGAATGTGAAATTCGTTCGTCGTGGCAGACTTTGTTTTGTTTGCGCAGCGTTGCGTGTTCCCTCGGGAATCACTGGAGGAAACGATGCTCTCCGAGGAAGGACATCGGAAGCCGACTTTCCAGGAAGACGCTTACTGGAAGGCAGCGGAGTGTGGCGTCTTCCTCGTGCCCCTAATGTTGTCGCGGCATTGTCGACGTCTCCCGCTCCAGATGGCCCTCCCCCCGCTCCTTTGATACCCGACATTATTGATGGTAAACGTTCTCCGCGAAGTGCTGCGATCATTTGCTGACTGTCTCTATAGTCAGACCCAGTTGTACCCTTGTTTCTAATGTCGGTAGATTGTGCATCCAGCCGCAATCGTCTCCAGCCGAGTTAAAGCGATATGTTGAGGGAGCAGGTTTCAGCAATGAAGTTGTCTTCACAGTGTGTGTTCTCCTCGATCTGGGCGTACCTTTCAAGATTGGAGAAAACACAGTGGAATTCGTATTCCCCAACAACGCAGCGTGTCAGAACCCTGTACAAGTGAGGGATTATCGCTTTGGATAGTACAGCTTGACTTGTACTCCAGGCGACGGGTTAGCCCAAGTCAATGTCGTGTTGAGTGTGGCTTCTTCCAGCCACTAGTGCACAGTGTCGTTCAGGCAACAAACCAAATAAGCTGATACACAGCTACTGTTGCAAGAGTCTATGTTTTATTATTTTGTGAGCTTCGCTAGAGGCTAATAATCACAAAGTGTGTCTTCCGGTCTCGATGGTACACTTACATGACGGGACTGTGATTAAAAGCTAACGCTCGAATATGATCTCGTGCGGAACGTTAAATGATTTCGTCTTATGGCGCGCTTTGTTTCCAACGTTGATTCCTGCGACATCTACAAACGACAATGAAGATGATGAACTCATCTCCTGTCCTCATAAGGGAACATTTTATTCGCACATTGTAATCGAAATCGATTCCGTCTGATATGGTTTCGGGGCGCTTCGGTTCTCGGAGATTTATGAAGATATCATAGAGGCCCTAAAGAAAAAGTTCTTTCCGCGCGAACCTGAACGGGACTTACCTCCAACAGATAATTTGTTGTCAGATTCTTCGAACCAATTTCCACCGATTTCATCTGAAAAGCTTTTCCATGGCATACACAATCAGAAAGAATACGGTGCCCCAGACCATGATGAAATACCAAATATCATCCTCGGGCGCTGCTGCCATACTGTAATACCTATCCTTGTCGGGATCATGAACGCATGCCTCATGCGCGAAACTCACTGTTCCACCTGGAAATGCGCAGATGTGTTCGCAGTCCCGAGGACCGAAGACTACATAAAAATCGACTTGCAAGACTTCGATCCATATCCTTGATTCCTGTAATAATCGGATAAGTCCTGGAGATACTGATCAACGAGCTGACTCACTACATACAGGAAAGCAAGAAGATCTCGAATAGACACTTTGGGTTCAGAAAACAATGGCGTCTCCGGGCATTCACTAAAGGCGGATCCATTGGAGCCGCTCAGGACGTACGGGGAGGCACCGCAGTCGCGATGACCGATAGCTATGGAAAGACAGCAACCGTAGCTCCAAAGGACACCACAGCGCAGGCTTCTGGTTTCACCGATTTCAGTGGAATGGAAGAAGCAGATCAGAATGGAAGGCATGCTTCCGCCAGCGGTGCTAGCGGCGTTCAAGCAGCATCGAGCGGCAACGGCCATGCTAAAGGTGCAGCGGGCGGAAGTGCAACTGCTGCCTCCAGCGACCACGGATTTCCTGCCTCTCACGGGTCTCATTTCGGTGGATGGAAGAAATAAAAACACTGACCTTGACTGATTGGGGGACGTAGTTACCACCTAGTTTTGATACCCTGAGGGACTCCTACTTCTTTAGTGCGTTTTCGGCTGTTGCTTTTAATCTAGCTTATTGTTTTGTCGGCTGCGCAGAGTGATGTCGTCAACTACGCTGATTCAATGATGGAGATGACTTTTATCCTGTAACATGGCGATGCTGTCTTTCGTGATACAGCGATCCGAAATAGCGTGTTTCCTCCCCGGGTCTCCTTCGCGTGTTCTAAAGCATTTCACCATTCCCCTTAATTATGATAAACAGAGAGCTTTGACAATTGAAGAGGGTTCCCAATAAACCACCCCTCACGGGATCAATAGGTATAATTCTGCAGCTTATCGTACAATGCTGTTGTCCATTTGCAGTATGCATTATCGACCACGCTTCGAATATGGGCAGCCACTTGCTTTTCGCTTTTATCGAGATGAAAGCGATTGCGAATGTTCCTGACGGCATCGCCTCTTTCGAAACAAGGAAGTCCAGAATGCTTCATGAGAGCGACACATGTAATGATAGGATCTGCTACGGTACGTGCAGCGAGAAAGGCGCGAATGCACATCTCCTCGAAGGTGTGATAGAATTTCGAGTTCCGCATTCCACCAGGATCGAGCAGCTGCGTCATCTCGTGGCTCAGCTTGAAGTCTGCGCTCTCGAATTTCATGTTCTTTCCGGGAGAGATCTCCAAGATGAACCCGAAATCGATGTGCACGAGATGGCCCTCGGAGTCGATGAGGATGTTGCCGTTGTGTCGATCCTTGCACTGCAACAGAAAACTGGCGATGGCATAGCCTGCTTCGGAAACCATGAAGTTGTGCCGAGCGGCTTCGAATCGCGGCGACCCCGGCGCCCCGAATTCCCTCTGAAAGATCTCGTACAGACCGCCATCCGTCGTCTCACCCAAGGCCGATCGAGATTTGCTGTTCGGCACCACTTCGATGATACCTGTCACCGCAGAAGCTCGAGTTGCTCGTCTGATGGACACATGCAGGAGGTCATACCTTTCTCGTACCCCGTCGGAATCACACCGTAGGGACAGAGATACAGGTCGAGACCTGCCTTGATGAAAACATCTTTTAAAAGCTTGATGATCTGCAGTGCAAGGACGTCTTGACGCACGTCATCTCCGACTTTGAAGATACAGGCCTGCGATGCGTACACACCACAGGTTCGATGGTCTGCCAGCGACATCTGCCTGCTGATCACATACCTGTTTGCGCTGCCCGGCACCTGATTCCTCGTCTCCTTGTCGCTGTTCGACTTGGAACTGAACCAGTATTGGCATCTTCTCTTTGCTGGGCATAGGGGTGCCGCTGTCACATATGATCTGTGTGACAATCGACTCCGGATTGGTGGGGATGTAGAGATCCTCCCTTTCAAGAGAGATCCCCTGCAGCACTTCTTCAATCTTCGTGCGCCGTTCGTCTGTGGGAATCGGTTTGAGAATGCCTGAGATCTCTGTGATCTGATCGAAGAAGCCCATTTCGGCATCCATGAAGATGCGCTGCTCATCCGACAGTGCGTTGCGAATGGAGTGGTAGAGCTTCTCCGTGATGCTCCAGAGCCCCGTATCACTCGGAGCCTTCCAGCCAGAGCGCTTGATAACCGGATTCATGGCCTCGGGAGGCGGTTTGCATTCCGAACGTAGATACCTGAACACCAACACACATAGAGCACACCGACGAGACGCAGGGGCGATGCGTCACGGACCACATCAATCTGTGACAGAAAATCCAGGACTGCGACGCCTTCTGAACGAGCAGGTACTCGAAAGAATGATCGCCGTCGTTGCGCAGTCCCTGAACCAATTGAGGAAGGTAGAACGCCAACTGTCACACACATCACTGGGCTGGCGCTGTCCTCGGCGCAGAAGGATATACCTGTTCTGGGTTTGCTCTGCTGAGGGATGCCACGATGAAGTGTTTCACGCTGGAATGCCACGATGAAGTGTTTCACGCTGGAATGCCGACTGATGTCGACGGCCATGAGACCAAGTGCGTCAGACACCGAAGCTGGCACCCAGTGCTTCAACAGATCGAGTTTCGAAGAGACTTTGATTCTCTTCATCGGATCACACGTCGCCAGCAGGATTGCCGCTTGCGGAAGGGACTGCACAGTGGGATCTGTTGCGTTTTTGCTGATGAGCGAGAAGAGCTCGTTCTCGATGGAACTGGTGGCTGGAAATCGGCCCAGAAGGCCGAGTGCCAGACGGGGATGCACAGCCCATGCTGTCTGCACGTACCGGCTCCAGTCCAGCATGGCACGGGTCGCAGCCACATCTGCGTGAGGTATCGGACAGACCCACACCTGAGCACCCCTGTGAAGGACTGCTGCATTCCTGTTGCCCATTTACCCTTCACGACCACAGCATGCACCACGGCGAAGTGTCCATGTTCGTTTCGTCATTTTGCGCCAGAGACTCTTCAGAATGTTCATTTGCCGATGACTGGAGTTTGACATCCCCTTCCATTTCGCGAACTCAGATGAAGCTGTGACTATTCCAAGTTCGACAAAGCCTTTCTCAGCGCTGAAAAGATCAAGATCTGCAGAAGCTGACGACTCAAGCGGCGCATAATACAATCCATAGCTCGAATTCTCATCGTCGAAATCCGCCGATGATCGCACCGGACCAAAACTCCTCGTTGACGCCTTCGATTCGCTCCATTTGGCGCATTTGACACAATGCGCCATTCATCTGTTATCAGAGCTTTCATACGTTATCTGCGTTTGTTTCTCTACGTGTTTCGTCTACAAGAAGACCTACGACGCAATTGTCGCTGTCAAACCAAACCGAACTTTTCAATGAAGAATCGTGCTGCTCACCGTTTTCAGAGCGTCGCCGAATGCAACGGCGGGCCACTGAACCGCAGAGAAATGGGCGACGGTTCTCTCTCTGGCCTGGAACGTTCTGCAAACCTAAAAAGAACGACAAACATGTTCGGACACGGCAAGACGGTAAGCGTATTGAACATTTCTGCGAGCGCTGACGCGGTTGGCGTTTCCCAGTGTGTTCGTTCTGTGACCTTAAAAGAAAGCGCATTAACCGAAGTGGATATGGAGAATTCGTTCAGAGACGATGCTTGGAAGCCTTGCCGAAAAGAAACCTCCGAGAAGGAAGACGTGGCTGGCGACAAGACGCGCAACGAAGCGCCGCGTCAACAAGTCGAGGTGAATGAGAACCGTGCGCTGTTTGGAGACGCCCAGTTGAGTGTTTTCATTCAGGAGCTGCCATGTAAGGGCTGTACAAAGAGTCTGAATGCAACTAGCGCTTACCCAGCTTCAAAGGTGACTCATGTCTTACTGGGAACTCACATTGCAGCACCGTATTCGACAGGTGTGGGATCCTGTGAGTGTCGCCAATCCATTTCAGACTTATGTTTCTCGTCTTAACCGACGTGGGCGAGCTAGAGATGTCTTCACCGACGGATGCAACCGTAAAAGAGCCATAGGCGCTCATCCTCGTGCGCAGAGGGTCGCCATTACCAAGAATTGGCCCTCCGTCAACATGACTCCATTATCATCCATTCCAACAACGTGGCCGCTTTCTCTGGCTCCTGTTCCCGTATGCAAAAAGGTATTCTGCTTTTCGCCTGTTTTGGCTTTCAGCTCTCTTCTCAGGTAAACTCCAAGAAGATCTGCGAGGTCGACATAAAGGGACAAGGCCTCGTGCAGATCTTTCAAGCAGAAGGGAGGTTTGCAGGGAAGATTGTGGAGCGAACAGGACCGTTCTCGAAAACTGTGACCATTCCACTCTACTGTGAGGGTCTTCGCGACCCAGGAGAAGCAACGAAAAGCCTAATGCACCTGCCACAAAGTGTTCTGCGTCGCCGCGTTCACATACTGTCTGATCGAGCTCGCGGCGTCGAGAGATTCATCTTTGTGGGAGGACTGGGCCTTCGGGGCGGCGGGAATAAAGCCTCATCCAGTAGGGATACTCATAGACATCAAGCTGCTATCAGAGGCAGTATTCCTCGATCGCTAACGGGAGGGACTTTGACACGCACAGACAGCTCGATCATCCGGAGGATCCTTATCGGAAGACGATACTGGAGTCTGGAAGAAATCGTGAAGGCGTACAACGAAGCGGACGATGTGCAAGAGAAGGATGGTCTGACCAAGGTGATGCGGAAAGTCATCACCATCTTCCACGGCATGTATGTCCGAGAAGTGACGGACAATCGTGGAGCGGTGGTCGAAGAGTACCTCGCCATGTGCAGACTCGACGGCTCGGGCGACGAGCATCTTCTTCTTCTCAAGGACTTCTTCGACAGCCTTCGCGACAAACTGTGCAACGACGCTCTCCACAGCAGATATCTGATGGAGGCAGTGGAGCATACGCTTCAGTGTGTCGACGCCGAGGTCTTCGCAGACGATCCGAACTGCCTTCTCCAGCTCGCCCAGTTTCTGCTGGATGTGTTCGATCCGCAGAGAACGAGCTTCACGAAAGAGATGTTTCCAGTACAATGCAGCGCTTTGCACATCGTGCACCAGTGTCTGAGGATCCTCTTTGACGTCGGCGTGGACAGCTGGGATCCTAACAGACCCGAAGGCCTGTACGCCAAGTTCAAGAACTGGAGTCAGAGAGTGATCGATGCAACCGCTTACTATCCGGCAAAGTACCAGGCGATGCTAGTGCAGCAGAGCTTAACCTTTTTGCAGTCGTCTAGTAGAAGCGTCCGCGTTGCGAACAACGCAAGACGTATTGCCGACCTCGCGGTCGGAACGGTGGGAATATGTCAAGCAGTGCGGAAGGCCGTCCTTCTGGACTTCGATCTGGGGAACGCGGAGTCCACGGCGAGAGCATTAACCCGAGCGAGAGAAAACCGAATCGTACGCGAAGGGCAATGGTATAAGTGCCTTCACGCCCTCGACACTTTACGCTTCGCGGCCATTGAAGATCCGTCCGTATTTGGACAATTCAAGGATCTCATCTCATCCCTCGTGCTCGACGAAAGGGGATCAAACCAAGAAAAATGCAAGGTTCTGAGGTTCGGCGTCGTGGAGATGTTGAACAGCCTCGCCATCCACGGGAAGGACGACGCTGTTCGCTGTACGAGCGCCGAAACTCTAGCAGGCCTCGTCGAACCGAGAGACAAATGGGACTGGTCGAGCGACCCCGATCTCTTCTTGGAGATACTCGACAATCTGGCAGAGCTGAGCTTCCAAGGTCGAGAGCCAGAGCAGCACAAAGCGCAAAAAGCCATAGAGAGACTAGCATCAAACACGCACAACAGATTGTGCAAGGGAGTGTTGTCGGAGTGGCTGGAAGGGAAGACAGTCAAGGAACGGATCAAGTCCATCTCGTCCGTCCGGACAAAGACAATCGACAACAAGCTGTTTACTCAAGTATGGAAGAGTCTGGAAGGCGAATTGTTGCACACATCAACCGAAGTCCGTTCTCCGCCGAAGAAACACCATTGTCTATTCTCGCCTCTCGTGGTTCGCCATTTCGCCGGGAGAGAGCGCGAATACACTGACCTCATCGAAGCATTCGAATCAGGCACAGAGCAAACTATCGTCAAGGCAGTCGTCGGGCCGGGGGGAATAGGAAAGTCCCAACTCGCGGCAAAGGTTTTTGAAAGTCTCAAGAACACGAGCAACTACGTCAACGATTTCTGGATTTCTTCCGACTCCGCAGAAGGTCTCTCTGCTGCTTTCTTACAAATTGCAGAATATTTAGAACTCCCAACGAACCCCGACATCCCAAAGATGATCAGACATGTTCTCGAAGTGCTCAGAAAATCGCGCAGTCTTTTCGTCTTCGACGACGTGACCGATCTCGAATCGATTCATGAATACCTTCCGCTGGCAAATGGACATGTTATCATTACAACGAGGGACAGTGGAGCAAGAGACTGGTCACGCGACACGGTCCGACTCAATCCCTTCGATAAATTCGAGGCACGAGATCTGGCAGAGAAGTTTGGATTCGACGATCGATCACATGCGAAGGATCTGGAGGAACTGCTTGATGAGTTACCAGGATACCCGCTAGCCCTCACGCAATTCTTCTCGGTGATGGAGAACGATGAGCTGTGCACCCCTGCCGAATGGCTGACTGAAGTGCGACACTATGACGCAACGAACAGGGAAGTCGAGGTCATGGAAAAGCTTTCAGCAAAACAAGACAGTGGAGGAACGAGTGGAATAATTTTCATGTTCAATTCGAGCATACAGAAGATTTCAGATGAACCCGGCGATCTGGGATCGTGTTCACTCGACCTTCTCACCAAGTTAGCCCTTCTCGACCCAAACGGAGTGTCCATCGAGTGGGTGTACACGTGGTACAAATCCGACGGTCCGCAGTCCAGAACGACGACGCGAAGATCCGTGAGGCTCTTAGAGCGCTTCTCCCACGTCTCCTGGGATAGAGAGAAGAACGAGATCTACATGCATGCAGAAACGCAACTTCTAGTCAGACACCTCCTCCTAAACAACGACAGCAGTATTTTCGGCCAATACCAAAAGGTCGAAAAAAAAGACACAGTTACAATCGGAGATACCATTAACATACTGGTGGATTCAATCGGCCCATATATCAGCAAGTGGAAAACGGATCGTTCAAACCGAGAACGGTGGACTTCGCTCGCACGTAACGGGTCGTTGCTTCTGGATCACTGCAGGCACTGCAAGGACATTGACGTGGAATTAAAGCTACTCCGACATATATCACGAGCCTACGGAGAAATATGCATGTTCCAAAAATCGCTACTATACGCGAAAAGGGCCTTCGAGATGTGCGAGCGCCTTCACGGCGACGCGGATCACCCGGACGTCGTCGAATGCATCAAGAGCTACTCCATCGGACTCGAACGAACGGGAAGGGACAACGACGCACTGCCGCTCAAAAAGAAGGCACTGGAGATGTGCGAGCGCCTTCACGGCGACGCGGATCACCCGGACGTCGTCGAATGCATCAAGAGCTACTCCGTCGGACTCTCACGAACGGGAAGGGACAACGACGCACTGCCGCTCTACAAGAAGGCCCTGGAGATGTGCGAGCGCCTTCACGGCGACGCGGATCACCCGGACGTCGTCGAATGCATCAAGAGCTACTCCGTCGGACTCTCACGAACGGGAAGGGACAACGACGCACTGCCGCTCTACAAGAAGGCCCTGGAGATGTGCGAGCGCCTTCACGGCGACGCGGATCACCCGGACGTCGTCGAATGCATCAAGAGCTACTCCGTCGGACTCTCACGAACGGGAAGGGACAACGACGCACTGCCGCTCAAAAAGAAGGCACTGGAGATGTGCGAGCGCCTTCACGGCGACGCGGATCACCCGGACGTCGTCGAATGCATCAAGAGCTACTCCGTCGGACTCTCACGAACGGGAAGGGACAACGACGCACTGCCGCTCAAAAAGAAGGCACTGGAGATGTGCGAGCGCCTTCACGGCGACGCGGATCACCCGGACGTCGTTGCTTGCATCAAGAGCTACTCCATCGGACTCGAACGAACGGGAAGGGACAACGACGCACTGCCGCTCTACAAGAAGGCCCTGGAGATGTGCGAGCGCCTTCACGGCGACGCGGATCACCCGGACGTCGTCGAATGCATCAAGAGCTACTCCATCGGACTCGAACGAACGGGAAGGGACAACGACGCACTGCCGCTCAAAAAGAAGGCACTGGAGATGTGCGAGCGCCTTCACGGCGACGCGGATCACCCGGACGTCGTTGCTTGCATCAAGAGCTACTCCATCGGACTCGAACGAACGGGAAGGGACAACGACGCACTGCCGCTCTACAAGAAGGCCCTGGAGATGTGCGAGCGCCTTCACGGCGACGCGGATCACCCGGACGTCGTCGAATGCATCAAGAGCTACTCCATCGGACTCTCACGAGTGGGAAGGGACAACGACGCACTGCCGCTCAAAAAGAAGGCACTGGAGATGTGCGAGCGCCTTCACGGCGACGCGGATCACCCGGACGTCGTTGCTTGCATCAAGAGCTACTCCATCGGACTCGAACGAACGGGAAGGGACAACGACGCACTGCCGCTCTACAAGAAGGCCCTGGAGATGTGCGAGCGCCTTCACGGCGACGCGGATCACCCGGACGTCGTCGAATGCATCAAGAGCTACTCCATCGGACTCGAACGAACGGGAAGGGACAACGACGCACTGCCGCTCAAAAAGAAGGCACTGGAGATGTGCGAGCGCCTTCACGGCGACGCGGATCACCCGGACGTCGTTGCTTGCATCAAAAACTATGCCATCGGACTCTCACGAACGGGAAGGGACAACGACGCACTGCCGCTCTACAAGAAGGCCCTGGAGATGTGCGAGCGCCTTCACGGCGACGCGGATCACCCGGACGTCGTCGAATGCATCGAAAACTATGCCATCGGACTCGAACGAACGGGAAGGGACAACGACGCACTGCCGCTCTACAAGAAGGCACTGGAGATGTGCGAGCGCCTTCACGGCGACGCGGATCACCCGGACGTCGTCGAATGCATCAAAAACTATGCCATCGGACTCGAACGAGTGGGAAGGGACAACGACGCACTGCCTTATTGGGAAAGGGCTCGGAAAATGCTCGAACATGTCGGCGATCATTAAAGTTCAAGATGATTTTTTTGTTTGTTTGTCTTTGTCTTTCTCTTTAAACTTGTATCGCAAGCGTTGTTAAAGTTATTATTGTAAACGTATGATGTTTCCCTAGGGAGACAACATGGGTCAAACATTGTTTTCAATGTGAAGGTCATCTTGGAGTAAAAGTTACCTTCCGAATTCTTTAATGATTTCGTCTTTGCGTTAATTTTGATGCGTGATATATTTCTCGCGCTGGACCGTTGCTTGCCTAATCTTGTTGGCCGTCGGAAATGATGAATCCTTCCTATCAAATGGAGATTTTCTTTAGGTATCACATTATATCTTCGTTTGCTCGCCAAGTAGATTGCTTTTATTACACCTCAGCGCTGCAAAGCTTGTCGTGTTTGCCACGTATTTCTGAGTCCCGGTCCTTTGTCGATCCATGCTTGCTTGCATCTGTTTGTTTCTTTGTGTAGCTGTGTAACTTAGGGATGTCGTCTTTGGAGCTCATTTTTGCTACAAGTGAAAATAGAAGAGAAGGTGGCGGTTATTCGCCTACTTGCTGATTTCTTCTCGATGAGGGCGAGCTCTTTCTCGACGAAGGTGTTTCTTTTCTGTGGATGACTTCATCGGCCTCGCTATGCAAGCGCACCACGTGTGAATCTTGAGGCCGATCGCATGAATCCTCATTGGCAAATGACAGGGTGTGGAGTTGCAACGCTGCCGTCAGTGACACTCAGAGGCAGTCGATTTCTCCGCGTCCGCGTTCGATGTAGGGTTCCGAAGGATGTCATGCTTATTGAATACCGACCCACACTTGATGCGTACCCATGATGTTGACAGTTTTGAGAACTTCACGTTTTTACAGGGCAACGCACATCGCTCTATTTCGTCCTTGCACCTATAGAGTGGAACGTGTGCGATGAAAGCATCAGTGCACTATGCGTTCTTTTAGTGAAACCTCACTCAGTCGCGAAAGACGCGCTAGAAAAAAGGAACCGTTTATTCACTCGTTCGTGCTCAGTGGCAGTGTTATCCTTCACTGTAAGCGAGGTGACATCGATCCATCTTAACACTCACCTAACAACATTCCGCCGACCGCCCGAAACTTCAGTGCATGGATGTCTCGATTTAACTCAGCTTTCGAACACTGTTCGATCTTCATTCTAGCAGGGAGAACTAACTAATGGTCTGGAGACGAACCTGTATCTTGATGTCTTGATGACGGATACGTTTATACGCCCATTTGTTACAGGTACTACTGAATCGTGTTTTTTGGCTAAATCCTATCATTGAAGCCCCATCATCAACCTCAACTGACTTGTTCTTCGTCGAACTTGAGTAATCGGAAGTGCTTTTTCACGGAGTGGACTAACAGAGGCATGCGCACTCTGCTTATCTCCGCAAACTTCTACTTCTTCCAGATATGCGACTGCGCATCCAACGAATTTGAAGCTGCCTCGACATTATGCTTGGCGACAGTAGCATAAACACCTTTTCCACTGTTCTCTGGCCTCTACAGACGTGCAATTGCTATCCTTTTTTCAGCACGAGATAACAAGGTCACGCTACAACCTGACATCAAGAGAGAACTGATCTTCCTAGAAGCAGCAGAAATGACTGGCTCGAACTTTTGCATATGAAGTGCGAAACAGGATTGTTAAGTAAGCTGCCTGTTCTCGGCTCTGACGGATTGGTACAGCATTGTATGGATCTCAGCGATAGACTGGGTCGCAAGCAGAAGATCCTAATCTTCTCTCGTTGCCGTAAACGACGAGAACGCCGCACCACGATTTGATTATCGCATTCTTAATATAACACACTAAAGAAAGGAAATGGAATAGAGTTAGCTGCTACAACGTGAGTTTATCGGCCCTTCTCATAATCCTTTGTAACAGCGATGTCGACGAACACAGAAATTTCCACATACAAGCAATCACTGTGGGAGGTGCGCAATGAACATACTCAATGAGCGTTGTGATTGTTTTTAGAAGGTGCTTTAGCAGTTCAGATGACATCTGCAAGGCAAATAATCTACAATCGAGAGAAATCGAAAACTCTGAATGCCTTCCTTTCAGGCGGAAGAAATAAATATCGAAGCTAACGCAATAAGACTTTTTCATGACAGAGGAGATCGTGCTGCTGGCGATTGTGAATGATGCGGGATTTTGGGACGAAAACAGGAGAAACATGAACCCTTCTTCCCTGGTCTCTTTGTCTGTTTGCCAAACACTCCGGATTTGTACATTTGTCTGAGCCTTGTGGCTACCTGCCTCATGGAAGGCCTCTGCTCGGGTTCATCTACAGAACAAATGTTTAACATAAGTGCGGTGAAGACCGTTAGGTGGATACCTTTCCAACACATCTCGATGAGTGACCGGATCTCTTCTGGCCAGTCATCGGGAATTGGCAACCTGTAGCCGTCTCGAACAGTGTCTGCGAATTTCTGAACCTCTGTCACTGTGTAGTTCTTTCCAAACCTCTCCGCAACACGTACACCTTGCAGAGTCTCATATAAGATCGTGCCAAAACTGAAGACATCTACGCGTTCGTTATATTTCTGCGATCTGAGAACTTCGGGTGCCATGTACAGCAACGAACCAGTCTTTCCAGTCATGCAGCGTGGAAGTGTCCCCAGCTGAGAACCTGACGTTGTTTGTGGCCACTTTCCGTCCATGTGAAAGACCAACGATACTCCCTTCATTGCTTTCTTCAACGTATCCAACGATCGGTCCACTCGTTGCTGTCCGTGTTTGAGCAACTCCGGCAGTGCTTCGGAGTCAATACGGTCCAGTTCCATCGAGGAATCCGTTTCGATCGACATTTGCTGTGAAGAGGTCGATATCATGGCACTCAGTCCGAAATCGGCTATCTTTACCACATATTGTGTCGAATTCGGCTCAGCTGGACACAACAAGATGTTCTCCGGCTTCAGATCTCGATGGATAATGGCGACGCGCCTTGTGTGTAAATAATCTAGTCCTTCTGCGATTTGAATCATCCATTGCAATGCGGTTCTCTTCGTGTAGATGACACGCTCCGGACGCTCCGTCTGTGCTTGGATCCATGATTTCAATGTGCCTCCCTCCATAAACTCAGTCACCACACAGAGCGAGTCGTATCCGTATTTCTGCTGCAGTCGTCCGTAGCAGATACCGATGAAACGGACGACCGCATCGTGTTTTAGTTTTCTCAGGACTTGGGCCTCTAAGAAGAAATCGTAGATGTCTTGTTCGTGACGTAGCATCTGCGGCTTCAGGACTTTAACGGCGACGACCTCTTGCGTCGAGAGGCGTTGGCATTTATGAACTGTGGCGAATGCCCCTTCACCGACCACTCGAAGAGACTTAAAGTCGCGTATATCGAGAACAGCATCGCGAAAGTGGGGTAATAATCTCTGAATTGTTTCTTTAGAAGTCAAAACACCATTTTCCTCCAAAACGTTGTTTGGAGATAGCAGAGAAGAGCTCATGTACGCAAAACGAAATCCAAATAACTCGAACTAGTGAATAGATGCCTACCTCTAAAAGCGCGCGGCAATTTGATGTGACGTCGACTCGCTCATTCTCTGTTATCACAGATGCTAATTCTAAGACGCTGAGAGAGCTTTCGTACCGCGGGCCCTCATTGACTACACTCTTACTCTCGCGTTGCCATGACGAAGATGAAAGTAACAGGCAGTTGAGTTCAGTTCTACGTATGACTGATATGCTGTGCACTCTTCTGTCCTCGGCAGCACTCATGGAAATGAGCTTTTGACTAATGACCCAATTCCGATGAAGGACTGATAAAGAAATGAGGCTTTTAACCTAATGGAGAAGAAGATCTGTTGTTCCAGCGGCGTAATACATCCTTTCTGCGTTTATACCTGACAGGCAAAATGGCTTCTATTGGCCAAGCAACCACTGCGTTGGTTAGGATGTTTTTTTTTTCTACTCGGAGACGAGGGCGATATTCCTAATGGATTCTACTACTTGTTTAGATCTCGAAGCATCAATGGTCGGTAGACTGGTCTTTCTCGCATTCTGTTGAACAAATCGGAGAGCACTTTAAGAAAAGATCGATGTGTTGCAAATGAGGCTTCTGTGTATGGGAGAGAAATACATATAAACAAACATTGAAGTGAAATACTCTCAGTTAAGCCGACGTATCAGAATATCGTGTGATGGATAATGAAAAGACTCCAATACGAAAATGTTCATTAATGTGGGTATTTCGAAGAAAGTGCTTTCACCATTTTAAGTCGTTTGAAAGCATGTTATATACGATCGTGGTCCAAAGTCACTTGATACGTCACTGCAAACAAAAGGTACGAGAAGCGCGATAGGATGTGTATGGGAGGTTGACAACCTAACTGCTAGCAAGTAACCTTCGAGAACTATTGCAGAAGCAATATCCACCAAGGCGCCTCCAAATCATGGAGAGCGACAGGTGAATAGCTTTTGTGCAACTTCCGCGTAGGGGCAGGGAAATTGCAGGCAAACTCGCCCTCTATTTTCTGACTATCAAAAGTGAAGAATAGGAAACCTTGACCATACTGGGTGTTTGAGGAAGAGAATTCGTGTAAGAATATCTCGTGTTTTTGACTCTATCGTTGAGTGCGTTTCCATCGACGTCGACGCGTGTTTAACTCTGACTTTTTTCGTATCGTTCACACAATCCCAAAAATGTCTTTCTTTTGGAGCATTATTGGTTAGGGCCTATACCGACGGTTACTCGGTTTAGGATACAAAACGGCCATGAACCAAGTGATAACGCCGATACCATTAGAAAGGCTTGACGCAGCTTAAAGACCGCTTGATGAAGTAAGATACTCTGCCGTTTTCATCTGCCGTTGGAGGGTTACGTATCTCCTCCACTGCATTTGCCATTGGTACTGTGGACTCTGGCAAGAATTCGAAACTTGCCGTCTCTCTTACATTTTATTGTAGATGTGTCGATAGGATAACATTTAGAATGCTTGCGTTGTAGACATTCCACGTCTAGGTTGGCTAGAGGCAAAATCCTCTGTGGAAACGCCAACGATAAGCGACTAAGATGTTGCCTCGAAGACGTTGTTGGATCTATTAAGAAGTTTTCCCAGAATGAGAACTCGCAATTAAACAATGCATAAGGATGTCGGTTTCGTGATGCTTAAAAAAGGCCAATGCGTTTTGTTGGCTACGGATAGTACGCAAATGAAAATTCAATTCTTCGCTATTAAGAGGGATCTGGAACATATGCAACCGGGTACGGTCAATCGTCCTCAACAACAATTAATTTTGAAACTGAGCACTTTCATAAGAAGCGTGCAACTTTAGGAAAAGTAAACAATGCGAGTGAGACAAACTATTTGTTTAAATTCTTGCCAAACAATACTGTTCGACTTCTTATTTAGCCATAGATCTCGTCTCGCGGCAGAAATCAAAACTAAAAGAGTAGCGAGGCGTTGTTTTCAAATGTCACAGGGAGAACGAAGTTGGTCAAAAGGCACAGACACGAGTGCTACAGTTTGACTTTTAACAACCTATTTGATCAATGATAATAATTCTAATAAGTCCATCTCTCCATCATGCCCCTGTCAGTGGACAGCTGTCCACCGTCGTGCAGTTGACCAAGGGGATGCGTAGATGTGACGCCTACGTTTATAAAATCCGGACTAACAATGATTGAACAGTCTGTCGCGCGGAGGCGCCGAACGAAAACGATAACAGCGGAAGACTTCACAAGTTTACAGAGCAAGGTCTGAAATGGTTCGAATCGCTGATTAAGTATGCGCATGATGAAAAGACTTTCTAGGCAAATGAGTCAGCTCGTTGCAGAACCAGAGAAATAGACCCCTTCACAGAACAGAAACGCCTCTGACGTGACAACAAGCGTCTCAACACAAACGCGCCCCTTCAAGAACGAGACAGTCACATCGCCAATGAAAATCTTGGCGACACAGTCTTTAAAGCGATCTGCCTTCGTCGTTGACAGCGTCGTTTATCGACAGTGCGACAGCCTCTTCACAGTAGTCCAAACGCGTATGCACAATGAATCGGTAGTTTGAGACAAAGCGATTTGCGGGTTCCGGACTTCTTGATTCAGTGTTATCTCACTTTTAGTTTGCAAAGATTTTTTGTTCTCATCTATTGCAAGGGTATCACACTGAGTTTTAATGAGAGTCCTTCGCCTAGAATCACTTTCACAAGAAAGGAAGTTGCGTACAGCAATGCGACGTCGGCACAGGGGGCTTTAGGGTGTTTGAAAGCGCTAGAAGGTAAAAGAACAGTGACTAAAAAGCTAAGATTAAAATAGAAGGCTTTCTATTCCCCTCCGCTGTTTTGCATAAGTGTAAAGGAGGGATTAGAAAGGCCATGAAGTGTAGACTCCACAGTTCATATTCTATCAGACTCATGGTCTGCAGAGCTAGAGAAGATTTACTTTAGCTCTTTAAAGACATCACATCAGTAGTCTTACTATTGTGCACTTGATTAAGAAGCAGGTTTGCTAACTTTAGAATCCGTAACGATCTGTACGTAACCTTTGCTTGTATTTTTGATGTCCGTAACATTCTGCTGCATAGTATTTCAAAACACGAAGTTAAAAGAGTGCCGTTCTCCGCTGATCTGAACTTTAAATGCTCGAAGCGCCGAACCATATTTCGAGATAATCCGTCGAAAGCGAGTGGTTTGATCTGTGGTGCGTCGATTAAGAAATTTGCACGGTTTGTGGTTAGCGAGCGAACGATGTCGTGTTTGTCGCTGAAACGCGCTAACGACGAAGGCGTATCGTTTAACAAAGACTGTTGTATCGATAATTGTTCGGAATTTATACGCGTAGACGTACATACGCGTCTCCGTGGTCAGCTGCACGAAGGTGGACAGCTGTCCACTGACAACGGTTATGATGCGGCGCTTTATCTAAATATTCCTCTTCATTTTCAGCCACGTATTCTGCGCTGTTTTAAGAAGTTCACACGTTTTCACAGTTGGACTGAAACTAAATCCACGAAGGAACGAACACCTTTCACTTCTGTTTTCCTCGCCTTTTGGTGAAAATGTGGATAAAAGCAATATGTTATGCAGTGCTCCTTTGGGCAGTTGCAGGCCAACCGCCCGCGGCAGAAACAACATCAGCCGGATTCCTGGCGGACGAGATTCCGCTCGAAGTCGTGACGACCACACCTACAGCAATAACAAGAGAAGAGACGGTGGAGATTCAAGGACAGCAAGCCCTTACGGTAAGCGAGGATTATGGTGTGCCTCGTGACGGAGGACGCTTCGCAGGTGGTGTTCAGTCGTCCTGTCATTGCTCTCGGTTCGGATTTCGGATTCGAGACACTGCCTCCGGAGCTGGTAAGTCACCTCAGTCGGGATTTGAGGAGTGTGATTTTGATGTGACAGGTTCCGTTTACACTCGACCCTCCAGTTCCGGGTCGCTCGAGATGGGCGACGACATCGATTTACCGATTCGATCCAGACGGACCATTCGCGACGGACCTTCTCCTCAACTTTAAATGGAATCTGCAACTCCGAACCTACGACGGTGTGGCTCTCATCCACCCAGTCTCGGTTGGATGGTTCTGTCCGCACAGGGGTCCCATTGACACTGGACATTCCTCAATCTGTGATCTTGACAACACCTGGACTCACAATGGAAATCGCGAACGTGAGGAGTGAATCGGCCAATGAAGCGACAGACACAGCCTGGTCACCCTTCAATGGTCTGCGAACGGACATCTTGCCGGAAGTGCCACCGGATGGTCTGAATCGCCGTTTGCCAGATGGGTCTTTCCTCAAGCGTTGCGATTCTAGGCGTCATACAACTGTCGTTCAACGCCCCAGTCTCCCTCTCCGTTCTGCAGGAAGAACTTGAGGTGCCTACCTCCATTTACCTTTCGCTCGAGCAGAGACTGGAAGTTGTTTCCCGTAGGTGATTGTGGCAGACAGCGGACAGCCAACAGATATCGGTGTGGTGGTGGATCCTTGCCTGAGAAGGAGAGCTCCAGTGAACGGAGAAGCCCAATGCGCAAATGTCACTCTGAATGGCGATCTTCAAATGGGAATCGAGTATACTCGCTCTTTCTGAAGAGAGCGCTATTGCTGAGCTCATCTGTTTCAGGTATGCCCTGTTCCTTGGAGCAGGAGTGGACTATGGGAATGCCTCTGGACAGCTGGGAGCCGATTTAAGAGTGACATTTGGAGGACTGCGTCGATTTGTCGTTCCGTTTTCCGAAGACTCAGACGATACGGACAGTATTTTCGCGCCCTTCCTGGACCTGTACATTCCACACGGCCTGGCAGACGGAATCAACATCGCCGACATTCCAATCACACTTGTTGACAACAGTAACCAGAGAGTGAGTCAATTCCCTTCGACTACTGACAAGTCGAAGGAATGCGCGCAGGTGTTCTTTAATCTAACACAGGAGAAAAAGACAGTGCTGCGTCTGAGAACGGCGATCGGTCCAAGTAAGAGATACACGTGAGTACCTGTCTTCGTTCGGAGCGTCCTGTGCATTAAATGGTATTCAGGATATCAGTTGGGGCATCTAACAGAGTGGTGGATGGCTTTGGTCTTCCTCTTGAAGCTTCCAGCCTCGAATTCGAAACATCGGACTTGAATCCAAATTTCATAACACATATATCTTACATTCTCCCCAAATACGTTGTTTTCGAGTCATCCCAGGATTGGGGCAGAAAGATTTTTTCCTTATCGAAAGGACTGGACACTGATGACAATGAGGTCTGCTCAACCGGCAGCGTCGTCGACATCTGGTCCATTGCTTCGCCAGCAGAAGCTCTTCCTGTCATAGGTGGCGGGACTCGGGAATCTTATAGACGCTATCTTGGACAGCCAGGTGATTTTGTACTGAAGATACGTACTGTCTAATCTTAATTGTCGATTAGATGATCAGCTGGTCGGCTCGAGGATATCAGGTGCCGTGCTGCAGGAACGGGATGTCTCCTCCGTGCTGGATCCTGCTGGAGTCATGGTGTCTGAACTCTGCAGGTCATTGTCTCACAATTCCGATTCTTCGTAATGCCTGTGCTGCATAACAGGTTTTGGCTCAGCTTCGAGGAGGATGTCTTCCGGGCAGAAATTTTCCTGGAAACGACGATCCAAGTTACCGTTGTGACATACAGACAGTTGTCGGCAGAACAGGAGGTAGCAGTTTGGGTGACCTCAATGGAAACTGGAGAACCCGTTTCCAACGCCACGGTGTTCTTGTTTGGAGGGCAGCAACTTGTAAGCATCCATCCCAAGAAGATTCATTACTAGAATCACTTCTGTCATGTAGCTGACCGATGCGGTACTTTTGGCAGAAGGCAAGACGGATGTCAGAGGCATCGCTCTGTTGCAAGGAATCACAACTTTTCCGGATAACCTCGTGGCAGTCGTGCAAATCGGACAGAACTTTGTCTACGTTCCATATGTGGACATCGAAAGAGCCGCAAGCTCGACTTTCGTTGACAAGATCGTTCTGGACCGGGCATTGGCCCACCCCGGTGAGGTGCTTTACGTCAAGGGTAGGCGAACGACATTGGTCACGTACTTGTTTACTTAGTAAAATGCTATAGGATATGTCTGGCAAAGGAAATGGAGAGAACTCGCACCCGCCAGTGGCCTCTCTTCGACAAGGTTGAGGGTTTCACCTCCTTTGGCCGAAAACAGCGATTTCCCTGTCACTATCGATCCTGAATTCGGCAGCTACGAAGCAGAGATTCCGATCCCTCCTGAGGCTGAACCGCGGGACTACAGGGTCAGATTCTTAGCACGCAAACGTTTCACCGGCAACACAGTTGGCTTCATTGTTGGCGATCCGCGTCTACCGACAGTCGAGCTCACTGTGGACATCCCTTTCTTCGTCACGCCAGCTGGAGATATCGAGATTCAAGTGAACGTGGAGTCCTTCATTGGATTGGCGATGGGCGGATCCGAGATCGCAGTGAAATGGCTGCTCGAAGACTACTACCGAGACGACGAAGAGGAACCAGCAGAGGGGGAGCTGACAATCACGACCGACAACAGTGGGAACGGCACTGCCGTGATCAATCTCTCCCAGATTGAACCTCTTCCTAACGTCGGGTCGAGGGTCTATATCGATCTTCAACTCGTCGGACCGACCAGTGAGCTGATCGAACAGTCGTATCGTGTCCCCATCGAGGCAGCAGATCTCCGCCTGTCACTGAGTAGGACGGTGGAGACAAACATTCCTGGTCAAACATTCGGAGTGGCAATTAAAGCTGCTGACCTTGAAGGGCGACCTCTCGAGGGAGACAATCAACTCGAAACTGTCACGATTAAACTGATCCAGTTACCAGATGACCACAGTCGTTTGTTGCGGACGAGTGATCGGCCTCTGAATGGCATAAGTGTCACTAGCTGTTTATTTGAGATAGGTAATTGACTCCTTGTCTCTACGCTTCCATTCACTAATGCGAGTAGATGCAGGCTCAGAAGACTACTGCGATTTTGTCCTGCCGTCGATTGGACTGTTCGCCATCGAAGCCTGCGCACCTTTGGGAGATGCAATGGTCTGTCAACGCATTTTCCTCGGAAGAACACAGGAAAGCTGGGATGAGAGTCCCCTTTCCTCCCACTTGCCCATTGGCTTCACTGACCTCGCAGAAGGGGAACTGGATCTGGGATTAGAAAAGCGGATCCTGGTGGAGAATCCTTTCGATGGCTGTTATGCTCTCGTCTCGTGGGGAACAGTGGAAGGCATCAAGCAGAAGGTGATGCCTGTAGACTCCGGTCGATCCGTCATCAGCATCGACGTCGATGAGTTCTGTGAGTTCGACTGCGGACTGTCGATCGTGATAGCAGTGCCGAGGCAGACAGAGGGATTGGCGACAGAAGAACCAGTTCCCATTTCGAGACTGTTCGATCTGGCTCTTCCACACACAGAAATGTACAACGGCCACATCACAGTTGTTTCCAGCGTTCCCAGAGAGCTGAACGTGACCATCACTTTTCCAGAGGCGGTTGAGGATGCAGGAGTGGCTGTCGTGAGTTCTGGCGACAACACAACGATTGAAGTGCAGCTCGACACCACAACGCACGCAGAAGTGACGCTGATTGCCGTCAACAGAGCCATTCTTGATCTCGTACCTCCCTTTTTTGGCGACATCTCATTTAGTTTCCTTTTGGATCGTGTGGATCTTCCATCCTTTTTCCGTTCGGATCTGTCCGTTTCCATTTGGGAGGCGTCGATGAGTCGATTTATTGGCACTCCCACTGTACTGCAAGTGCTGATTGACGACTTTATCAACCGCAGTCGCTTGGATCCCTGGTTTTTCCTAGCCGATCGACACAGAATCGACCATACGGAAGAAGAGTATATCGACTATAAGAGCAGATTCATCACAACCAGATTCTACCCATACATTGGTGAGTTTGCTATTTCGATTCAATCGGCGGAGGAGAACAACTGCTTGCTGTGTTTTCAGATAGGACTCATCGAGATCCACCAGGTGTCGTCACCTGTTCGTAATGCACATTGGATGTAGCTTTTGTGACATGTTTCTAGGATCCGAGTTAGTCGACGATTCCGCTCCAGGAGACATTCTCCGATTGAAATCCGACTTCGTGAGCACTCCACTCTTCAAGACCATTGTGACAGAGGATGGAACTCTTACGGCCACTTTCACTGCTCCTTCCAATCTAGGCACCTTTGTCGTCCGAGCGTACGCTGTCTCTGCCAGTGGCATCTTTGGCAGTGCCGAATCCGAGATCATCGTGAAGAGACAGGTTTCCTTGACACCATCTGTTCCCCGTTTTGTGCGCACCGGCGACGTCTTCGAGGCAGGAGCCGTGGTGACGGTCTCCGGCTCCGCTAGTGCTTCCGTCTCCCTGACTGCCGACGTGGAAGGTCCTCTGGAGTTCATTGGCAGCAATGTCATGATCGTCGATGTCGGCGCCGATGGCCAAGAAGAAGCGCGTTTCACACTGAGAGCCGTCTCAGTCGGAGCAGCCAACTTCACCCTGACCGCCGACGATGGCCTGGGCAACAGCGACGCTCTGCAGCTGGAGATCGAGATCGAGGGACTGCAGGAAGCAGTGACAGTCGGAACCTCATTCACGGTCCAGGGTCAGGACACGCAGACCTTTGTAGAGGGCATCGATCTGCCCGACGCCGTCCGCGGAAGCGGGGAGATCCTGATCACCGCCGGAGTGGGCCGCCAACCAGCCGTCCTGGCCGTGGCCGAACAGATCCTCCGCGTACCCAGACCCTTCGAGTGTCCCGTGGACGCCGACTTCGCTCTGGCGGCGGCGACAATTCCGGGAATCATCAATCCCTACAACCCGTGGAAGCCGTCTCCGGATGTGGTGGGCGAGGAGCTCGCCTCCCTGTTCGGACTGGTCCTGGAGAGATTCGACCCTGCCGTCGACCTGCTGAGTCGCGGAGGCGGCCTCACGAGCAGAAGAGCAGGACTGCGACCCTTCCTGCCGTGTCCAGAATATAATACTACAAGAAACGACACATCGTTCTTCCAGAACGCCAGAGGTCTTTTCCTGCTGAACCAGGTCGAGGAACAGCTCGCCGGCCACACACTGTCGCAAGTCCAGTCCCGCTCAGGAAGCCTCTTAAAGGCCAGGAACATCTGGAGGTCCGTTGCGGGCTCGGTGCTCGAAGACCTCGCCATCGAGGCCCGCAGGGCAGCGATCCCAGGACCCCTGTCCCTCTCCACCGTGGCACTCGGTCGAGCCGCCCTCGGTCCCGACTGGCAGCCCGAGACGGGCGACGCCGTCATCGTCGACGATCTCTCGCTGGAGCGCCTCAGCCGAGAGTTCGCCGACCTCTCGATCGAGAGCCAGGCGTACTACGTCCTCGCCAGACTGGAGGAGCCCGAAGGCGCGTCCAATCCGGACGTCGCTCTGGCCATCCAGACGTGGACGGATCTGCTCCGGATCACCGGCAGGACCGCCTACGTGTCCCTTTTCCCCGGAGCCACGGCTCCGGCAAGCGACCTGGCGAACGCGCTCGTGTTCCTCGCCCAGGTCAGGACCGGAACCAACGGACAGCTGCTGCCGAGGCTGGGCGACTACATCGCCAGTCCCGCCTCCGACGCCTTCAGCTTCCGGCTCTTCAGCGCCTACACGCGACTGATCACGATGCAGGCGCTCGTCGAGTTCGACGTCTCCCGCGGCAGCGCACAGCCAAACCTCGACTTCGAGGCCGTCTCCGGAAACGTGACCCTGCTAGAGGCCTCCTTCACCAACGCCTCCGCGCCGGTCGCCTCCTCCCGAGTGCCGTGGGAGGCACTCCCAGAACCGCCTGAGCCGATCGAGGTGTCGGCCGTGGGCGACGGCGAGGCCAGCGTCGCGATCACCCTCAACTTCGTTCCGTCCGAGCTCCTGCCGTTCCCGACCTACAGAGGCATCTTCGTGGAGAGAAGCATCCAGTTGGAGGACGCCGAGGAGGGAGATGGGCCTGGTCTCTCCGTCGTCCCCCGAGGAACGGTCGTCTCGATCAAGGTCCAGTTCCTCACGCCGGATGCGCTCGGACAGACGGTCGTCCGCGTCCTGATGCCAGCCGGACTGGAACCCGTGGATCCCAACATCGCAGGAGGCGGCTTCTGCCCCGTTCCCTTCTTCAGTCTCTTCCGCTCCTTCTTCTTCAACTGTCCGCAGCAGGAGACCAGGCCTCAGGTCGTGACCTTCACCTTCGACAGGGTCCGTCCGGGAACAACCAGCGTCAGTCTGAGAGCCGTGGCCGCCACGGTTGGCAACTTCACTCTGCCTCCCACGCGCGTCTTCGCCAGCGGCCAGCCAGAAGTCATGGGACTCAGCAGCGCCGGCACCTTGAGAGTGTGCTCGGGCGTGGGCTGCGAGTCCGAGTTCGTGCCGCCAGCCGATGCACCAGTGGCGTGTCCAGGGGACTGCAACGGAGGCGGTGTGTGCAACCTGAAGGACGGCGTGTGTCTGTGCTTCACTGGCTTCGCAGGAGAGGCGTGTGACATCCCCATCGAGTCCTGATCTCTCTTTCTGTTTGCGACTCTTCAGTTCTTCAAACCTGTCTGTAGTTCAGTGGGTAGACGTATTAATGTTCTCCATTGCATTCTGACCTTCTTGTGACTTGACCTATTGCTGTTTTCAAAAAAAGCATCGGAAGATGCTCTTCAAGTATGCCTCTAGTGTAAGTTTTGTAACGGATTGAGGACAACTGACATTCCTTTCTTTCAATCGTATGATCCCTTTGTATGCCTGCAACAATCGTGCATAACATCACCATCTATAAGAAATAAAAATCCTGGAATGTCTGTGCAAAGAACGAAGAAGACTGTAAAGATCTCACCTCTATGTTAAATGCAGACTGGGAGAGCACATGTCCCTTCTGTCAGGTCTGTCGCAACGATCATCCGTGAATCCATCCAATTCCAATGCCCCATCACACAGACCCACCAAAATCATCCTCTTCTTGCCATAGCAACTAGCTGACTGAGCTGTCAATCATTCCCCATCTGGCATCATAGCAAATGATTTCCATTCTGTAGCCCGTTCATCTGCATAGGAGATCACAGAATTCCCGTCGACACCTCAGAGTGACCCTCAGTATGCACCTCTCCATCTTTGATGCATTATCCGCGACCGCGTTTGCCCCGCGGCCTCTACGTAATATCAGCGCTTTCATTCTTCATCAGTCGAATGGTCTTCATGATGGCGACGCGACGACGTTGACCACTCACCATTGAACTGCGTCCGTCGTTTCCTCGCGATACGATACTGCTAAAACATCATCGTCTTATGCGTTCGGCGATCCGCGCCGTTGTTTTCGATCCCCATTCGCCGTCTCTGTTCGATTTTTCGTTGCAGTCGTCTCATGGACACCGTATCGCACGTCGAAGAAGTGGCGGCTTCGCTACGGTCTAACTGGAAGTTCCCAGCGGTCGTCCATTTCTGTCGCGTCTTTGAAGGCGTCTTGAGCTTACGTCAGTTTTCGAGCGACAAATTTGAGGCGGCGTTGCTTCATCCCGGCGACCATTCCGTTTTTCTCTCCGAACTTATCTCAAGACTACTTTACCCCGGAAGGAAAAAGAACGCACTGAACCCTGAGACGTGGCCCACATGGGAAACCAACCTACTCAAGAAAGTGAAAGGCAATTGGCATCTGACGATGAACCACAACCCTCTCGAACGCCAACAGCATTTCGTCGAAGTTTCCTCGACGGAGAAAGTAAGCGACGTGTCATTGAGGGCAACGCATTTGACAACGGGCTTGACGTTGTTGTCCAGTTGGAGATACTGTATTTGCTGACAGAGATTGCGTTACAGAACAGCGCGACACTGCGCGATACCATACGGAACACGGTAGGTCTCTCGGCCGTCGTCTGGGAAATGATGATGTTGACGCGGAGCTCTGCCTCGTTGCGAATGCATAGGTCGAGGATCCTTGCCTCACTGCAGATTCGGTGCGATGTCTGCCAGTCGGTGAAGACTCCCAGGGCAATCGATTCTTTCTCTTCTCCTTGAGATATGAAGATTGTCGACTGTATAAACAGACACGACTGTTGACGGGGGAAGGCACATCTCACGACGACGACGACGAATCGATGCCGCAATGGACGACGCTGACGACGACGCTGGAGGAATTGCGGTCCTTTATCGGCAACATGAAGCGCACCAAACATCCCACAGAGAAGAAGCTGCATCGATACCTGGTGGGAATTCTTCCAGAGTTTGAACGGACAGAGCGGCATCGGAAGAAGATGGAAGATCGAGCAGCCCTGCGCGAAAAGGCTCCTTTGCTGAAGAGATCGTCACGACTGCAGGAACAGGCCAAACGCAAAGAGAAGACACGGGGAAAGCATCGAGAGACAAGGGACGCCGATATAACCGATCTGCGAAATGAAGACGGGCAGGAAGAAGGGCAGAATTACTTTGACTTAGGTATCAGCAGAGAAGAACGCATGCGATTACGTAATCAGCGCAGAGAACTGGCCGAAAGGGGACTGCGACGCGTGCTGACGGGGAGAAAACGTGGATTAGAGTACGATGGACTGACGCCGTTGGGCGCTTCTGTACAGTGTCCCCGTAAGAAGCGCATCCAGAATGTGCGACCGTCCAGGAACATTACAAAACTTGTGTCTATTATCTGGGAAAAGTTCCGTCGACCGATGCACCACAGAACACAGTTTGAGATTCACATAGAGACAGCTAAAAAACGACGAGCAGCCATGTTGCAGAACAGAAATGATTTCATGGCTCGACTCCGACTGCAGCAACGACCCTTGGAAGTGCGTGAGATCACACTTTTGGTGTGAGACGTCATGCAGTGTGGGATGATGCGTTTAGGGTCTTGGAAGCAGCATCCGCGATGTAAGATTGCCGGTTCAAGATGCACAGCGACCTGCATATGTGCAACAACCGAACATTGTGATGAACTACCTGCAGCAGCAACAACAACAACAACAACCGTTGCTTCATCAACAACAGCGTTCTGTTCGACCAAATACGTGTCTGAGCTCTCTTATGATGCCACGTCCACTGCAGAACACGAGCGAACTACAGACAGACCCGCAGGCAATGCTGAATCCCGCTCTGCAGCACTTTGTGCGATATCCACCACGGCCACGAGATTTCTCTGGAGCGTATGTTGTGTCACCCCGTTCTCTTGTCGTTCCAAATGCGTCAGGACGACAGATGATGCCTCAACAGCCTCGATCTTATGAGCTTGGACGCAGTCATGGCATCGTTCTTCCTCAGAGACCTATGGTGCACCGTCTGCATCCTTCTGTTCGATCCGATGCTGTGGTGCAAGGGATCATGGGAAGCGAAGTCAATGGAGTATCGAGAAACGTTGCTTTTCCGTCTGGTTATGCACAGAGATTTGCCGATTCGACTTATGCAAGGTCTGTTCATTCTTTTGGGCAACAACACCAACACCAACACCAAGAGTCTGCCCGTAACGTGACGCCTGCCTTGAATGGAATATCAGGATATCCAACACACTACCGAAATGTCCGACCTCAGTCCATGCCGAATCGATTGACCCCGACGCTCGTGCACTTACCGTCTTGGCAGACAACATTAAAGGCCCAATGGAACACACCCCATTCTGGAGGCAGCACGAATGGTGGTGGCGAGATTCCTAAGATGCCTTATGGACCGCCGTTTCTTGCACAGAATCCTGGACAGTTGAGATCCGATATCCTGCGACCGACCATTGCCCGTCCCTATTCTTACGACAATGGCGCCAGATGGCAGGCCAGTTCTCAGATACGTGACAATGGAAATCATCCAGGACCCCTTTCCTCTGTGGTATTAAAGAGAAAGAGAGAAGGCTGCTAAAAATCCATTACCCTTTCCCAGACAGCTAGCTCCTTCTTCTGTCAAGGGTTACATCATAGTTAGATGAATTGTGTCAAGCACGTGGGGTTTGTTGGACGAACACGTAGTTGTCTGTTAAACCTTGCTTTTCTAAACACAAGCCCATCCCTTTGCTTCCTTGCCTCTCCATTAATGCCGATCATGATATCATTGGGTTTGATGATAAATGGAGCGAAGCGGTAAGCGCAAGGCTGTTGAAGATGATGTGCCTGAGGAAGATGCGCCGCCGGTCGGCCCAGCGCCGCCTCCTGCGCAGAAGAGGAAGGTTCGATCTGAGTCGGAACCGTAAAGGCGCTGATATTCGACGCCGTACAGGTTCTGTTCCATGCAGAAGAGTATCTGAAACAGCTTCCCTGCGCTGAGATGTATGAGAAGAGCTATATGCACAAAGATATTGTCACACACATCGCTGTCGTTCCCTCCCATCCCGTTTCCTATGTCTTCAGCCCCGTCTGTGTGCCGACAGGTATCCAAACATGGTTTCTTTGTGACAGCCAGTCAAGACGGCTACATCAAGTTCTGGAGGAAGCAAGAGGCGGGGATCGAGTTTGCCAAGCAATTCAAGGCACACATGGGACCTGTCACTGGTTTGCTGACGTGGATGAAGCCATAGCAGACGATCCATGTGGCGTAGGGCTCTATGCGAGTTATGATGGGACACTCTGCGCAAGTCTCTCGACAGATACCGCCGTCAAGATCTTCGATGTGCTGAACTACGATCTAGCATTGATGCTGCGACTCAGTTTTCGTCCAAGCTGTGCCGAATGGATATCGAAGAAGAGAGGAGAGGGACATCCCTGTATCGTTTTGTGCGACAGCGATTCGCCACAAGTGTTCGTCTACGACATTTACGAATCTACGACAGATCCCATCCACACCTTCTCTCCGCACGCTTCGCCCGTGAAGCTGCTAAAATACAATGCGATCTACAACACAGTGATCTCTATGGACACCAAAGGCAAGCATTTGGTAGGCAAGTGGAGGAGATGTGGTCGCGAGATGGATGTGGTGGAGGTGTCCTGGATTACTGGAACGCCACAGATTATGTGTTTCCAGATGGGGTCGTCAGTTTTCAGCTGAAATTGGAGACAGATCTTTTCGAGCTTGCAAGACGGAAGACGACAGCACGCAGCATCTCTGTCCGTCGATAGACCTTTGCCGGATTTGAGTGCGTGACAGGATGCTGTGTGATGCAGATTTCGGAAGACGGCAATCAGTTCTGTCTTTTCTGCAGCGATTTCAAGATCCGCGTGTTTCGTTTTCTCACCGGAAAGATGAAGCGCAGCTACGACGAATCTCCAAAGGTGCCATTTCTCCCAGTGTGCCAAGACAGCTACCAGCAGAATGCGTGCGTTTTTGAAGGCCTGTAGTGAATTGCAGTTAAGTGGCGGCGAAGGCATTGCACTGGAGGATGTGGATTTTGGTCGAAGAATGGCGACGCATCGAGAACTGGCACAGCATCCAGAGATGCATCCATTCAACGCCATCTTCGACGAAAGCGGAAATTTCTTGATCTACGCAACACTTGTGGGAATCAAGATTGTCAACCTCGTCAGCAACAACGTCCAACGTGTCTTAGGTCATCCTCATCACTCAGGCAGACATGCCATTGTATCGTGCGCTTCAGGGAAGGTGGAGAATACAGAGCGCTTCGTTTGTGTGGGCCTGTTGCAGAGCAGTCTCTCCAGAAAAGTGAGAATGTGATCCGAAGATGGATATGGATGGAATCTGTGCAGGCAGTTGTGCGTTTGACGCAGCCAGACATGCCTCCTGTGCATTTGGATCCACTCCTTCTGTGCACCGCTTTCAAGAAAGAGCGTTTCTATCTCTTCTCCCGTCGAGAGCCAGAAGAGACAGAAGGCGCCGCTCATGGCCGAGATGTCTTTAACGAGCCTCTCACTCGCGAACAGATTCTCGCTGCGGAGGCCGAGACGATGACGAGTGTCAATCTCCCCACCGCTGCCGTCATCCACACCACCAAGGCATCACTCCATTCGCAGGCATCCAATTGACGGCTCCGTTTAGGGCGATATTCAGATCAAGCTATTCCCGGAAGAGTGTCCACGTACTGTGGAGAATTTCAGTACCCATGCCAAGAATGGCTACTATGATCACCTCATCTTCCATCGGGTCATCCAAGGCTTCATGCTGCAGACAGGCGACCCTCTGGGCGATGGGACTGGAGGTGAGTCCATTTGGGGCAACGAATTCGAAGATGAGTTCTGTGACAAACTCCGTCACGATCGCCCAGGCATCGTCAGCATGGCCAATGCTGGACCCAATACCAATGGCTCTCAGTTTTTCATCACCACCGTTCCAACGCCATGGCTCGATGCAAAGCACTCGGTGTTCGGACGTGTGACCAAAGGCATGGATGTCGTGTTTCTGATCGAAAAGGTGAAAGTGGACAAGTACGACAAACCGATCGACGACATCAAAATCGTGAACATTACGATTAAAGACACGCGTTGAATTCTGAGTTTCGGCCGCAATGCAGACGCATACGTTGTCGATTCGTGTGCGATCCGTCCGAGTCGGAAAGAAGGTGACGCGACGTCGCGTCGTGCAACGCATCCGAGCGGACGCCGCGTCGAGGAAGTGTCGTGACGTCCGGACCGCAGCGACGACGTCGGAACAGAGATCGATTAAAACCCTCTATACGCAGCCACACGATCGCGTCTTCAATTTCTCCGCCGGTCCAGCATGTCTCCCGGTGGAAGTGCTGGAGCAGGCGCAGAAAGAGATGCTCAACTGCCGAGGATCTGGCATGAGCGTTTTGGAGATGTCGCATCGTGGCGCTGCCTTTGATGAAATCGCCAAACAGGCGGAAGCAGATCTCAGAGAATTGCTCTCCGTGCCCGAGAATTACTGTGTGTTGTTTCTGCAAGGCGGCGCTTCGACACAGTTTTCGGCCGTGCCATTGAATCTCTCTAAAGATGGCGATGTGGTGGATCATGTCACCACTGGCAGTTGGAGTAAAAAGGCCACAGCCGAGGCAGAGCGTTACTGCAACGTAAACGTTGCTGCCAAGGGAGACAACACCTTCATCCCTGAAGTCTCTTCCTGGTCCATGTCCCCGAACGCATCGTACTTGCATTACTGCGATAACGAGACGATTCAGGGCGTCGAATTCAAGTCCGTTCCGGAAGTCGGCGAGAAGCTGCTGGTAGCTGACATGTCTTCCAACTTCTGCAGCAAACCGGTGGATGTGTCGAAGTACGGAGTGATCTATGCCGGAGCGCAGAAGAATATCGGAGGGGCAGGTGTGACCATTGTCCTCGTACGCAAAGACCTCATCGGACACGCGCGTCCTCAGACCCCTGTCATGTTAAACTACGAAACGATGGCCGAGTCGAGATCAATGTACAATACGCCTCCCTGCTATGCCATCTACATTTGCAGCCTGGTCTTCCAGTATCTTATGGGTAAAGGCGGCCTCAAGGAGATGGAGAAGATCAATGCGGGCAAAGCAAAGATCTTGTATGATTATATCGAAGCGTCGGATGGATTTTATGTGTCCCCTGTTGATCCAGCCGTGCGTTCCGTGATGAATGTGCCCTTTACGATTCCGTCGAAGCCAGAACTGGAGAAAGTCTTTGTGGAGGAGGCCAAGAAAGTGGGCCTTGTCGAATTGAAAGGGCATCGCTCTGTCGGTGGCATGCGCGCCTCTATTTACAATTCCATGCCCGTCGAAGGAGTAGAAGCCCTCGTTCAGTTCATGAAAGACTTTTCAGTCAAGTTTGCGTAAGGGGGCATGGCAGTCCGTCCAGCATTCATGTCGAAGGTGAAAATGGGAGTCTTTACAGGAAAGAATGAAAGCACCGACATCTCATGTGTCTTCTCTCGTCTGAGAACGGGACGCGAGAACCTTGGCCATCTTTTCAAAGTACTGTCGGACAATGCGGGCCTTTTGCTCGTTCGTAGGTTGGCGATACCTGAATGTATGAAAGACTTCAATACCTTAATCCATGTGTGTGCGTTACCAGTAGGCCAGTCTTCTGAATATGATAGCCAAGGGTCCTTCTAATGTGACTCGCTGGTCTTTTCTCGTGATTCCCTCACCCTTCGAAACGTCACATCAGAAAGAAGTGTGACCGAAAGGAGCAGGTATACGATGTCCAGTCGGAAAAAGTCGGCCAGGCCGGAGAGTGGTGATCCCCGGATGGCATCGTTGATTGGCTTCGGGATTGAAATGGGCAAAGCGATGGCAGCATTCTCTGTGCCCAGGGACATCATGTCTCCCAGATGCTGGTATCTTCACAGAGAAAGAATATTGACAACAGTGGGGGATTGTTGAGTGGAGTGCCTGAATGGAAGCAGCTTTCTCTTGTTGATGGCTGCCCATAAATTCCATGCAACATAGTCTGCCTGTTGCAGAGCAACTTGGGCCGTGGCAGGGAAACGAGGGGAAACGCCTTCTCTATTCGGATCCTCGATAAACGCATCGTCACCAACAGCAAACACTCTGTTCTGCTGCACCAGCTTCAGAGTAGGTTCCTATGCATCACCACTACCAGTTTCTCACACTTCTTGCCAATGAGATAACCGCACCGCTCTCAAAGATCCAAATTTCGTCTTCGCGAACGGGAAGGCAGATTGAGAGGAAGGTTCAGACGTTGCAGGTGTGCAACCCGCCGTCCACATGACAAGATCCGCTTCGATCTGCATTTCTTCTTTTCCGTTCATACCCGAAGCGGGCGTCAAAGATATCATCTTAGAAGAGGCATTCTCCTTGTTCAACGATATCGACTTAACATAGTACCCTGAGACGTCACATCACAGTGATCTGACTGAAACGATGTATCCATCACATTACCAGATCTAACATTGATCCCGTCTTTCTTGAGTTCTAATTCTGCCGCATGACGTTGGGAGAGGGGTGCGAAAGGCAGAATAACGTCTGTGTCTGTGACCAGTGTTACTGATATAGAGCTCTTGTCACTGGGAGGCTTCTTCCGGGAAAGCTGTCGGATCTTGGAGGTCAGAGCAGCAGCCAATTCGACTCCTGCGTATCCACCTCCCACCACCACAGCATGCGAATCTCTTTCTGTTCTCTCAATCAGAGATGTCAGTGCCGAAACAATCTGAAGGCATACACACCACATCCCTCTGTTTTATGACACTGGCAGTGAAATGCACCTTTTGGACGTCTTCAATAGAATAGAACGGCGAGGCGTGTTCCATGACGCCAGGAATGTTACGGAAATTCGTCCTGGCGCCGATGGCAATCACCAGCCAGTCATAAAGAATCTTGCCACCATCACTCAGCAGCACAGCTCCTCCGCAACGCGGATCGTCCGAAACATCCACCCCGACAATTTTGGCCTGCAACAATTCCTCTGTGCATCAACAGCGACGCATTCAGACAGATAACTTGAACAAAGTGTGTCTGGAACGGCTCTAAAAGATCTTTAAAGGTAGGGGCGACTTCATTTTCGTCCGCTGCTCCGGTGAGGACTTCGTAGAGCAGCGGCTTAAAAATAAATCGATCGCTCTGGTCGATCAATGTCACCTGAAGAGAGACAGTGGCGAGGAATGTCACGCGACACAGTGCATGTGTTGAGGAGTCACTTCAGGTTTGATGCCATTCGGCCACATCAGTTCGTCCAGTTTGACAGCAGTGTACAATCCGCCGAATCCCCCACCCAGAATACAGATTCTGGGCGACTTCTTCGAAGGCAGAGCATCGACTTCAGGATCCTCTGAACAAAAAGACGTATCCACACCACCGTCGTAGCCCCGACTTGGTATCGATGTCTGACCTTTTATAGTCGTGCCAGTATAAGGCAGATCCGACGCGGTGGCGGCAAAACACACAGTCCCGCGGTCAAAACGACCACCGCGATACACATTGCGCTTTGATGCATCTGGGCCACAGAGGCAACTTAGGCAAATGTTGGCCAAGTGATCGAATCGAAGGAGCCGGACGCTGTTTCCGGCGTTTCGGGTGAGATGTTTCGTTTTGACTGTACCTGTCAACCGTTTTGGCGATGTTGACGAACAACGCGCATCAACTGATCTGGAGAATAGCGATCCTGACACGCGTTGCCGTGCATGAAACAAAAATCGGTAAGACATAACCTCAGATGACAATCAAAATCGATTCGGCGTTTGTCTTGTGAGGAAGGTCAAAGAATAGGAAAGCTACTGGTTTAGCCGACACGGGCATGCCTAAATACAGTAGTGTCACGTCGGTCGCGTCTCGCGAGGAGTGCTGTAAGGTATCTGCAAACAGCAACGAAGGGATTACGTAAACTGATGTGGCCACTAGTAAGGATGTGGCAACACGTGGAATTTCATGTGGATCTCGACCTTTTTTGCGATCAGTCCACACGTGGCCGATATGATATACTCGAGACGTAGCAATAGAAGGGTCGGAAAGAGACCCCGATCATTTGCCTGATATTTGGGGAAACAGAAAATCGGCCTATCTATTTGCGGAGAATGAATGTTCTTTGCGCTTTTAGCCAGGATAAGTCACCAGATACTTTTATCGAACCTCATAAACAACGGTGCGAGAGAGACTGAACGAGAAAACAGTGGGATGCATCCAAAGCAAAGAATAAAGACTCAGATTCTCTAGCACGGAGTCAGCTGGATGGTACTGTTATAAGGAATCCCGGAGAACTCAGTCGCAGATATATTACTTGCTTCTTTGAACGGATCAGGATTTTAGTAAAGGTGACTGACTCCAGGCAACTCAGAATGAGGACCAAACAGCAGTGAGCTGATCACACAGCGTTCTATGAGGAACAGAATCAAGAAGCACGCACATATTTACTGCTGATCAATATGACAACATAAGATGAAATAATCCCAAGGTAAGAACACGCGTGAATGGCACACATGTCACTCAGCTATCTCACTTCTGTTTTGCGGACTTTCTCGTTGCTAGAATCATGCTGGTTTAATAATAACCCCTAACATCATGAACGAGTTTTATATAAAAATCATGCGTCTAGACAAGGTATCCTTCATTCGATCTGTCTGCGATGATGTGATGATGCACGGGTCACGCAGTTGTCTATGTCATTTAATCCACAATCAGATGTATAGAAAACCAGGAAAGCCCTTCCTTGATTTGTTGGGCGAAATCAAAAGGCGAATGCGCTATGAGGCTCTGCCGGGTTTTGATAGACTGCTAATTCCATAACGGAAATCACTCTGATCTTCGCGAGTCGATTCAAATCAGTCGCCGTCATGTGCATAATGCTAACGAAAACGTCTGAGTCATTATCGCAACTGCGAACTTTCCTGCGAACTTTTCGTGGCAACAATTAGTTTTATCCTTTCCGCCGAGACACAAGCGAAGACGTTTCCGTGCAAACGCGACGATTGAACATGCCAGTTCGATCTCCCGACGAAGGACCTAGTGGCGAAAGGTCATCCGAATTTGCGGTCGGTATCCAGACCATTACTGAAGACGAATTATCCAGTGGCGAAGGGTCATCTGCATCGGAAATTGTCGATCTGTCAATTAACGAAGAGCTGGTCGTCGAAGAACGCCATAATCCCAAACTCCTACGTGCCGTTGCAAGGAAGCACGAAATCCAGAGTACTAAGTCGCTGGTCGTGGCCTACAACAAGGCGACAGATGTAGAGGAACGCGCTGTTCTCTTCGAGTGGTTAAAGAAATATGACGAACGAAGCGAAGAGTGGCTCAGACAGAAGGCTGTCCTCGAGTACGCTGAATTGGCCAAAATCATCCCCCGTTCGACACAGGATAAAGACCTTCTAAAGAATCTTGTGGTCGCACTTTGTTCCTGTCTTCGTCAAGGAGAATTTCTTGACGAAAATTCGGGGCTGGCGCTTTGCAGAGCACTCGTTCATGTCGATCCTTCCGTTTACGGCGGCGTCGAACAGCTAGTACTCATGGCAAACAAGCTCTTGAATAGCCTCTCTACAGAACCAACGCTTAGCATAAGAAATTTCCGGGAATACGAGGCGACGTTTGTTTCTCTTCATCTTATCTTTTTCTTACTTAATAAGACCAGGCCGTATGGCATCTATGAAATACAGAAGCAAAAATTCCGTCGCACCATTGCAGAGAAAGAGAAAGCAATGGAACTCTCATGCAAGTACTACCCTGTGAGCTTTCACTTCAAAGTCCTCCTCCAAGCAGTGGAACGTCTCGAGCTCAGAGACGCTCCTTCGTATCTCGCACAGGCGATGCGACACGTCTCGTGCGGATTATGGGCATTCCTCCATCTTCTCCACTTCGCCCGGAATCCTGCGGAAGGTGACACTAATCCTGTTGCCGTCGAAGATGTACACATGAGACGTCAAATAGTCATTGCCAATTCGGGAGTGTCGAAGAAACCGTGGTTTGACCCGCTTCAAAACTTGATGGCATCAATGCTCGATGCAGCGAAGAACGAAGAGAGAGCTAGACTCTTTTATTCCAACTACAATACCACATTTGAACATCAGCGGAAGATGAAAAACAAAGAAGACTTGAAGGCGTTAAGATTTGGTATCATTTGCCAACTAAGCATGCTCGCGACTGAAGGAGCGTCAGAAAACACATGCAAGGAAGCCGCAGAGAAGTTAGCGGATCTAGCAGCACGAGAGACATCACCCGAAGGATGGACCAAAGATGTCGATATGTTCATTGCATTCCTGGATGGTATTCACAAGCTCCATAGTACTGGACAACGCAGCGAAAAGACCGAAAAAGGGTTCCAAGTTCTGCATCAGTTCGGTAAAGGTTTTGCTAAAGAAGTACTAGCGGAGTGGTTGGACGGAGAAAGCATGGAGAACAAATTCCGAATCCGAAGCCAACGATGGCTCAAAGTTGAACACAACGATTTGTGCATCATCGTCGGCAGAGAAGTGGGATATATTCCTCTTGCTGTCATGAAGTTGAAGGAAGAAGAGTTAAAGAAAAGATACCTGTGCAATGATTTCGCAACGGTACTATTACAAAAAACACATTCAAGTCAATAGGAGTGCCTGGTTATGTAGGTGAATTCTTTGTTCGGAGATAGAGGATGTTTAACACATGTCAAGGATATGAAGCACCATGTCGTCATATCTGAAGAAATCATTGAAGAGAGAAGAATCAAACCAAAACAAAGAACTGAAGAAGTTATCCGAGGAGCCGAAGAAACGGAGAGGAAGTCCTCAAATCGCAGAAGAGATCAAGCGAAAGAACACTACGAGAAGAAGAGAAGAGTCACGAGACCCATCGCTCTGAACGATCTGTTCGAGCGACGATCTCTCAAATCCGGAGATCCGGAAAGTGAAGTTCAAAGGGTGCTACTCTACGGTAACCCCGGCTCCGGTAAGACGTGCATCGCAAAAATCATCGCACACAAATGGGCATTGGGAGAAATGGCTCAAGAGTTCGAGACCGTTTACGTCGTTCCGGTGGGGGTCCTGAACGGCACCGGTTCCAAGGGACAGCAGTGGACAAGTCTCGAAGAAGCGATATCGCGAATATGCTTCTCCAAGAGAAACCGCGCTTTCGAGTACGAAGACCTGGCCCTTCAGATAGAGGACGCACTCGATGATCGTTCGACGCTGCTCGTGGTTGATGGATTGGACGAAACGAATGACAACGCTAGGGAGCTCGTATCCACCACGTGGGAGCGTTCGTGCAAAGTACTGTTCCTCTCTCGTCCGTACAATATGAGAAACGTGGAAACGCGTGTCGACGTCCAAGTCGAATGCCTCGGATTCAACGATGAGCAACTGCGAGACTACATAAGAAGCGAACTGCCAGATGACGAGGCGCAGAGACTCACCCGCTCTCTCGAGAACACTGCCGCCATGTGGGAGATGGCACACATTCCTATGATGACACATATCTTATGTTCCTTGTCGAAGGAGCACGGGATGTTGCTCGAAAAAGGGAGAAGAGTGAACACGTTTCGAATATACAGAGATATGACGAACTGCGTTTGGAAAAGGTTCGAAGAGAAGCCAGTGGCACAAAACACGCTGAAACCAAAACTATTAGAAGACCTTGAAAAAATAGCCTTCGAAACACTTCAAAATGGACAAATCCTCATTCGCGAGAGATCTGTTATCGAACACTCGACCTCAAAGAACGCAGCTAAATCCTTCAAGGAAAGCGGACTCCTTTTGCTCTCACTGGAAGGACAAGAGTATCATTTCCCTCATCTGACCTTTCAGCAGTACTTCGCCGGAAGATACATTGCTAGGAACTTGAAGCAAAAGGGATCGGATGAGGAGGTGAGAGTGATCGATTTCATTCATGAAGTGAAGTATGCTGAGAATCATGCTCGCACGTTAACCTTCGCAATGCATGCTTTTGCGGAAGGTCGAAGCGAACAAGCGTTGAAAGAGTTGCTTTCGATCATTGACAAACAACCCGCCAAGGTTCCCGGGATGCAACACGATTTCCTGCGAATACGAGCCCTCGAGGCAACCATACAAGAGGTTGACGAGGCGGATCTGGAGACTCTCATCAAGGACGAACAAGCAATCGAGGTCGCCGAAGATGCCTGTCGACTCCTAAAGAGAACAATCGACAACGTTCCAGCTGGTCAGATCGTAGTGGAGAAGTTTGAACAGACCTTTTGCGTTTTAGACAGATTTCCTCGAATTCTCAATACCATCATTGAAGATGTGAAGCGGCTGCTCAAAAGTACAAAGGATTTATCCAAAAATGATGACATCAAAATGACGCATGCTTTGATGCTTGCGAAGAGGTGGCCGAAATACATTAAAGACGTCATTCAGTCTTTTCTTAAAGATATGAGCAGAGTACAAGATCGATGTTTTCTACGCGAGAGCTTGCGTAGGTTTGAACTGATTTCGGCAGCGGCACCGCAATATGTGGGAGACATGCTACTATTGTTGGGAAGATGGAGGGCCAACGATACCTTCGGCATGCGTCAAAGAGCGACGGAGATTCTCAAAAACATCGCCTTCGAAGCACCGGAGCACGCAAGCAGAATGTTACCGATGCTAAAGAGAGCGTGTGGTGATGAAGACGTCATCATACGCATGGAGGCGATGAAGGCCATTGAGAGCGTCGTCGAAGCAGCACCGCGCCTCGCCGGCGACATTTTTGCGATGCTAGAGGAAGCATGCGTCGATGGAGACTCCGGCGTACGCCGGATATCGGTAAAGGCCATTAAGAGCGTCGTCGAAGCGGCTCCGCACCTCGCTGGGGAGATCCGTCAGATACTAAAAAAAGGGTGCGCCGATGAAGATGCCGGCGTACGTCGAATATCAATAAAGGCTATTGAGAGCGTCGTCGAAGCGACGTCGCAACTCGCCGATGACATGTTCTCGATTCTCGAGACAGGGTGTGACGACGAGATGGTATACGTGCGCGAAACCGTGATGGAGACTATCGGAAACGTTGTCAGAGCTGCGCCTCACCTCGCCAGTGACATGTTGCCGATGCTTGGAAACGGGGTCAACGACGAAAACGTTGTCGTGGTTGTGAAGGCGATGAAGGCCATCGAGAGCGTCGTTGAAGCAGCTCCTCACCTCGCCAAGGATGTGCTGCCGATTCTGAAAAGCGCGTGCGCTGACGAAAAATCTTACGTTCGCGAGAGAGTGATGGAAGCCATCGGGAACGTCATCGGCGTAGCGTCACACATTGCGGATGATATGCTACTTATGCTCAAGAGAGGGTGCTGTGACGAAGTCATCTACGTGCGCGAGAAAGCATTGGAGGCCATCAGGAAGAAGGTTGTCGGAACCGCGCCGCACCTCGCCAGTGACATGCTGACGTTGCTCGAAAACGAGACTGGCGAAGAATACGTCGCTGTGCGTATGAAAGCGATAGAGATCATCGAAAGCGTCGCCGGAGAATCGCCTCGTTCTGCAAGCGATGTTCCACTAATGACGGAAAGAGACTCTGACGACGAACTTTTCGGGGAGTCCGCATTCGCAAAGGCAAGAAGAACTTCCGCATTCGCAAAGGCAAGAAGAACTCCACTTTTCCCGGAGGAGGATAGGCTTATACTTTCAACAATCGCATTGCTTCCCCCGCGTAAAAAGGGTCTTTTGTATTTCCTTGTTCGAAATCCGCTCTTGTCCATTCTGTTCGCCGGAGCTGACGAAGAAGTCCTCTTTTTTGCGTGCTGTCTCTTTGAAGAAATTGAGAGGTTTGAGAGGAAATCTCTTAGCAATATATCGGGCGTTTGAGTCAATTTCAATGAGAAATTCCCAGGATCGTTGAACCACCTTCTACCCAGAGAATGAACGAAGAGAATGCTTACAGTTTGAATCTTTACTGCACCCAAATGGTTAAGTGATACCACATAAGAGTAGTTTCAGAGTATGTGCTTTGCCAGGAGTGGATTCTTCAATTTTACAGCAAGTGTTTTCCTTCCGCGTTAGTTTGTTCCTGAAGAATTGACATCTATTGGTGCCGACTGCTGTGAAAGTGGATTCAAGGCTGCAGTTTTAGCTGCAGAAGAACAACCATTTAGCCTTTCCAAATCTTCGCCTGTCAAGAACATTCGGGACGATTTGAGAGGTTGAGAAATAAACGCGAATGAGCGCGCCGCCGAGTGGGTCTGAGGAAGACAACGGACGAAAGCTTTGAGGTGGATCTGACAATGGTCACACGTCAACTGATCTGGTCGGGTTTTGATCAGATCATAAACTCAGATGACAGAGAATCAGGTTGAGGGGACGTGGTCGAGGTCGAAACACGGTCACGTTTAAAAGACGCGACTTTGCACAAGCCCCACCCCCTTCACGCTAAACCTCATCGTTGATGTGACGTCCCTCCCACGCTCAGTGTATGTGGTGTTCGCGCGATACACCACGACCGTCTATCGCAGCGAAGATTTCGCGTTTTCTCTCTTCTCACCCACCAGGTGCAATTCTACTAACCGTTTGGTGCCCTCCATCACTCAGGGCATGGAAGACGGGAATTCAGAGGAGGCATTACTCAGCGCCTGCAACCATGGCAACATCGACCAAGTTCGATCCCTCCTTAACGAAGGGAGAGTCGACATCAACGCCGCCGGTCCAGATGGCAACACGGCTCTGCACCTCACCATTCATAATGGGGAACGGGACATCGCTGTTCTTCTGTTGAAGGCCGGATGCGACGTGAACAGACAGAACGGCTCTGGAGAGACAGCTCTGTTGCTGGCAGCACGCGTCGGCGATCTCGACTCTGTGCAGTTGCTACTAGATTTTGGCGCCGACAGGCGCATCGAAGATAACAACGGACGGACGCCGTATTCCGTGGCAACGAACATGACGCATTCCGAAGTGGCGGCAGAATTACTTCCGAGTGAGAGGGCAATGCCGCAAAGAGACACAGATGTCACCTCGGGAAGCTTCTTCGGCGACACACGGGCCGAGAGAAACGGAATTGGAGCCACTGCGGCAAAGCACGAACGGTTAGAAACGGCGAAACGCAAAGAAGAACAGCACCTCCGAGACGCAGCAGAGGCTGGAGATATTGTTGGTGTCAAAGAGATTCTCAGTCGGTCTCCCGAAATTGCCATCGATGCCGTGGACGATCAGGGATACACAGCTCTCTATCGGGCGAGTTTCTATGGCAGAACGCAGGTGGTCGACTACTTGCTCAAGCACGGGGCCAATGCCAACATGCGAGATGGAGATGGCAAGACGCCGTTGCATGCAGCAGCTTTGAGAGGATACGGCAAAATCACGCGGCTGCTGCTGGCGGAGATGGAGAACGTAAATGTGCAAGACATGTTGGGCACGACACCACTTCTATCTGCTGCGGCATCTGGCAGTGCCGATGTACTCAAGGCGTTGCTGGATTACGGCGCCGATGTGAATATTCCGAACAACGACCAAGAGACGCCTGTGTGGGCAGCCACGGCAAACGGATATGGAGATTTTGTGCGATTCTTGTTGGAAAACGACAGGAGTGACGCCATCGTGGACGTTAACGTGCCCGATGCGATACAACAACAGACACCTCTACACCTGGCTGCAGGACGGGGCGATATATACCTTGCAAAGCTTCTGTTGGAACACGGAGCCGAGAAAGATGTGCGTGATGCTTCTGGGTGTACAGCGCTGTTCGTTGCCGCCGACAAGGGGAGAGCACGAATGGTTCCTTTCTTGTTGGATCGAGGCATTTCGATCAATGCTGTGAATCAGCTGGGCGAGACAGCTTTGTTTGTCGCAGCCGCAGACGGCCACGTTCCAGTCACACAGGAGCTTCTAAAACGAGGCGCGGACACGGAGATTGCCGACATCCATGGTTGGACCCCACTGATGAGCGCCGCACAGGAAGGTCACATCGCTATTCTTTCGCGGCTGCTACAGGCGTCTGCCAGAGTGGACGCCGCCAGCAACATTGGAGAGACGTCACTCATGATCGCCGCCGCGGAGGGGTACCAGAATGCAGCAGCTCTCTTGATCGAGAACGGCGCAGATATTGATACTGCACGTAATGATGGCAAGACAGCATTGCACATGGCAGCAATGGACGGACATACTGGTGTCATCAACATTCTCCTTGCAGCAGCAGAAGCAGAATTTGCGACTTCCTTGATAGACACGTCGAACTTAGCGCCCATCATCTCTCCCCTACATCTGACGACCGATACCTTTGGCGAGGCGGCGCTGCATTTGGCGACACGTCTTCGTCAGATTTCGGTGATGAAACAGTTGCTGGAGTACGACGCATCTTTTCGTGAGAAAAGGATGCCAGTGAGTATCTATGGACAGCTTGTCGCGGTTCCGAACAAGCTCGGATGGACAGCACTTCACCTAGCTGTGGACCGTGCCCATCAAGGAGCAGTACGATTGCTGTTGGAGCACAGTGCTAACGTCAATGCATCGGACAAGTTCGGCAACACACCTGTCCATCTGGCCGCCAGAGGCGTCGACCATCGTATTCTCTTGGAGCTGCTCTCCGTCGATGGCGCAGCTATCGAAACACTCAATGCCGATGTTCGATCGCCACTTCATTTTGCCTCAGCCTGCGTGCGCCCTTCCTCTGTCACGTCCTTATTGAACGCAGGGGCAGATGTCTCGACGACAGATGCCAATAAAAGACAACCATTGGACGTTCTGGGATCTACAGAACTGTGCAATCCCCCGACGGCCGAAGAAGAAGGCCTATGCCATCTCGAAGACGCTCGACCTGATATGTGTCCCATCACTCTCGGAACGAAAAACGATTTGATCGAAACGAAACGCATACTCCAAGTTGCTCTGGAGAATCAAAACAAGACGCACCATTGCGGCTATGGCTGCAATACTGTACTAAATCGTAAAGATGCAGGATTTCCTCATAACCAGAAAAACGCAGTTGCCAGTAATGTCATGACCCGTGGCGATTCGACATCCGTCACCGTCCCTATTTATGCGTTGTTTATTCCAGCAGTGTTTCTACTGCTCCTCTTCGCATGTGGACTATCGTACTTCATCTGGCGTCAATGGTTCAGAAACAAGGGCGAAGATGGTCCGTCACATCACAGTACCTGTTCTTCCAGGAGGCATCCAAAGGAGAAACGGCAACAAGCTCAGCATGGCCGTAGTGATGACGCCACGCACATGCATCGCGAGATTGCACGAAAGAACACGTTTGAAATGATGAAATCTATTCTTGCTGAACTGCCAAGCGCCCATCAGCACGCTGTATCTTCCAGAAGCGGTTCATCCGATTCCTCTGATGGCAGTTGTGGATGGTCCGATGATTCAGAAGATCAACACACATCGGATCACAATACGGGGGAGCCATCCGATGGACGAAATCTGTGCCCCATGGGCTTACTTTTTCACCAGGACGACAGTGCACATCTGAATACCCAGCGCAAGTAACTGTCGGTTTCTGTGAATAGCCCCTTTGAAATGATTGTTTTTCTTGAAAGCAACGACATATGAACGCAGAGGGTGAACTCTGTATGTACCTCAATTGCATTAAAGAGCATGTTCATAACGCTTTTTTGTTATTCGAATGGCCGAAAGAAGGCCCCATTCCTCAAGAACAATGCAAGAATCTTACCGTTTCCCCGGAACGTGTATTGAGTTCTGCCAATCCCTTGACATTTTTTCTCTTTCTCTGTGTTTCATTGTGGAGTGCATCGCCGTCACGATCATGAGCGGGACGGACGGATGGACGATTGGGTGAACGCACACGCACACGGCGGATTGATTCCTTTTTCAAACATGTGTTTTAAGAATGCTTCCATCGAAGGACCTCCCGTCTGACATCTCCCATATCTATCAGATCAGCAGCAACCTTACATCTTATTCCCCGTCAGTACAGCCAGCTAAACATTCGTTTTCAGTCCACAGACATTGTCGAATCGAGGTAACGTCCATCAGCAAAAAACAATCGTGGGTAAGAGAGAAACGGAAATCGTCATTGTTGGGGGTGGAGCATTCAATCTGCGAATGAAAGAAAGACAGAGAGGGCAGCAGACACGTCACTTTACAAGCCTCTCTTGGGTTGATTGATAAAACCGATTCTGGCCGTGGCTCTTCCTTTGCATGCCTGTTTTCCGCAGGCAGATCTGCCCCAGTGTGCCACGATCGGTTTTTGTTGCAGTGTGGCGACTTCTCGACTATGGTGCTTCAACGTTGCGTCATCTGGCGGCGGGATGACTGGCAACGCAGATGGCGATGCTGTCAAAATCGTTCCCTTGCGATGTCCCTTGGGCATTGGCACCTCATCCGTTCCATTTTCCTGTGCCTTATCCAATTCCTTGTGCGTACTGCCAGCACGATCGATGTAAAGAACAGGATTAGCATCAGGCGAAACGTTCTCTTGCTTATCATGCCCAAAGGCGCCACTCCTGATCGAGTCAGAGTGACGCAGAGAACGAGACAACGACAAAAGAGAGAAAACCTCCTTCCCACTCGTATGTATGCACGACACAAGATTCAGTCAGGGTCCCACACTTACCATGGTCCGAGGGCCACTTTGCCGCTGTGGCTACGAGCAATGGGCTGGTTGGATGGCTCCTTATCTTCCGTCTTTTTCTGTTTGCTTTTTGGCGGTAGCGTCGCTTTGGCAATGCGAGAACGTATGACTCTCGGCAAAGAGCTATAGGTCGGTTTGAATGGAGACTGAAACGACGGCGTTAACTAAGGGACCAAACAAACAGCTGTTAGCCGGCTCGGTCTCTAGGGTTGTCGCACTTCGAGGCCTGCCGCTCCGCACTTTGGTTTCTGAGCAACGCGAACACGTTTCTGTCCAAGACGACCTTTAACGAATTGCGCTCATTGGTGATAGGGGTACTTTGTGCATGGTTGAATTTCGGTATCAAGACAAAAGCGTTGAGATAATGGTGACCGTGTGTCAAATAGACAGATGGACCTCGTAGATACAGTCAGACATGACGCACGGACGTCCCATCAACGACGGCTCTGCTTGCAGAAGCGGATCTTCATTCGATACCCCTCGAGTCGAGTCCGTCGCGGACAGACACGAACGAACCAACATGTTACGTCGTTCGCTACGTCTCTGTGGGACGTTTCGAAACAGGTTCTCGAGAAAAGTGTTCCGGGACGTCTCATGCGACGCCTGTCGTGTCTGTCAGCTTTACAAAGGCATTTAGCTCAGAGGCGACGCAGAAAACCAGTTTTGGTGACCTGAAAGACGAGGACCGTATTTTTACGAATCTCTACGGACAGCACGATCCGTTTCTTCAAGTTGCTGCATCACATGGGGGTCGATAGACGGACGATGTGTGGAGACACATGTGTAGGGATCTCTGAAACGTGGAGACTGGTATCGAACGAAAGATATTTTGGCAAAGGGATCGGACTGGATCATCGATCAGATCAAGAAATCTGGTCTACGTGGTCGCGGCGGCGCTGGATTCAATTCCGGCCTCAAATGGAGTTTTATGCCCAAGGTAACCGTGTCTGAATGCGATGGCGAGTGAGATGTGACGAGGGCATGGGGGCACACATGTAGAATGATCCCCGTCCATCCTTCCTCGTCATCAATGCAGATGAATCGGAACCTGGAACGTGCAAAGATCGCGAAATTATGCGTCACGATCCACACAAGTTGATCGAGGGATGTCTTGTGGCCGGTTTCGCAATGCAGGCCAGAGCTGCATACATCTACATCAGGCACAATCGCCGACTGCTGTGGTACACTATGACGGTTGTGCACTCTGTAGAGGAGAGTACGTGAATGAGCGTTTGGCATTGGAACGAGCAATCGAAGAAGCATACGAGAAGGGATTGATTGGAAAGGATGCGTGTGGAAGCGGTTATGACTACGATGTGATGGTACACTATGGTGCTGGGGCGTACATCTGTGGAGAAGAGACGGCCTTGCTTGAGTCTCTTGAAGGTGATGTGACGCTCGATCTGTTAGATCTGCGTGTCATGTTGGGAGATGCGCAGGAAAGCAGGGAAAACCGCGATTGAAGCCTCCGTTTCCGGCAAACATGGGTCTCTATGGATGTCCGACGACTGTGACCAATGTGGAAACAGTAGCTGTTGCACCGACGATTCTTCGCCGCGGTGGAGAGTGGTTTGCATCGTTCGGCAGAAAGAACAACTCTGGGACAAAGCTCTACTGCATCAGTGGACACGTTAACAAACCGTGTACGGTGGAAGAAGAAATGTCCATTCCTCTCAGATACCTCATCGAAAAACACGCGGGTCAGCTGGTTGGCCTTCCCTAGAAGCATCTTACTCGGTTTTCATGCTGCAGGTGGCGTGAGAGGTGGTTGGGATAACTTGAAAGCCGTCATTCCTGGCGGCTCTTCCGTTCCATTGATCCCCAAGCACATCTGCGACGATGTCTTGATGGACTTCGATGCTCTGAAGGCTGTGGAGACAGGACTGGGCACTGCTGCCGTGATCGTTATGGACAACTCCACGGATATCATCGATGCCATCTGCAGGTGCCTTCTACCCTTCCTTTTGCTGACGGTGTCGCTCAATGCTGTCTGAGCAGAATTTCTTACTTCTACAAGCATGAGAGCTGTGGGCAGTGCACTCCCTGCCGTGAAGGGACAGGTTGGATCTATGATGTCATGAAGCGCATGGTGAAGGGAGATGCTCTCATTGAAGAAATCGAAATGCTATGGGATGTCTCTAAGCAGATCGAAGGCCATACCATCTGTGCCTTGGGAGATGCTGCCGCCTGGCCTATCCAGGGACTCATCAGGCACTTTAGACAAGACATGCATGACAGAATCACTCTGGCAAGCGAACAAGCGCTGGCTGCTTAGTCGATCCTTTGATCTCAAGTGGCTGCATGAGGGGTCGGTCTGCTGTGTCCTCTGGATAATGTGCTGTAATGACCCCCGAACGGTTTATTAAGGCCGAGAAGCGACGCCTTGAAGGCCAATCATGTTCTTACGCGGTGCGCCTCTGTATACAACAAAGAGCAGCGGCAGTCAGTACGCTACGGCCTCGACTCGGGCTACTGGACGATCATCCACGTTGCGTGTCGTCTGCGGCGAATCGCGGATCGGCAAACTCCCTGTACCGATTCCGTCCGGTGTCGATTACAAACTCGAGGGTCTGCACCTCGCTGTCAAGGTCGTGTGGTCTTCCGATCTCAACCGTCGGCGATCAGACGCATGCTTTTAGGGTCCACTTGGTGAATTGGAGAGAGAGTTTCCCGCTGACGTAGAGTTGATCGAGGTATGCCTCTCCACTGATTCTTTAGAAAGCTCATATATCCATCAGGCTGAGGGAAAGATCATTGTCAAAAGAGTGACAGACCATAAGAAATCCAAGGCGATGCATGGACTGTCACGCGCTCTCTGCAACAACATGTTCATCGGCGTGTCCAAAGGATACGAGAAGATATTGCTGATGAACGGTGTCGGTTATCGTGCAGCGGTGGAGGGAGAGATGCTCAATTTGAGCATTGGATACTGCCACCCTGTCTATCTGGATATTCCGAAAGGCGTCAAAGTAAAGGTGAGGCATTTCTGCCGACACCCATGTCGTAGCCATCCATATATGATGAAAGGTGGAGGAGACAACCAAAATCATCATCAGCGGATTTGACAAGGTCATCGTTGGCAACTTCGCTGCCGTCATTCGATCCAAGCGACCACCCGAGCCTTACAAGGGCAAAGGCATTCGCTTTATCGATGAAAAGATCAAACTCAAAGAGGGAAAGCGTGGAAAATGAATGTCATGTTTGGGCGATGCCTTTTTGAACCATCCTTCTTTCGTCCATCACACATCGCCGACTCTCAGATCGAGAATCGCATCGTACATGTCATCGTAGTAATCTTCTTCGATCTGTTCCGGCTTTCGACGATCGAACGAGGTCACGATCTTTCGAACGCGACGGTTCTGCAGGGAGATCACTAAAGGCTGAGCGAAAGCGAGATGGTCGGTACCCTTGTGCGACTTTTGGGGTGGCCTTCATGTCGTGCATCGTCTGGCAGCACCCATGACTCTGTCGGCAGTCGTCTGCTGGTATGTCTCTCAATCTCTTCAATACTCTTCCCTCTCATGTCCACTGGCGGGTCCCATTTCTTCACAGGAATCCTGGTATGCAGATAAGGAGATGCGAAAAAAGGAAGTGGGATTCGACATGTATTGCTGGATTTCAGAACTCAGTGCTCGCAGCTGCACAGGCCAACGATAGAAATCTTTGTTCCAGATTTTTGCAATGGCCACATCCAATCTGTCTCCCACATCCAGTTTGTTTCCGAAAACGGGCCACGTTTCTTTCTTCATAGGCAGCAAACTGAAAAAGATATGAGGGGTCTGAAAAGTGTGAGAGATGGGACGGACCCATCGTAATCGTAACCAATGTCCACTTTGATTCCGTGATAAAGCCACACTTCTGACACGACGCCACGTATCTTCTGCCCTAATTCTAACTCCGAAATGCTTGGCTGCAAAACACTCATCGGCATAGCATCAGCACGTCGCCGACCTACCCGGTTTCTGCTTCTGTTCCGTGCATTGGCAAAGAATCCTGGCAGCTCTCTCGGTTTCTTTACCACCCTCGTTCTCGTATTCCATCCACCTGCCCAAGTCACATCCTTTCGTCTTTGATACCTCCCAACGTGATGGACCACCAGGTGGGGTCGTGAACCAGTAACGCATGTGATCGGGATCGACTGCATCTGTGAGCATCGCCTTTTGATAATCAAAACTGACCTGTTGCCCGATGGATCCTTTTTTCGGGTCAGGTCCCTGAGGCAACACAGGAGATATCTTTACTGTTGGCAGGCATCTGGCTGAGCATACAATGTTCAAAGGTGGCACGCGTATATATTCAGAATCGTCTTGGCCATCGGGCCATACATCTTGTCGATCTGCATAGTCTTGGTTCTCAATCAGCATCCTTTTCATTGCGCTTTCTTCCTCTTCACCATCTCCATCTTCCGCCTCCCCGAAGAGGCTTTGGTGCTTTTCGAGGATCTCATTCAGCAGAGCGTCCAAATTACCACCACCGCTGCGAACGACTCCAGTCCTTCGACGCGCTGGCGGGGCTCTTTCCACATAACGCCATCTCGGTGCCCTGCCAGGCAAAAGGGATCGCGCAGTTCCTGTCTTCATAACGGCGGTTCTTAAATGCGCGCTGTCCTGCATTTGCGATGTAACATCTACATCGTTCGTCCATCCGAGTGTTCTTTGTTTTTTGCTTCGACTCCGCCGAAGTTTTTACAGGAACCGTGAACGCACTACAGGTCGAGATTAAAATGGTGTCATCGAACACGTGGGAGCGATTCCTATTTGACGCCGGGTCGGCGTTCATGCTTTTGATTGTTGCCCTTGGAGGTGTGTCTTCACACTCTTTTTATCTATGTATTTTGAGTGATGACGTGACAGGGTCCTATCTGCCGAGACATCTCTCTGTTCGTGGACGCGCTGCTGGCAACGAACGGAGTTTTGTGTTCCAACTGGGAAACATGTTGAGTGCAGGAGGTCATGTCACTTTTCTATTATTTGTGTGAGAAAAGAGTGATGTAGTGATGCTCTCTGCCTGTTTCTGTCATCTGTTGGCAGACGCATTGCCCGAAACACAAAGAGCCGTACCGAACTTTCCACTCGCGCCATTTCTCTGCGCCTTTGGATACTTATTGACACTGACAGCCGATCAGTATGCATCGTATCTGTCACGTCGCATGCATCATCACACGAATGGCTCGTCATTGCTCCGACCGGAACACGTCGGATCAGATGCCATTGAAGAACCAGAAGAGAACCACAGCACATCGAATAACAGTACGACCGACCGCAGATGTATCCACGCTTTTGTCACCGCCTCTGCAGGGCGTATCTGGAAGGCAGCGTCAAGAAAGATTGTACAAGAGCCATTGGAGATGCAGGCCCTTGAAATGGGTGATCTGCAGAAAGAGGAAGAGAGCCATGCGCGCGTATCGTTTCTGACAGCGCTTTTTCTGGGACTGGCCCTATCCTTGCATTCTGTTCTCGAAGGACTGGCCCTCGGGGCACAGCAGACGATCGATGCATCGAAGGATGTGCTGATTGCCATTGCTGCACATAAAGGTCTGGCGGCGTATGCACTGGGAGCAAGTCTGGTAGACAGCCAATCATCCGCATCGCGATTTTGGAAAGTAACTGGGTGTTTTTCTGTCGCATCGCCTGTCGGAATTCTCGTTGGATTTGGTCTATCTGAAGTAAGCAAAGGCATCGGTGCTGCTTCGTTGAGCTCTCTAGCATCGGGCACTTTCCTCTATGTGGCCATGATGGAGATCATCCCTAGTGAACTGTCAAACGCTGAGCACGTTGCAAGCAAAATGGCCGTTATGTTTCTGGGCTTCGGTGCCATGTCTGTATTGGCCATTTGGGCATAAGAGCATAAGCCCTCTGTGAATCTCTTCTCGATAATACTGCCTTTAATTTGTAACAAAATCGACTTTGCTACATTCCAGGAAGCTCTGAGAAATCCATAATACCGGAAGGCAGAGAAGCAACAGCGCGTAAGAGCCTCAGTCTATTGTGGCGCACTTCTCTGTCTTCGCACATGACGAAGACTTCTTCGAAGAATGCATCAATCTGTGGCACCAGATCCTCATGGCAGATCTTCAAGAACGCAACGACGGACATGTCGCTGTCCACCTAGATGTCTGTCTCTTGAGCCTGATGGTCAGATCGTATCGGTGACGGTTACTTTGGCTTTTGTTGTCTGATAAGCTTCCCATAGATTTGTTTCTTCCGTCTGCAAAAACTGTGACGAAAAGACATCTCCATCTGTTGACTGTCCCTTGACGATACGGGACACTCTTCCCATAGCTGTCATCACCGATGGCAACAGAGATGTTGTGCCCTTAGAGAATTCTTCACTCAGGTCTCTCGCCGTTTTCTCGACAAGGAAAGGATTTGCAGATCTTTCGGCCAGGACACTACGAACTGCACAAAACAAGGCACCTCGTACGTCAGATTCAGAAACAGCCTCTCTTACCGATTTCTGGAGAGATCTCATGGTCAAGGAGGTATTGCTCCAATCGTCGCTGAACAAATGCAAAGACATCGCTCTTGACATCACTGGTCACATCAACAGGCTGCAATGCTGCTGTCACATCAATAGAGCGAGAAAGATCAAAGGGCATCTGGTTATGGATCAAGGACTCGACCAAACCGTACGCCATGCGTCTTAGTCCATAAGGATCTGCTGTCGCAGTCGGAGCACACTTGACAGCGATCAGACCGACAAGACTATCCATTCTGTCCGCAACCGATACGAGTAATCCCGCCGTCGTTGCTGGCAAGCAATCCCCTGCATATCGAGGAAGGACGGCCTCGAAAATGGCATCTGCAACATCGGACGCTTCGCCAGATTTCAAAGCATAGTGCTGTCCCATAGTTCCAGCCAGTCCTGTCATTTCGGTGACCAGATAAGTCGCCAGATCTGCTCGGGCAAGCTCTGCTGCGCGTTCTGCAGCTGGTTGAGATGGCTCAAGCCTCATACACTCGGCGAAAGGGCGGATAAGTCGTCGAATACGTTCCGACTTCTCCAGTAAATTTCCCAGGTCCTTGTGAAACAAGGTACCTGCTAATTTTGGCCGAAATTCATCAAGGGGTTTTTTCACATCTTCCTCGTAGAAGAACTGAGCATCCTTAAACCGAGCACGCAGGACATCTTCGTTCCCTCTACGGACCGTCTCTTCATCAAATTCGCCGTTTCCCACAGCCACAAAGAACGGCAGCATTTCTGATGCATCACCGGAACGGTAAACAGGGAAGTATCTCTGATACTTTTGCATCACTGTCTCCAGCACTTCTCTTGGCAGCAGAAGGAATTCTGCAGAAAAAGATCCCAACACAATAGACGGTGCCTCGACGAGGTACAGAACCTCATCCAAGAGGTCATGAGCGAATCTCTCTGGCACTGTGCCATCTACACGGCTGGCGGCAGCGACCACGGCATCCCAGACATGCTCTCTTCTAAACTTCGCCTCCAATATAATTCCTGACGAGGAAATGACATCGAGATAGCTCTCGGCTGACGGAACAACTGCTCGGTCTCTGGATGCATTTCGAAGCAGGTGAGTGATGTTGTCGCCTGTCACTTCTGCAAAACTGATAGAGAGAGCAACGTCTCCGTGGAGGGCCAGAATCCATCGAACAGGGCGACTCCATGTCTGCGCTCCATTCCATCGCATACTCTTCTTGAAAGTGACGCGTCGGATAAGATCAGGAATTTTTTCGGCGAGCACATCGGCTGTGTTGAGTGGCTGTTCGTGACGAACGACGTGAATAAACTCGATTCCCTTTGAATCGGCCTCGACTGTGACATCTGTCGGTGCACAGTTATTCTTTCTGCAGAATCCGCGGAGTGCTTTCGATGGCTTGCCATTTGCTTCATAAGCAATCTTGACAGGGGGACCCTTGACTTTGACATCTAAGCCAGACTGAGTGCCGGCTAGATTGTGAACAATGACGGCCAATCGTCGGGCAGTTCCGTGGACGTCGATTCGATCATGCCCAAGGCGTTCTTGCTGCAAAAACGTCTCAAACTTGTCTTTCAGCTGCTCAACGGCCGAAGCAATGTCTTGTGGTGGCATCTCCTCACAACCCAGCTCCAAAACAAACAAGCGAGCTTCCACGGCACTCTGTAGCTTCGATCTGCCAATAGGAACGGACTGATGCGCGTCCACTTTGACGAGTGGAAACTCCATTTTGGCACGTTGCTCCAACCAAAGAGATGCCACCTGTCGCGTGAGCTTTCGCATTGTCCCGAAACAAACATTCCTCTCCGTCACACCGACGGCACCTCGAGCATCGAGGATGTTAAAACTGTGTGAGCATTTGAGGAGGTTATCATAGGCAGGCAGGGCCAATTCCTTGTCCAGCATGACCTGGGCTTCTTTCTGGTAAAGCTGAAACCGTTTCCAGTGATCTTCAACCAATGCCTCGTCCATATTGTAACGACTCATCTCGATTTCTGTCTGCAACAGGAGCTCCCCATAGGTCAAGACATCTGTGTACTGGATGTCTTTGAAGTGCTGAACATTTTGACGCGACATGAGAATACGTTCAAGGCCATAGGTGATTTCGATGGCGGGGACGGGCAGAGATAGACCCCCTGCTTGCTGAAAGTACGTAAACTGTGTGATCTCCATTCCATCCAACCACACTTCCCATCCCAATCCCCACGCACCCAGAACAGGAGACTCCCAGTTGTCCTCCACAAAGCGAACGTCATGTGCTGTCACATCAATTCCTAATGCATCCAAGCTCTTCAGATACAGTTCCTGTGGATTGTCTGGATCCGGTTTCAGGATCACCTGAAGGCAGCCATATCAGCAGAGATGATTTCTGCTCAGCGATCCTACTTGAAACTGTGTGTGTCGCTGGATGCGGTTTGGGTTTTCCCCGTAGCGACTGTCATCGGGACGGATGCTGGGCTCAGCATAACAGACATTCCACGGCTCTGGACCCAAGACGCGCAGAAATGTCGCCGGATTCATCGTCCCAGCTCCCACCTAGATGACATATTCTGAAAAGGGACTGTGAGTAGCGTCGACTCTGCTTCTGTGTTGTGGGGGAGCCAGATGGCACAGCCGACGGAGCTCCAGTACAGCTGCAGCTTCGCGATCGCTTCCTGAAATGTCAGCACCTCTCTCCCGCTTCCGTCCAGTAGCACGTCACTTCGAGAGGCACCGCCTGTTGTGGTCACAGTGAGTCCCAAGGATGGATCCCGAGCAGCTGCCCATCGCGTCCGTTCTCGTCTCTGGTGACTCCGGTCGCTGCGTCTCTTCTCCAAAAGCCTCTTTTCTCGAAAACAGCAAACGTTGTCCAATAACCAGAAGCGTCGAGCGGCAGTGGTGCACTGCATGGTGTCCGTGACAGGGCGTACGACCAATCCGCTCCTCGTGATCGTTGGCCAAAATGCTCAGCCGATGTCGATCGATGTCCGTGGCGGCGGTGTCACGCCTCTCGGTGGCATCCGCTGCAGCGTGTGGTCCAATCGAAAGCCGCCATCGCGAGAAGAGAGCAACAGCGACCCGCAGAACGTTCCTGTTCGTTCCCGCACTGGTTATGGGGACAGATATCGTGTGGCGATCCCTTCCCACTGTCGCCTTTACCATTCCACCCCCAGGCGACATCTGTCCAGATCACACTGTCCTGTCGAATGAATGCGCCGTTTAGGTTTTGGATACTACAGAGACGTGCTGGATGGATATGAATTCTTTGTCAAAGACGACTGGCTGCCCGTCACGGTAAAAGCTCTCTTGCCAAAAAGAGCGAAATCGAGGAATGTTGTCAGTCGACAGGGAACGACGTTGCTTACCGAAGCCTTCGACATCCGGAACAGAATCTCTTCGTCAATATCTCATCGCCTTCCTCGTCTCGCTTCGCATCTGTGAAAGACATTGGCACAGCAGAAGAGGCAGGAAATGCCATTCTGCAACAGTACTTGACGGAATTCATGTCCACGCGCATTGGCGTTCTCCGACAAGGAGAGTTTATATCAGGGGCAGAGAGACAGACACCAGATGGAAAGATCTACTACGATATCGAGGTGAGCGGATATGAGATCGACCCGATGTGGCTTTTCATTGTGTTGCACAGGTGATCTTGCGTTCCTACGCTTCACGGAGTCAACTGGCCGTGACCGAACAGGAACGGCAGAGATCTATGGAATTGGAATGGGAGAGAAGGCTGCTTACCGTCATTGGCGTGGCCAACAAGCGAAAGTACGAATTCCGATTACAGTCGGATAGAAATGCAGCCGCTTCTGATACGGTAAACCCCATCTGAAGTTAACACACGATCAATACCTCTTCTCCCAGGAAACGCTTCAGTTCATGGCACAATCCTTCCGTTGTTATGATGTGACAGCATAGAACACACAAAGGCGACATACAGAAATGGACACTCTGCAAGAGGTTCTGTGTTTGGAGAATGCACTGGATTCGTACATGAGCTGATTTGGGTACATCGATAGAGTCCTGTAATAGTGTCTCACACTTTACATGTCATTCGTTTGTGCATGTCTTCACTTATAGCGTTAAGGCACTTAATTACTCTCCTCTGTTCTTCTCTGGCCGAGGAGGACACCATGTTGGCCACCGAATGCCACACATCTAAACGTGAAGAGCTTCGTCGCTTTTCCTTTTTTCAAGAGCTTAGGAAGGAGAAGATCATCTCCATTATTTCCCACACATGTGAGGCCAGAGTGCTCGCCTCCGAATGTCCAGAGGCACCCTTCATCATCAACACAAGCGCAACAGTCCTGTATCATCCCCTGAGCAATGAAGTCCGCAAGGCGCAGGTCTCACCTGTCCAGCAGCAATACTCACAATACAATGATTCTCGAGTCCACAGAGAGTTTCTGGTGTGGGATAGAGTTTGTCAGAGAACACGTCCGATTCTTCTTCCAGTCGACCAAGGACACCGTAGATCGGCGCCCCGAAGGAGTACACACAGCCATCCTCCGACAGCACCAACGTGTGTCGTTTCCCAGAGCTGATTTGCTTGACGTCTATTTCCAGATTCGATAGAGATGTAACTTCTGTCGGTTCCAAGAAGAGCGCCTTGCCTCGGACGCTGCTCTCGATGGTGGGACAAGAATCCGTCGTAGTGTCAGCAGATGGGGCAATTCCGAGCTGTCCTGCATTGTTAATGCCGCACGCGAGAATCTTCCCAGAAGCCGTCTTGAAAAACGATGTCGATTCCCCACAGAATACATCCTTTACATGGATGCCTTGGATACTGCTGATCACAGCAGGGGTCAACATCGCTGATGAACCCTCTTCTTGAGGGTAACCCCTTCCTAGCTGTCCCCTTTCGCCATCTCCCCAACTCAACACGGAGCCATCCTGTACAAACACACTCAACAGATGGTGAAGGCCAATGATTGTCTGCCACCTTGAGTAAAGCCAGGACGTGGTGACCTCCGGTCGCCAGTTTCGTGACAGATTTCTTCTTTGATGCCGGTTTGTAAACACAGACTGGAAGTTTCTGAATCCAGACATTATCGGAGAAGCCCACCAGACCAGAACTGGATCGAAAAGATCCCCAACCAAACACACTCCCATCTTCCGTCCAGACAAAGCTCCCGCTGTCAGTACAACGCACGCCTTCCACGTCGGATGGTAGATCTGGAATATCAACTGTCGTCGGTTTCCACTGCTCCATCTGATCGTTCTCAGCCTTGTCGACACCCCAGACATCTCCAACCGTCTTTCGACCGAGTGCGCCGTCATCGTTAGAACCGAAGGTCTGCAACGATCCGTCCTCCATGAGCATCAGTGTGTGCATGCCTCCAGCAGCGATGGCCACCACAGGCGTCTCAAGAATGAGCTCTCTTGGATGGATGATCTGTGGATCGTCATCTTGATCGGTCGGCATTCCGAGTTGTCCCATAGAACCATCTCCCCAGATAAAGACATGGTGTCCGATCTTGCGTAGATGCGTCATCTTACGTCGCTTCTCATAGTCTCTAAGGGAACTATCATCAAGTCCCCTTGAAATGCGTTTGGCTACTGTTAGCAAAAAAGACAAGGCGGCTCACTTTTTGCGGCGAACCTCTAGACTGTCTTGGTCCACATTGGCGGAGACATCCTCAACTGCAGTACGTCACTTCAGGAGGGACGAGACAAAGCTCAGCGAGTGGCGAAGGCAGCTTACGTTTCTTAGCGCGCCGTCGTTGTTTGCGTCTTGCTTCTGGCGGCGGCGTCGTTGGCTTGACATCGCGCTTGATCGCCCCCTCCTTTCGTCGCGCTTCTTGCGTTTGACTACGTGTGACCGGTCGATGCTGCGACATCCAGTCGACAACGAGGACGACGTCTACAAGATTTGACTCGCGAAAAGACGTCGATCCGCAGCAGGTATCCTCACTTAACAAATGCTGCTATCGTTCCTCAATCTGTGGCAGTAGCATGATATCGGCGACGGCCTGTTCGGGTGACAAATTTCCGTCGAGTACCTGCGCCACGGCCGTCAGAACCGGCAACTGTACACGATACTTGCGCGCCAACGTCACAACGACCGACGCCGTCGTGACCCCCTCGGCGACTTGATTCATCGAACCCAAGATCTGGTGGATGCTTTCGCCCCGACCCAGCCGCACGCCAACCGTTCGATTTCGTGACAGATCACCGTAGCAGGTTAACATGATATCGCCAATGCCTGCCAACCCGGCAACTGTCTCGTGTCGACCACCCATGCGCTTAGCAAGCCATCGAATTTCGCGACAACCTTGAGCGATGAGACCGGCCATGGCGTTATGTCCCAACTCGAGGCCTTCGACAATTCCGGCTGCAATGGCCAGAACGTTCTTCGTTGCACCGCAGACTTCGACGCCGATGACGTCGCGCGTGGAATTCACACGAATGCGTTCGCAGGCTAAGAGATCTTGTACTCTGGCACAGAGACGCTTATTTCTCGACGCCGCCACCAAAGACGTCAATCTGCCTTCCATCACTTCTTTGGCAAACGACGGTCCCGAGAGAAACACGGCAGGCTGTCTCTTGTGTAGTGTGGCGGGTATGATCTTGGACATCATATCGCCTGTCCCGGTCTCCATCCCTTTGCTCACTGAGATGATGGGCACATCGGGAGGTATGTATTCCTTCACGCCGTCTAGAAAACGGCGGCTCTGCTGCACAGGTATGGCATGGACAATGTATTCTGCATCAGCAATGGCTCTCGCACAATGGATCGTCGCCTCGACATTGACAGGCAATTCGTAGTCCTACAGTTCAAGGACTCGATGACAGAATGAGATCTGTGTGCAGACAGACGTTTAGGTATTTTGTGTTCTTGTGCCGTTCGTTGATGTTATGGACAAGGTCGGTATCGCGCAAAAGCATTTGGAGCTTGAGGTTCTCTTTCCGACGGGCCAGGGCAGCACCCATAGCTGTTCCGAAGGATCCTCCGCCGAAAACCGCGATCTTGGTAACGCGGTCCAATTCACTCCGGCCGTTCTGCTGCTTCCTTGCCAGAATGGACCATCGCATCAACTGATCCCAGGAGTGCCGGACGACTGGGTTGTAGAGTACATCGCTCTGCGAATCCGCTTCACTATCGGAGACACACGAGACGCTGAACGTCTTGCGTCGTCGTCGAGTGACTCGCTGTGCTGTTTGAGTCTTTTGGCTGATTCTGTCAGGGAAACGGAAACAAAAGGTGATGCCTGTCGTGGAAAAAACCATTCGCGTTCAAAAATGGAAGGATGACGATGGCTACACGCGTTGCGTTTATTTTCTTGGCCGTAGGCATCGTTAAGCATGAAGGTGATTGGAGTTCGCGCGACAAGACATTGCTATATCGAGAAAGTAGAGTCCCATCTTTATGGAATCGGATGCAAGAGTTCAATCGGTTCCTATTGGACCGTCATTCACATCTCTCGATGGTGGACATAAGTGCAAGAAGTTTGTACTCTAAGCGACTTACCATAGAAGAAAAAAATCTTGTTCGTATTTAGTAAATTTGTACCGCATATCCGTGTACGAAGCAGCCGTCACTGATATTGCTCTACTCATGCCGCGATCGAATTCAACTGAAAGCAGTTTTTGGAAAGCGCAGGGAAAACATTCCTGTAGTGTACCTGGGTTTGCGATTGAACTTCAAATCGATGAGAAATGGAGACGCAATTTATCGGGTGAACTTTTTCTTTCCCGACGTTGCGGACCGTGTACACGATTTGATCATACCTATCTCTCAACAAGATAGTAGCATAGTGGTTCTTCATGTGTTCGTTCGTCCTTATGGAATCTGTAAGAAACGACAGTCGCTATGACTGCCCACATCAGCGCAGCTCGAAAACAAAACATGCAATCGACGCGGAGAACGAGCTCTCGAAGCACCGATCTTTTAACAGACAGTCATCCGCACAAAATGGAGATTTTATAACGTCGATCTTATTTGTTACATTGTTGCCCATTACAGAATCACTTTGAAGAGAAGGTGTAAGCTACATTTTTCTCATCGCTTAAGTCTATTTCGTTTAAGCAATGCATTTTGTTTTGCAGAATACTATCACAACCGACTCTAAGAAAGCTATAATGAATGTAGTTCGCGCACTGTTCTTTCGCTGTTTACTTAAAGTATACTACTTTCGATGTATACTCAATCTATCACAGCCCTGCCGATCGGAACGCGCAAAAAAACGCTGAAAACCGATGACAACGAAGGCATATCGATTAACAAACACTGTCTATTCGTTGATGGTCTGGAATTTAAAGCATTCCTTGGACAGCTGCGCGAAGGTGGATAGCTGTCCATGACACAATCGATAGTGCAATATGTGCAATCAAGTTTTTTGAAAACAATTTATACGAATATCAATTATCCAAGATTTATTCAAGAATAACGACTGTTGGGTCTGTGAGTCCAAAGTTGTAGCACTTATCGCCGGTTTGAATTTATTAACAAAGATAAAGGGGTTGGGCTTTCACCATAGTGTAGGAGGTTAGCATACTAACCGCTAGCGCAACCATCCATACTATTGCGGACCTAACAACCACCAAGACGTCTACAAGTCATCTAGAGCTGCTAGTGGATGTTTCCTTGCAATTCCCAAATAACCATAGGGCGGTTATCCATAAACTCACACTGCGTTTCCTGACAGCCGGTAGCTAAGGCCATGAATCCTAGCCGCCTTTAGTATTCAAGAACAGCACTCTTCTGTATACATCTCGTGTTCTTGAGTTTCATGCAAATTCGTTCGTGCTTCGTGTCCTGATCGATTCTGAATTGTTTCGATTGCGTTACAAGGCTTCCAAATGTGGGCATAGCGTGTATCGCTTCAACTTTTACGATGATTTTCACTATAGTAGACGATGTTTTCGTTAGGTATGTTCTAATGTTTAAACCCAGCAACTCGCACTACTAGTTTCTGTGAAGGTGGCATTAGAGGGTCAACCAAATGCTCAGTGAGAACCAACCATCTGTTTTTGAACCGATGGATATATTTTTATAGAAAAAGAAGCTTGTAGTTAATCATGAAGAAATAATCAAAAAGTGACTTCTAGACAGACAGCGCAGCTAAAAGAAAAGTACGAAGACGATGATGAGCATATTGATCAGCAAACAGAGGATTCCGACGAATAAAGAATTGCAGAACAATGTGCAACGATACCTTGACAAACATTCGTGCAAAGTGATCAATGTTAGAAAGACATTGTCATAAGAAAAGAGCCTTCGAAGATTTTCCCTCACTACAGATGGATCTGGTCATTTGTCATCCGAAGGTGTTATTTCTGTCGACTGGGTTCGACACTGCACAATTTTATTGTACCGAATTTCTATTCGCGGTACTAAATCCGTGTAACCCGAGTTCGCTAACCGCCAAGCGAAGTGTATCCCAAGTACGCACTGTTTTTATGCTCATACGAGTCATCGTGATGCAATTACTATTCAAGTTCTTCCTACGCGTATAAAATGAGACCTTATGATTTATTGTCTCCTGTTGGATTCTTTGAAAAAGTTCCGAAGTCTCCCGACATTGCGTAAAAAGAGAACTTAATGCCACAATTTTGCGCAGCTTTCACTGTTTTTGTTATGTGAGTAGCCATTGCGATGTTGATTGTTCTACTTCTATGTCTATCAATTGACGCAACTTGAGCCGTAATCATATCCCAGTCACATTGGGTTTCAAATCTGTATAGAAAGATGATACCGCGTTTTCGTATTCGAGAGCTTCGCCTTCCAATCTCTCCTTCAAGGGGACCCTTTTCCGCATGTCCTTCTCGATCGCATCGTGCGTTTCCATCCTCCCCACGACGTCGACGGCTACTGCATCATCCTCGTTCTGCCACGTACCCCATCGCTTTGACTGCCCTTCCAGATCTCGTCTTCCGCACACAGCTCAAGAAGGAATATTATTTACAATACCTCAGAGAGCGTCTTCTACACAGCCCCTGAAGGCTTCAGCAAGTGTGAAGCATGTCGAAGAGACTGTTCGCGATTACTGAGCGTGTAACTGAAGGACGCTAGATGAATCAGATATCAGCATCATGCCAGGCTCAGAGCTCCTTCTCTCTCGCAAAACGAAAATTGTCTGCACAATTGGCCCGAGCACGTGCAACAGAGAAGACCTCTTTCGTTTAGCCGATCAAGGTGCCGCGCCCAACTCAACGAGACCTCCTTTCACACGGCTGCAAGTACACAGGCATGAATGTCGCACGGTTGAACATGTCCCACGGAGATCACACCTCACACAAAGCAATCGTCGATCTTGTCAAAGAGTATAACGAACTTGGGAGAGGGAATGTGGCAGTGATGTTGGATACAAAGGGTCCAGAAGTTCGCAGCGGCGATCTCGCTGCCCCTATTGACGTCAAAACGGGTTCGCCCTCGCACTTCTAAATTCCAACTCAATGGAAAGGATATCGATCTCTTCATACTTCAGGCGAAACCTACACCTTTACCATTCACGAAGGAGCCGACGGACAGGATGGCAGAATATCTGTCAACTACGACGGGTTCATCAATGACGTCAGCATTGACGATATCCTTCTGGCGAGTGGCTTCGTTCAGAGAGGACTGAATAAGTGTGGACGTCGTAGGTGGATGGTGGCCTGATCACTTTCCTAGTGAAAGAGAAGACAGAAACGGATGTCATTGTCGAAGTCGTCGATCCAGGGACTATGGCTTCTCGGCGTCATCTCAACGTCCGCGGCAAGTCTGCCACGCTGCCATCCATTACCGAAAAGGACTGGCTGGATTTGCAATTTGGTGTGGAGGTGGGTGTCGACTTCTATGCTCTCTCTTTTGTCAAAGTCAGCAACAGAACCTCCGTCAAACGGCGATGCTCACGACAAGGCACTCTGTCTCCAGGATGCCACTGTGATCTATGAGCTTAAGGGGTGGCTAGGACAGCAGGATGCAAAGATCGGCGTTCTTGCAAAGATCGAAAGTGCCGAGAGCATCGAGAACTTGGGAGAGATCTTGGATGCTGTGGATGGCGCTATGGTCGCACGTGGCGATCTCGGCGCTGAGTTGCCCCTTGAACGTGTCCCTTACTTTCAGTCAAAGATCATTCAGGGATGTCGCAAACGGGGCAAACCGGTCATCGTTGCGACAAACATGCTTGAGTCTATGATCAAGCATCCGACTCCGACGCGTGCCGAAGTGTCCGATATCTCCATTGCCGTTCGCGAAGGGGCGGATGCTGTAATGCTGTCGGGTGAAACGGCCTATGGGAAGTTCCCATTCAAGGCCGTTTCCCACATGAGTGATGTCGTGCGCCGAACGGAGCGGTCCATGATTGGCTACACAGGCAGTCGCCGATTTGGTAGCACAGAGGCGCCAGCGATCGATTGGATCATTCCGGAGTACAGACGCGCCGCCACGAATACGAATCCTTATCTCTCTGAGATGTTTGCCTACCATGCGACCACGATGGCCAACACGATCAAGACCTCCCTCGTCGTTTTTACCAGAAAGGGAAACATGCCTGGTCTGCTGAGCCATTATCGTCCGGACTATCCCATCTATGCCTTCACGGAAGATGAACACGTCCAGAGACGCCTGGCACTCTATCATGGCATCACGGCTGTATACATGGCCTTTGGTGACTCGGCAGGCTCGACGTTTGACAAGTAGCAGAACACCTGTACGAATGCGTCTCTAACAATCACATATGGAATGCCTGGAATAGAGCACTGGAGATCCTCCTCGATCGAGGTTATGTCGCAGACGGTCAGTTTGTTGCTATTGTCCGCAGTGGAAGGCGGCCGATCTGGCGAACTGCATCCACACATGTCATCCAAGTGCGCCCCTACCGCACGTCACATCATATTTCAGATGTTTGCTGCCTGTCAGGTTCGTCAAGTGCGTTCCGGTAGGGGCGAGTCAATGGAAGCCGAAGAACAAGCTGAGGAGCCGTTCGTCGATGTTCAGTCCTTTTTGACATGACACATACGCGTACGCGAATGCCTGCCCACTTTACCCATACTGTCTGCCTCCTTCCCAGTTTTCGACAACTAACAACTCAGCGAAAAATCATTGAAGGAAAGGATGAATGAAATGATGATGTGCAGAAAGACTGTGTTCGGAACAAAAGCGTGCTCCTCGGATATCGTCTTCGCTCTCTGGCCATAATCCATACAAGCCACACTTCGCACACTGCCACAAATGAAGTTTGATCGTCTCGTTCAGGCGCTCCATGTCTTTGTCGTATGTACCAGCTGAACGTGCATGGACAAGATTCTGCTGAACCTTTAAGAGCTGTTCAGAAGTCATCCCTGCTCCAGCCAACAACAGTAACTCGACGCAGAGAAAGTGCCCCTTCGTCATTGTTTCCATCCCACTCGTGAAATGCACATGTCCTTTGAATCCCAGCACCGTCACCGAGTGATGAACATAGCGACATGGATACTGAATCGCCCAGGACATTGGATTCTCTGGTGTCTCTGGTATGCGTCCAACTACGCGTTCCAGCACAGGAGCAAGCAGATCGATCCTGCCACCTTTCTCGGTGCAACGATCGATATCTCCTTGTGGTGCGTTGAGGATTTCTTGGAAACAGTCGACGCGGCCGTAGGCCACGGCTACCAGTAGAGGAGATGGGAGGTCAGCTGGAAGATCACTCGGTTTTTTCTGTACGTCTTTTGTTCGGCCCGACTCGATATCTACTCCATGTTCCATCAACAGACGAACGATTTTGGGATAGTTCAGCAGTACTGCCAGATGCATCAGTGTCATCCCGTACTTCGCTTCGTCGACGGCATGAATGCGACTTCCAGCTGTCAGCAGTGCTGCGACCACGTCGTCATGTCCCGTCACCACAGCCACGTGAATGGGATACCATCCATTGCGGCCTCTCCCTTTCATGGGATAGTCTGGATCTGCTCCAGCCTTGAGCAGACACGAAACTGTCGCCAAATCTCCCAGATCACAAGCAGCATGCAGAGCTGTCTGTCCCTTTGCATTCGTGATGTTGTAAAATGCTGGAGGATAGCATTGTCGGGCATGCTCGGTGAGCACCCATACTGTACTCAACTGACATTTCAGGACAGCCGTTAACAGTGGCGTATTTCCTTCTGCGTCCTGCAGACGTTGATCCGCTCCTGTACAAACAGCAAGAGTGTGCGTCGATTCAGGTCGTAGTGAGCTGTGTTGACCTTTTGTCAGTAGCGTCTCGCAGATTTCATCGTGACCTTCGCTCGCCGCGACGTGCAATGCCGACATCTTTCGGGTCCCGAAGCGCATGTTCACCTCAGCCGCTGTCATCGTGCCGAGCAGCAGGCGCACGGCACGCAGTTGGTTATTGAGAACAGCTGCGACGACAGGCGAAACCTCTCCATGTTGCTAGAGAGGAGATAGGGTAACGCATGAGCAAACGAGGCAGGGATGCTGTACTTTAAGTGTCACGGTTTGAATAGGGTTACCGCCCGCTTCGAGAAGATGCTCAAGTTTGGGTTCGTCTCCTTCGAACGCCGCTTCGATCAAAGGATTTTCTGAAGTCGAGAGCTTTTGGCCCATCCCACGATGACGCCGTTAAAGAAACGCGGAAGACATCGACCCGTATATACGAACGTCACGATCGTCCGTCCAATTCATCTACCGCCCGCTGGGCTGACATGACATTAACAGACAGAAAACCAATCGAGAGTAAAAGTGATGTGACAGGTTATCTCTCATAAAAGCTCGACAGGCACTCTCGGTGGCAGAGCCGGTAGATCGCTCGCATCTGGAAAGAGAATTGAGGGAAAGATGACGGAGTGGAGCCGTGTACCTTGAACACCTGCCCGTTTCAGCAGCTCATGGACAGTGCGGTGCAGAATCTCCTTCTCGATTCTGAGGAGAGTGGCTGCCACCTTCTCTCTCGCAGAGGCGTTTGGATCTTTCAATGTTTGCAGATCGACTTCGATCGGCGACCTGTAAATGCGATGAATGTCACAAGTGTTTGGGAATGCACCATAGACCTATAGTTTTGGAGCCTTGACTGAAGGTAATTGAGAAGACAGGAACAAATGACACCGTCCAGCAAGGGATCTGGCAGCGTTGGATCCATTAGATCACTCTGGAACATTCCAAGTCTTTCGAAGACAGCTGCAAAAGAGCGGCGCACGTGAAAGAGCTTTTCTTCGGAATGGATGAATGCGACTCTCATGAAAGTGATCAATCCATTTGGAAAGGGACCCGATCGCTGAAGGCGAAAAACCTGCACGTCTGTATGACGCATGTGGGGAGGGCTTTGAAGGAAGCATCACTTGTTTCTGTGCAGCGAATCCATGCTGCAGGAGCAGTGTTCGTTTTGTTTGAAAGAGAGGATCCGATTTCAGCAGACTTGTTGTGATCTGCAGGAAATCGTAAGGGTTGTTCTCATCCACGATGCCATAGTTAATCAGAAGCCGTCGATTTGGCTGTGGGCCACACCATGCGAAGATGGGTTCACCTTTGGCATAGGCCCGATCCACGCGCAGTTCCACGCTGCTTCCATCTTCACTCATCGTAAGCAGCGCCTGTCACCATCCATGGCAAAGGAGCAAAGACTCAAAGGGCAGACCTTGCTCGTGGAGGAGTACGTTAGAAGAGGGGGTCCCAATGGCACCAAAGCAAAGCGCCGGGAAAGCGGAACATTCTGCAAATGCACAACCGTCGCCTGAATGGCTGCAAAGGCTTGACGAAAGGTCTCTTTCTTGAAGCACTCCGTTGGAATATCGTATGGATAGGCATTGAACAAACTAAGGAAAGATCAATCACGCCATTGCACAGATGGATCGCACGCACAAACCTTCCAGCCAGATACCATACAGTATCACACTCTTCGTATTCTGCATCAATTCCACGGATGCGTTCTTTCAGTTCTTTTAATACAGGGCTTCCGATCAGCAATCGTTCAGCCTGGGTCACATCATCCCAGCATTCCTGCTGGCTGTATCTCTCGGCGAATCCAAGGATACCTCTTGCTGTGGCCAGAGCACAGGACTTTCGGCTCCTTGCTGTCCAATGGCCTTCAATCGATCGAGTTCTTTGATGAAGCTGTGCCAAAAGCTTTTCGGGCCGTTCTTCTTCTCGTACATCATGTATAGCGTCAGACATGCCAATTCTGACAGTTTGTCCGTCGTCAGCAACTCAGCTGTCATGCCCATTATTCGCACAGCTGTGCCGGTGAGAGTTATCTAACCAAGTGTGCCGTCTTCAAAGACTCGATCCAATGTGACGACGATTTTGGAAGGAATGGAGAAAGCCAGGTCGCCAGAACGCAAATCTCTGGCAGCAACTGTTTTGTCAATGAACTTCCCATCGATGCTGCTTGAGCGAATGGCCACATTCAAATCCTGCACTCGGTGTTTCTATGACGCAATCGACCGTGTGCCAATTCGCTGCCACAGCGGCGATGTGCCGAACCTCGAGCCACTCTACGAGATGCTTTGGAGCAGAGGCGTTGGAATATAGGGAGCCCGTTTCTTGAGAAGCATTGAGAATCGACAGCACGACATTTCTCCTTCGCGTATAACGCCTTACGACCCGCGTTCGAGCTGTGACGCACCGCGTTGCCCGAAGAACCATGGACAAAGATCTTGATCGTTTCGACCCGACTGCCCTGTCGTACGATTTGACAATGGTGCTGAGCAGAAGGCTGACAGCTTGTGCGGATTCCTCAGCTCAAGATGGAAGGATATGGAGTCACAGCACGGCACAGCACTGGACCGGCTGTCATGCTGACGGGTTGGATGGAGAGGCACTGCGGCGCGGATCATAATTACTGTACAGCCTCTGCAGCACGCAAGCAGACTATATGCGGTACGGACTTTTCATCGAAGACCATGGGCAGGGGATTGTGTTTATTATAGCGGTTGTGCTGTCTACGTGCATTGCCCGCCAGTGCTTAGAATTTTTCTCCATGTGCGACGGTTCGACCGTTAGCTTCTGGACGCGGCGTTGCGTTGTCCGTACAGCTTTTTCGTAAGGAGCCGCTCTGAATCTCTTTGTCAGCGAGCGGGTTCAGCAATCCATTGTTGCTGAAGTTCGGTGACGATGCGTTTTGACGCGTCATGGCAACGGCGGACCACGTGTCTCCGTGGCGGTTAAAGCTCATGTCCTGATACATGCGGCGAACTCGCCTTGTCTAAAGACGTCCTTTTTCTTTTGCGTCGACCACCATCAACACGTCTTGAGAGAAACGCGAACATCCTACGTCGCTGTGCTGACATCACCTTCTCTTCCTCGACAGTTCAGCAAGAACTGCATTATCTCTGTCAACGCAGAGGTCCGTGCGGTGTTCGATTTTCTGAGTCGAGTATCTTCAGCGGCATTCTGTGACCAAGTAATCGCGCTACGTGCGTTGTCTTTTGCGATGGGGCCTCGGCAGCAGCGTTAACCGTTACCAGGCTACTATCCGCAAACCCGCGTCTCTTACATTGTTTTCATTTGTGAATGGCCCTGGCCCATTCGACCCCCTGATTTAACAAGTCGAGAAAATCGCGCTGATTCGCGACAGCTCCTTAATCTACTGTTCATAACAAACCCTGGTGTACACTAGGCACATTTCTACGCAAACCTACACGGAGACATGAGCGTTGAAATGTTATCGAGTGCATTACAAATGTGGGAGGAGCCGTCGAGAGAGGAGAGCTACTCGTCCGTCTCCGTCGAGTCTCTCGGGGTCTGGTGCGACGGTCCGTCTGACGCATCCGAATCACTAAACTCAGAACTTGATACAAAGGAATCAGAACATAAACTCCTTTTCGATGAAGCAGATAAAGTGAGAAAAGTGTGAGAGACGATCGCAAATGATCATCTTGAACATTAGGTCGCTCATGAAGAAAACCCAATACACTCCGGTTCGGACAATTTCGATGAAAACCGGGTTCCTGACACACTGATCTATCCCTCTCCTGCGGAATGTGAACCGTTGAAGTGTCTACCGACTTTAGACCGCGCAAAAGGAGGACACAGAGTGATGGACAGTTTCGCGAGCTTGGGAGCACGCGACTCGAGCAAATCGCTACGAGGATGTTTCACAAGTGAAATTCCTGACATCAACACCACCCAAGACGACGATTATTGGATTAAAGTGGACTTGTTTGCGACACCTGACTCAGAACACGTCCAATTAGGATTCGTCATTCTTGGAGGAAGTACCATGTCGCTGTACCTTATTGAAAAAGCGAGGGAGGAACAATTTCATGTTCGGAATCGATCGCCTGCCAATAAAGTAATTCGCCAAGCAAGCAGACATGCACACAGTTTTGATGAACTCGAAGATATTCCCCCGTTCCAGGAGGAATTCTGCAGTAACGAAACGTAAGCTCTCCCTCCAACCAATCCATCCACCCCATCCCACGGACACCTATGTGCAGACAACATCCAATGGGACTGCGACGACGGCGAATGGGACCTGATGGCAAAACGACTGGATTCTACAAGTCCGTCTCGATGACGACGCTCGTTCAGTCTGGAGAATTCGAACAGATGGATTCCGTAAGAGAAGAGGTTATGGAGAGTCAGAGTGCAATTGACAATTGTGATTTGTCTGGCGAATACAGTACAGCAGAGAGATTCAATGTGGATGGAATATGTCTACAACACATTGTGGCAAAGAACCTGCAAATGGGTCCGCCTTCGTCCACGAACGAGTTTCATTTCACTTGTGCTCGGGAGAACTCTACGAGCAATACGACATGGAGTTTCACAACGCCCAAGATCAAGAAAGGCATCCATCAATCGATCAAGCAAAAATGGCAACCTGTCACGCGTGCTTTCTCTCGCTGCTGTCCATGGGATGGATGTTCGAGCGTTGAAAGCTCCAGTGGATGGAGGATTGCGCCATTTAGTGCTCTAAAAAGACTCCTCTGCTGCGCCTCCAACCTTTCCTCAGACGACGGTCCGCCCTTCTCTCCCCCTCCCTCTCGTGACCCTGTGGCTGTGTGCGTTTGCAGAAACAGTGAGGTGCTGACTGGTGTTTTGCTGGAAGTCCAATCGACCATGCTGCCGTTTCAGAGTGAAGAAGAAGTATTGGATGACATGACCCGACCTAGGCGAGCATAACATCTTACCCCTTGTCATTTGATTCATTCAGACTCCATCTCGCATCGTATCGAATGCTTTTCATGATTTCTGACCAATCATAGAAGCATTGCTGTAGTGACTTTTTCGTTCCAGAGACGCATTCTGTCTTGCTTGTGCTAAACTTATGTTGTGCAAAAACCAGTTAGGCATCTCGCTTTCGCGACAGTGTTTTGATTCCAGAGAATCCTGAAATTGTGAGGAGGGGGTATCTCGGAGCTTATATATGTCACGATTTGTGTGAGGGGGACTCGGTAAAAAAAGTCTGAAAAGTAAGCAAATGCACACCTGAGGTGGAGCCGTTCTTTCTTTCTTTCCTCTTCCTTCCTGTCTTATGATTCATCCATTTTCTGTTGTTCTTTATCATCGAGCCATGTGTTTTCCTTTTCTTATCATACAAAGAGAAGGTGCAAGAAAAATAACGGCACATGGTCGAGATTGAGTGCTATACGAAAACGCACTTGTGCAGTTTCTGTGCTTGCATTAATATTCACGACGCGCGATTGACTGGGCACAGATGCTGTCATCTTAACGATGCATCATGCGGTTTTTGCTACTTCAAGAAAGTGGGGTGGGTGTCTTGAAAGAAGAAGTTCAGCTGGAAACGGAACATGACTATTGACTGCCCAGTTCTCCTCCAATGAGATCTGTCTTGTCAAACGTTCAAGACGAGGATTCTTGTATGACTGCTTTTGGGATTATTCAGTATCAGAGAAGATGGTAATGAGCCACGCGTCGTATCTTGATTCGTGTTTTTTAGTTTGGGTATCAATCGTATGAGAACTTGCTCTAGCCGTCGTCATCCGTACTTCACTGCAACACATCCAAGTCGCAGTTCTGCAAGTCGGCACATTACTAAGATTTAAAAACTCGGGAACAACAATACCACCATACATGTCTCGCTCACCGCGTCCCTAGACGCTAGACGAATCGTCTGCGATGATAGATTGCGCCGTTCGTGGGAGACGCCCAGAGTAAAGAGGCGATATGAAAGCGGTCATTCTCGTCGGGGGATATGGCACACGACTGCGTCCATTGACACTCTCTGTCCCGAAGCCTCTCGTAGAGTTTGCCAACAAACCTATGATCGTCCATCAGATAGAGGTCCCCTTAAACAGCCATTTCTACCACCTCCATGCACTTACCGCCAATCCTCAGGCCCTACGCCAAGCGGGATGCACCGAAGTCATACTCGCCATTGCGTACAAGGCAGAGGTCCATCACGCACTTTCTCTCTTCTGAGCGTTGACAGGGGATGGATGCATGGAGGTCATGTTGCAATTTGTGCATGACTGGGCAGAGAGACTCGGTGTGCGGATTGTGATCTCCGAAGAACCGTCGCCGTTGGGCACGGCCGGTCCTTTAGCTTTGGCACGGGACATTCTTCTCGATGGATCCGGGCAGCCGTTTTTCTTGCTGAATGGTGACGTCATCTGCACCTTCCCCTGGGCAGAACTGCTTCAATTTCATCATTCGAGAGAGGCCGAGATCTCGTTCCTCGTCAAAGAAGTTGCTGACCCTTCCAGGTTGGATCGACCGGGAAGAAGACAAACGAAATCGTGTACCAAGGTTCGGTGCAGTGGTCACCGAAAAGAGTGGACGCGTGGCGTGCTTTGTCGAGAAACCCACGAGTTTTCTCAGCGCCAAGATCAATGCCGGTATCTACGTCATCCATCCGAGTGTCCTCGATAGAATCGAGAGCCGACCGACCTCGCTCGAAAAAGAGGTCTTGCCAGCCATAGCGGCCCGTGAGAAGCTCTACGCCATGCCGCTGAACGGATATTGGACAGATCTTGGCCAACCGGATGATTATATGAATGGTCCGTCCAACCGAGGTCGATCCTCTTTGCAGTGCTGGGTGCCTGTGTTCAGGTCTTCCGCTTTACCTCGAAAGCATCCGTATCCGTGCACAGCACCATCTGACCCACGGGGACGGATTTCAGGGCAATGTGCTGTTGGCAGATGATGTGCAGATTGGGGAGAAATGTGTCATCGGTCCGAACGTTGCCATCGGTGCTGGATGCGTGATTGGCAAAGGTGTCCGTCTCAAGAACTGCGCTGTCATGAGCGGCACAGAGATCGGCGATTTTGCCTTCTGCACCGATAGCCTGATTGGATGGAGATGCGTCATTGGCAGGTGGTGTCGTCTGGAGAACAATTGCACCTTTGGAGAGCGTGTCCTGTGCAAAGTAATCGTCGATCAAATGCCATTCCTACGACAGGGAGGGGTCGGTGTAGGACGAGCTTATGTTCAATGGCGCCACTGTGCTCCCACACAAAACCCTTTCACAGTCCGTGATGCAGCCAGAGATTCTTTTGTGATGAAGCGCCTCATGTGCTTTCCGAAGCAGCGTTTACAGATATATTCACTTTAAGCAAAAGTGTTACGATGTGTTCTGAAGGCTCTCGTCGGAATCCGTGATTCCTGCCTCGTCATCGCTTCCCCATAGATTACGGAGCGTTTCCTGTTTCTCATCCGAAGCTTCGAACGATGCGTTCTTTGCCAGATCGTCCGATTCCCAAAGCTTACTGTCATCCCAGATGTCCACATCCACATCCGAAGGATCCTCCTCATCTTCTTCCGTCTCGTCAGAGGTTTCTCCTTGCGGTGGTTCTTTTGGCAACGCCTCTGAAACTTCTGTCAACGATCGAGGAACATCTTTGTGAGCCGCCTCCAAGATCTGCCGAAAGACTTCGTCTGGAAGCATGGGAGGACTCTCCAAAGCAGCCTAGACGTATCGTATTCCAGATCACGCTCCATATGGTGCACGAGAACAAACCTGTTGGAGAATGAGCGAGTGCTCTCCCAGAAAAGGTGTTGTGTCGACCTCGATAACGATAAGTTCTCCATCCACTGGACTTAGAAAGGCATCCACACGGGCCACTCCTGCGAGACCCATAGAGTCCGCAAGCACGGCTACTGTTTTCTTGGCCGTTTCGACGAAGTTGGCATCGATAAGGGATGCAGGAATCGGTGTCATCACATGCTTTTTCCCGCGAACAAGGCGGTCTTCCATCGCATCGTCGGACATCAAGTTGGTGAACACGAGGGATGGCGTTAACACCCACATCTGTCCAAATTCGCCGACCAGTCCGAAGCTGACTTCCATAAACGCCTTGTCCACTGGCAACTGTGCGAGATCCGCCACCTCTGAAGGATGGGCCGGAGAGATGTACGGCTCGAGGAAGTATGTCTCAGACGACGGCTTGGGCATCGGAACGGTGCAGTGTCCGCTTGTCAGCAGATCGCCAGGAATGATTTCCCATTTCTCTTCCAGCGCTCGGCTATACACTTGCAGATCCTTTGCCGAGGCGATTCGGGCAACACCACATCCGAAGGCATCTCGTGCCGGTTTGATGCAGAACTCCGTGCCACTGTTCAAGAACTGCGCGCTCTCTCGGAGGAATTCCTCGGCTGTCTCGAGATCTTTGGCGCATTCTTTTAGCTGTATCATCGTGACCGGTTTCTTCGGCAAAACAGATGCCAGTTTCAATTGATTGATATACGCCGTCATTTCCTGCTTGTTGGCACATAAGTTTGATGCTGTCACTCCACAACCTGCACAGCGAGATCGGGGGTGGATCGAAAGCAATGGCATAGCAATAGGATGGATACCTGTGCAAACAATGCCGTAGGAGCGCAAGAAATCTTGAAGCATTCCATCCTGTGCGATATCCCCATGTACTGTCGAGAAGACAGTTGCTCCTACACTGGCCGCTTCGGTGGCAAACACATCCAGCGTCATCATTCTTGCTGCGGGCGGCAATTCGTCAACTTTTCCTCCAAAAAGGCTGCAGACTCCCTCGACACCTGATTCCTTGAGCTCTGCCTGAAAAGCGAGCAGCATATCTTCGTAATCGCTTGTTAAGGTTGTGTGTGACACAGTGGCCGAGACTGTCAGTTCTCTGTAACGATCGGAGGCTTCGATGGCTTCGTCGATGGTCGGGACCAGAGTGTGTGCATCGTGGACACACCAGACAGGCTTCCATGGCATGTCGCGCTCGACGGCTCTGGGACTGGCCAAGTACTTCTTGGTGCATTCCTCCATGAGTTCCTCTTCAGGGACGCCTTGTTCCATCAGTCCATCTCGTCTCTCGATCAATGCTTTAAGCACTTCTGGAGTGGCACCCATTCTCCGTCCGCAGTCGAGAATGAAGAGATAGGGCTGCACATCGTTCATGCTTCTCAGTTTTAGCAGTGCGTTCAATCCAGATGCCAGAGAAGCCTGGTGTCCCACATTATCACCTCCACACAGAATCCATACCTGCGCGGGTCGCTGATCGTGTGCAGCCAACTCGCCCTCCACGTACGTTTCTGGATAGAACGGATTCCATTTCTCTGGCGTCTCTGCCGTTGCCGGAATCTGCCACGTCTTTGGGAGCTTTAGATTTAGTAAATGTATGAGAACGCATCTGTGCGAAAGTCCAGAAACAGCCGCCTGCTGAAAAATCAGACTGTCCATAGCAAAGGGCAAAATACTGTCCACTCCAGTAACCGAGATCGAGAAATCCTCTCCCTTACACAACGAGGCAATCGAAGGCTCTTGACTCTCCATCTCTCGAATCATTGCATCCAGCGTCTCCTGCCAACGAAGGGACTGCATCATCGTCGAATGATCGCTCTTCTTTGGGTCATTACGGTGTCTGCAAGAGAAAACGTTCAAACACGGCACCAAGATAGAGATCAGATGCAAACCTCAGATGTTCAATACATGCTTCGAGCTCCCGGTATCGATTTCGAATAATGCCTTTCTTGGCATCCTCTTCGTCCAGAAACTCGAAGTAGCGAAGCGCATCGAGTGTATACCTCGATGTATCATAGCTCTCGACCAGTTCATCCAACTCCTTCTCTCGCTCCTCGTAAAGATGCTCCATATGTTCGATCAGCTCAGGCGGCAGCTCCAACTCATCTTCTGGGGAAGGGATATCAGGGATCGGCCGTGGATACTCGAGCTTTTCGTTTTTCAGGTCTTCTTCTTTCTGATAGTCGATCATGGCTCGGCCGTGGATGCATGCATAGCCGGAGAGATCTAACTCCTTGAACACCCGTGCAGCAACATTGCGCATTGCCTGGACCATTTCTGCTGTGCGTTTGGGCGGTGTGTGCCGTCGAAGAGGCGAGGAAAATGCTCGGACGAGTTCAGGGGGCAGTTCTTCGAATTCCGTTGGGGCGAGGGCAAGAGGTCCTTGCTTCGTCTCCAGGACAACACAAGAGAAATCGATGTAGCTATTCTTTGGCATCTTTGGCTGGATGATGACTTCTTCCATTCCTTTCTCCTCAAACAATCTCCGAGATGCCGACACAATTTCGGCGATCCCTGTGCTTTCGACACGTGCCTCTCTCTCGTGGATGTTGGAGGGCCGTAGCTGAAACAGCTGTTGCACTCTGCTCATTTTGTGGTACTCGCACCAGCGTTCAAATCCTCGACTCCATTTTTCCAGATCAACAAGATGCTGTTTCCGTAACCGATAGATAGGCGGAATCATAAAGCCCTTCTTACGCAGATAGACAAGACATCCAAACCGATTATTTGTCATGAGCCGAGCAGAGCTTGAACTCCCAATGAAGAGATCATCTAATTCTTTCAACCGTGTCGCAACTGCTGCGTCTTCGGCAGCCACGACGTCGAGAGAAGGCGTCAATGAGATACAGTGATGCAAGAGACTCAGTTCGTTCAAGAAATCGCTAAACTCTGCATATGTCTGACCGACGTGACGGCTCTCGCTATGAGGCTGAGTAAAGTACGAAACGTCCAGGCTAAGAAACTCATCCAGCATCATTTTCTGAACAATTGCCGGTTTCTTGTCCGTTCGAACACAGTAGAGGACAACACACATATTCGTATCGGATCGTTTTCTGTTAAAGGGATCTGTCTGGTACGGAGCGCTCTGAAGATGATCCACTAAGCAATGGACACTCGAGAAGGTTTCGATCATCTTCGCATGGGTCACTCCAAATACGACCCCGATGGACAAAGGTGGATCGGGAGCTGTCTCGTCCCCCGCTTCAGCATAACTCAAGTCAATCTCACTGTTGTACTGCTCGATGACTTCCCGTGTTTCTCCGTCCACCGCCATGACGCTTTCATACAACGACTCGAACACAGGTATAGCCAGTTGAAGAAACAAGACGTGCATGAGACTTCTGTATCCACTAGATTCGTGAAGAAGACTGATCTGGCGAGACAACAGGTTAAACATGTAGCTGATCTCCTGTGCTGTCATCGTCAGGACACGGTGGATCATTTGTGTCGACAGCAGAGCCATAGAACGCATATAGAACTGTGTCTCGACCATTTTCTTCCCCCTCAGGAACTCTCTGCAATCCTCCACCGACGCTTCATCGAAGCCTGACTCGCGTGCCTCTCGCACGACGACCTCATCTGAGGCATGAGCAATCGTTTGGAAGTCTGGAGCTGAAGCGAGCTGAGCCTGAATGTCTTCGAACCAGAACTTCAGTTGTTCAAACAGACGGTACTCCAGATCGCCTTCCTCTTTATTGATGTCATTGAGCCGTTCGGCTTCGTCCTTCTTCAGCTTCTCCAAGAGAATGTCATGTGTGTCATTCTCCATTCGCTCCACCTTCAGTTCCTCACAGCGTGTGATCAGTGACTGAAGTGTCTCGTTTTCTGGCTGCAGGACTTCGATACCCCTCGCAATACGTTGGACCATTTTTCCTTTTGTTTCATCGATCTTTGGCGCTTTCCAAAGGGAATCGCCCAACATGAGGCATTCCACGAAATATCGCACGTCGACGTACTTCGAGAAGTTGATAAAACCGCTGCCCATTCGGCTGTCCAGCAGAGCTCGCATTTCCACGTCACTCATTTTATCTGCATTCTGCGAAGGTGTTTTGCCACTTGTCAAAGGACCCAATGGAGATGTATCGGATGACAAGTTTCCTTTCAGCTTCTCCTCTTCTAACAGTGCAGCCAGGCGTTCGACGATATTCATCTTGAGACCAGCTGTCGAGGCCTTTCGAGTTCGCAGCTCCTCCTGCAGTTCTTCCGAGGTAAAGCGGCTTAACAGGTCGATCAGTTCGCTTCTGCTGTTGTACTCCAAGGAATCCAGAGTGATATCACTTCGCTGTTGCACAGCACCTGTGTACCCTTTGTAATTGTAGATATCGACATCTGGACGCGATTTGAGTATCTCTTTTGAGAGAGCCCGTTTCGTCATGCCCTTGTACACTCCGAGATCGTAATCGATCACGATCTGTTGAAGTCCAACAAGCGTGAGGCGCATTAAATCCTTCTCAGTGTAGTCCGTCGAGCAGACGACGAGAGGAGACGCGTGGCGAATCCGCTGCCGGACGCCATAGCTTCGTGGCCGCTTCACCCTACTCGGCGCATCTCGCCCAGATGTGCGACAGAAAGGGACACGCACGATAAGGGTCCGACATTTCGAAGGAGGTTTGGATGCAGAGGTGCGATGGATGGAGATCTGGCACGTCGCTGCGACGACGTCTGTCGCGGAAATCGTCGTCGCTGCATGGAACGCTCGAGCAAACCCTCGATCGAGACGAAGGTGCCCTCCCAATGCCGCTCAAATGTTGTCGTTAAGGTGATAAATGACACGCGTTGTCTTTTCTCTGATTTGTTTCGCAGTGACCTGTCTCACATCGAAACGGCAGTATCCGTCTTGCGAAGTGCAGGTTCTGGTGCAGCGACGTATTGTCCGCGGCTATGGCCTCTGCGTTTGACAAAGAAGACGCGTTGCGATGTTTAGAGGTCGCGAAACGCGCGGCCGAGAAAGGCGACTTGGCCAAAGCGGAGAAGTTTGCACAGAAGGCAAAGAAGCTCTGCGACTGTCCTGAAGTGACGGGTATTTGTATCGTCGCTCAAGGGAACGCGTGTATCGTAAGGTAACGGCATTCATGAAGAAGCTGTCTTCGGGTGCTCGAGCTGGACCTTCTTCTTCCGCTTCCTCTGGACCGAGTCTAAGACAACGTCCTGCACGAGCCCAGCAGCAGCCACAAGTTTGTCACTCTGCGTCGAACAGACCAGGCAAAGAGGGATCGCTTAACTGTAGGGAACGCCTGAGCAGAAAGCTTTGATTGCCAAGATCAAGAGTGCCACAGATTTCTACGAGACACTTGATGTGACAAGAGAGGCAACGGAGGATGATATTAAGAGAGCCTACAAGAAAGCACGTGTTTGTGTGGGTATGGAGATCGGGGATGATATCTGTGTTTTGTGTTAGTTGGCTCTGAAGCTGCATCCCGACAAGAACAAAGCTGCTGGAGCGGAGGAGGCCTTCAAAGCTGTTTCACGTGCCTTCTCCTGTCTCAGTGATCCAGTCAAACGACAAAACTACGACAGATTTGGCACAGAGGAGCACGCGCAGCACATCCGAGCGCCGCATCGCCACGACTTCTATACCGACGATTTCGACCCGGAACACATCTTCAACATGTTTTTCGGGTAGAACAGCGACCTTCGTGTCGTGGCCTGTCTGATGATGATGATGCGCAGGGGGAGTTTCCCGATGGACGGTGATGACATTCTGAGAAGGTCGTTTCATACACGCCGTTTTCGCAGGACGCCTCGATCCGGGGCAGTGCCAACGAACGGCAACCATCCCAATGCTCAGATGTTTAATCTGATCAGTCTGCTGCCCATTGTGCTGTTTATTTTTCTGTCCTTCTTCAGTGGAGGAAATGATGACGTGTACAGTCTTCATCGGCAGTATCCGTATGAGCAAGAGATTCTCACACAGTACCGTCAGATTCCGTTCTATGTCAAATCGAAGATCAGATTCGGTCAGAGTTTTCCGTATGGATCGCGTCAAAGACAAGCCCTTGAGAACAACGTGAGACGTCGGGTTTTCTTACACAGCGATCATTTGCGTGATTCAACAGGTAGAGGGCGTCATGAAAAGGATACTTGAAGACAATTGCCGCGAGGAGAAACGGAAACAAAGTCGTATTCGTTCGACGCATGGTGGTGAGGCAGCAAATCGTTATGAACTGAAATCCTGTTTCGAGTTAAAGGAGAAATTCTACTCAGGATCCAAAAAAGGTCGCACCGCCAAGAGCCATTGACTCTGAGACGTATCACAACAAATTGTGAAGATCGTACACTCCCGTTTGAATCGTGCTTCTTGACTCTATTGCCGCTCACGCACACAGATGAATCCAATCAATCCTCCACCATTGCGTTTATCCGAGGGCTTATTTATAGAAATGGCAGGTTCGAATCAAAAATCAAAGAAAAGATCTAACAGCAGACAACGCCAGTTCCGTTGGCTTGTCTTCTTTTTGAGTTTCTTCTCGATAAATAACGAAGTGTCACCACCGCAAAGGTGCCAAGAACTCCAAGCGTGGCACCAAACAAAATGCCAAACCATGGACTATGTAGAGAACCCCTAAAGCTTGACAGCTGCTGCTTCAGATCCAGACCCCGTTGCACACGCACCTATGACTTGATGAATGTGTTCCCGTCTCACTCAATGCCTCGGATTGTTTGCTGGCAGCTCTATCGTTTGCCAGAGAAGTTGCCTCGACACCACTCGAAGAGGCAACAGGTACATCCTCCAAAACACTTCAGTATACGACCTCTATGACGATGCACGGAGACCTCGGATTGCTTCTGTTGCTCTGTTCTCTGTTGCGGGTCAAGCGAGCTTCTCTCCGTCGATCCAAAGATGGAGTCACTTTCGAATTCCTCTAAGGCGGACACCGACTAGAATCAATCACCACAGTCAGGAACAGAACAGGCCAGATGGATGATAATCCGTGTGGGTACGTGGATGTCTTCAGAGAGCAGCATTCGAGGAATGGCCGAGGCAGGTCGTGGGGGTAACGAATGTGTTTCTGGTTCATAGGGATGTGCAAATCCAAAAGCCCCGTCTCTGGCAGAAGAGCAGACACTCACTTGATCCAGGGACATCCGATTGCCATCCATCACACCATGATAAGATTCATGGCGATGACACGTAAAACCCATACATACGTAACCACCCGGAATGCAATTCTGTGTCACACGGTCTCTCCTGTACAACGTAAAATACTTCTTTAGTGGCATACAGCGACAGATATCCCTAAAAGACAATTCTGAGAGCAGACAATGAGACAGAATCTAAGACAGAATCCTACGTGCACGAGATATCAGCTTGGGTCTTCCGCTGACTGGATGGATGTCCCCAGAGATGAAGAAGAGATGAATGTGTGAGCAATTCATCGGGACGTCAAAAGCAAAACGATACTCGCATTTCACTTCGTATGAAGAGACATCAAAGAATGGAGTGACTTCTTGATACTCGATGACGTCTCCTCGAATGACTTGAACTACATCGCGTCACCCATCACAGCCAGTTCCTTTCATCGCATGCATGACATTACACTTTAAACGGGCACAGGTTAATGTCCCTGGCCACAGATAAAGATTCGATAGTCTTCCTTGGACGTCGGAGATTTCGACTTCCCATCTTTGAACGGCGGCAACCTGATGCATGATGGTCGGGCAATGCTGCTTCATTCACTTGGGGCATCAAACAGCAGCAGTGCCGCTCGCGTGTGGTCAACGAAGATGATGCGATGCGCAATGCAGACGATCGAGGGATGATGTATTGCATTGTCGCCAGATGGCTCTGGCAGTCGATTGCCGCATCCAGTGCTTCAGACGCACAGAGAAGGCGAAGAAGATCCACACAACGCGATTCGGACCGCTGCGCCTGAGACATGTCGCTCAGCGGCGTCTGCATCACGCAGAGAAGCAACCCCATGAACGGGTCGCGACGACGAACCCTTCGAAGCCGTTCAAACAGTCCGAGGCCTGGAATCGCTTTTTTGCTTCCTTACAGACACTTGAAGGTAATGGAACGATCGATTGAGGAATGGAGAAGGGATCGTTGGGAAAGGGGATGTGGCGGATGAGAATGTCGTGATGATCGTGAAGGCATTGCGCTTCTCGATGAGCATCAGTCAGAGGATCCCTTTGGAATTTCCTTTTCTGGGTCGACGTTTGGTGCAGAAGTCCATGTCGGTGGCATCCATTCTCACATCCCTCCGTCAAGCACGTGGGATCATCTCTTGCATCCAGACATCCAAACAAGAGAAAACGTCCTGTCTAGAAAACCCGTACGCAGATGCAGCATCCATCGCGGCTGCCCTTCTCGTTGAGCACGTATGTGACGGCATCTCTAGCGATCTGTGTGTCCCGAACAGTTTGTCGGTGCGGTTAGGTTTGGAAAGAACATGTGTCCGTGGAGGATGTGAGGACGGTCATGGGGCCTGATGTGACAGAGCTCGTGAAAACCGTTATCAGTATACGGGAGCTTGTGGATGGTGTTGACGTGTTGGAAGATGCGACGGCACTGAAGATTCAGGAAATGATTTTTGAACAGTGTGATAGACGTGCGATCCTTCTGCAGTTCGTGTCGAGTTTGGATGTGCTGTACCATTCTTACGTTTGTTGCACTGGAAATCCAGCCGCTCCAAGGGTTTGTGATGTAGATGGTCCCCAAGGATGTTCTTGTTCCGTATGCATTGGAGGGATTGTACATTTATGTCTCCGTGGGAAGGAGATTGGATATGAATGAGCTGGCTGCAGGAATGGAGGACTATTGTATGGAGATTCTCTTTCCGGCATCGCATTCATCAAGTGTGGCGCATCTTCGAGAAATCACGTTTCGAAGCGAAAGTCCGTTCGGATGTCGAATGATCAGAAAGATCGGGAGACTTTGTGGATGTGTTCAGGCATCTTTGACGAAATTCGAAATTCTTTGACGCACGGAATGGAGGAAAGAAGAGAATTGAAAGCTCTGGTCGATAGAGTCGAGATCAAGACACGCGTGAAGTCTCCATCGAGCTTCATGAGGAAAGAACTCTCGTTGACGGAGCTTGCCAAAGGCGGCCGACGAAGAGAAGAGATTCATGACATCTTGGGTGTTCGCGTTGTCGCATGGCCGAGATGTCCAGAAGAGATCTGTGAAGAAATGGCCGTCAGGGGATGCTATGTTATTTGTGACCTTGCTCACGAACTGTGGCCGGTGCTTCCGCATCGTTCCAAAGACTACATCAAGAATCCCAAGCCCAATGGATATCAAAGTCTGCACACGACACACAGAATCAAGATGCCGACTTTGGCAGAGGAGGTCCCCAGCGAGCCGTGTGACAACGGAGAGGAGAATGCGCATGGCGGAGTGATGTATCCGGAGCTGGATGCCTTTCACGATGGATCTTTTGTGATTGATGATCCTGCCAAGAACGACCGTTCGTGGATTCACGAGGAGGAAGACCATTTGGAAGAAGCCACATTCGAGCTTCAGATTCGGACTCGTCGCATGGACGAAGAGGCGGAGCACGGAACGGCGGCACATTCTCTTTATAAATCGGGATTTCATCACTAGGTTGGGTGTGCATCCGTGAGCAAAGGACAACAAGTTATTTGCTTTGTAAGATTTGGAATGCAGTTTCGTCGTTTGTCGTCGATCTCCCGCGACCGATCATCGAATCACACGATGCGATGCGATGCGTTCCAGACACCGATCAGGTTTCGATTTAAATCAACGTCGCCCACAGCGAGATCGACGTAACAGCAAGCCACTGTTCTGTGTTTTCTTTGTGATGAATGTTGGTTAGATGTCCGGATTGTTCAAGACATGATAGTTTCTTTCGTGAATTAAGTCTTTAAGTCTTTCACCAGCACGATTTGATGAAGCTGGACTCTAAAGCGACGAGTGACTGTTAAGGAGGCCGCCAACTACAAAGTCTTGATTGTCGTTTTGAAGTTAAGAGATAATGTAATCCAGAGATTCGATATCATCCTGTGTCGCAGGCTTCAAATAAACGGAAATCGCAGAAAGGCAGTGTCGCTTTGTTGGAATTGTGATGGTCGAGCATCTGTCTGATGAGTTGCGGAGAGATGCTCTAGGTCCGTGGGCGTCGACGATTGGTCTGAGCGCGTCGAGGCCGCGATACTAGAGGAACCGGACGGCTATTCTTACAGGATCATTGGTACGTGAATATATAGGATAACGTCACGTCATTCGACAGTGACGTTCCATGCTCTAACAGACATCTGGTACATCCATTTGCATTTGTAACATGATATCAAGTTCCGTCACCCGATCTCCGCTTGCTCGATGGCCGGTGACGCGTTCGGCGAAGATTCCACGCCGAGCGATCGTGGTGGCAGAGTATGAAAAGGTCGGGACTCGAAAGGATCTCGAGCAAGGCGGAGGTCGTTTGCGAGCCAGCGTCGGCGGCAAAAAGGTCTTCGTTCAAGAGTATGAAGGAAAACTCTATTGCCTATCAAACGTCTGTACACATCTGAAGCTCCCGATCGTCGGGAGAACAACTTTTCTGCAAGGAGAGGTAGGGGAACACCAAGGTTGCTTCCCAGACGGCTGGTGACCAGGTGGAGGATGGTTGCATTTCGTGCCCGGCACACAAGACGAAGTTCAGGTTGGAGACGGGCGAAGTGGTGGGCGATTGGGCGCCGTCATTTCCCGAAATCCCTTTCGTGGGAAAAGGAGATCCTGCGCCGCTTCCGGTCTATTCTGTTCGCGAAACGGAGGATGGGGAGATCCAAGTGGAGGTAACGGGGTAGAAGCTCCGGATGAACCCGATCGAGAACAATTGTTGATGACTCCACGTTTTGCAAAAACATCCATCGCGCATTCGGCATAAAACATGAAGCGCATGTACGATCTCTCTTGATCACATCCCGAAAGCGAAATGTCGTTATTGCAGACGGCAGACTGCCAACGGCAGCCGGGCCGATCATGCTGTCCTTTCAGTTCTGACGATTTCGCCAATGGACTCGCGTTCGACTTTTCTCTTTCCCTCTGTTTGATTGCGTCGAGCAATCGGACAGCTCTCGATGTTCGCTTTCCTGTATGGCTGCTGTTCTTTATGTGGCGAGAAAGAGTTGGCAATGATGGACAGACGTCCACGATCCAGAACAGCATTGGCACATGGGCGAATTCGGCAACTCGATCTACGACATGCATGCCTTCCAGCAGCTGCTTCTTATTATCATCGAGTTCTATGACATCTCTGTGACAGAGATGTCACCCGTCATTTCATTTTCGAAAACTTGGATACCGTTAGCAGATTAAACCATGGCGAAGTTTGACGAGAGCGATCCTCGATGGATTGTTGAAGAGCGTGACGACGGTACTAATGTCAAGAACTGGCATTGGACGGAAAAGGATTGCACGTTGTGGTCTAAGACACGTCTAGCGCAGCTCCTTACGGACGTCACACTCATAGACAGCAACGATGCCTCTGTCACCATCAAACTTACGGGTCCGGAGAAAGTGACGGGCGATGTCTTCATCAACAATCGAAAAAACAAACTCTTTGCCAGCTTTGACCTCAATCTCAAAATTGGTTACACTGGAGAAGTCCTTCAAGGAGATCAGACACCGACGGCAGACAAGAGTTCCGGTTCTATCGAAGTGCCAAATTTCAGCGACGAGCAGGACCCAGAAGATTGGGAGTTTCGGATAACACCGAGTCAGGAGGATTTAGATGGGCGTCGCCTAAAAGATGCGATACAGTCAAAGGGCAGGGACGAATTGCGCAGGCGTTTAACAACATTCGTCGAGGAATTGCGATCCGGAGTACCAGTTCATCGCCAGGGAGATCAGCCCGTTGAGGAAGAAGCTAAGGAGAAGCTGCCTGCAAAGAAAAAGAGTGATGCGAAGAAGCAGGTATCGACATCGACACCGGGATTCCATGAACTCCGTCTGGTGGAAAGCTACCATGCCAATCCACAGGATATATTCGATTGTTTCACCGTTGCCGGGAAACTCCAGACGTTCACACAGAGTCCAGCAAAGGTAACTGGCTCTTTTGGAGTCAATAGCACTCTCGTATGCTATGCGTAGGTGGATTACATTGTCGGAGGGGATTTCTCTTGGTTTGATGGTGCCGTCACTGGACACTTCATCAAAATCCAACCCTGTACAGAACTGACCTTTGCATGGCGCTTCAACAACTGGATCGATCATCATTTCTCGGAGGTACAGCGAAGGCAGTCTTTGCCAATGTCTTTGTTTTTGAGCGTGATGTGACAGGTATCGATGAAATTCGATCATCCAGAGAGTGGACGGACGGTGGTCACTCTACATCAGACAAAGATCCCCGAAGAGGATATGTATGGAAATGCCAATGTTCTCCTAGTCACGGAGACAGGATGGAAAGAGCGCATCCTGACGCGCATCAAAGCCGTTTTCGGATACGGCATCTAAACACTCGACTTGGTGTAGATCACTCGCCGATGACGTTCCTTCGTTGCTATGTCTCGGATAGCGCAGATGCCTTGTCGTCCCGTCGCATTTCATCATGTCTGAGATGCACGACCACGTAACGAGCCTCTGCGCCTGGGGGAAAGGGATTTTGGCATCGGATGAGAGCACAGGAACGATTGGCAAACGTTTTGAGAAGTTCGGTCTGCCGAATGACGAGGTGCGTTCTACACGACACAGCCTGTCGCTGTACGGGACGCTATGAGAAGGAGACGCGACGAGCGTACCGAGAACTGTTCTATACGGCCGACGTGGGTCGTGCCTACGCCGGTGCAATTTTGTACAAGGAAACGCTCTTTCAATCCGCGAGCGACGGGACACCGTTCGTCGAGTGTATGAGGCAACGTGGAATCCTCCCTGGCATCAAAGTCGATGAAGTGCGGTCGTACTTGAGGATCGGGCGTGAGTTGAAGATCTGTGGTCGCAGGGGCTGGTGGAAATTGCGGGGACGCAGAGTGAAACGGAAACGAAAGGCCTTGAACATTTGGCCGAGAACCTGGAGAAATACAAGGCCCAAGGTGCCACCTTCACAAAATGGCGAGCCGCTCTAAAGGTGGCCCCAAAGAAACGCATGTCAGCTGCACGTTTTGGTTCTTAGTTAGGGAAGGACTTGCCATCGGACAAGGCCATTCAGATCAATGCCTGTCAGTTAGCCGAATACGCTGCCATGAGTCAAGTCGGCCGAAAACTCTGTTTATCCAAACGACCGTTGGCTGTGTAGTCGTACGGCTTGGTGCCAATCGTGGAGCCGGAAATCCTATTGGATGGCACGCAGCCCATAACTCAAGTCTGCGAAGCGTCGGCCCGTGTCTTGTCTGCATGCATCGCTGAGCTGTGGAAACGGCCGGTAGTGCTGGAGGACTGCCTTCTGAAGCCACAGATGATGAACGGCGTGCCTTCTCTTTCCGGAGAGAAGTCACATCACGTCGCCGAGGAGACACTGAGAACACTGGCCAGGTGTGATCGGATCCTGAAAAATGAAGTGACACTCTGGCTCTTCTAGATTCGTGCCTCCTGCTATACCGGGCGTCATGTTTCTGAGTGGTGGGCAGAGCGAAGCCGAAGCCAGTCTCAACCTGGCTGAAATCAACAAAAGGGCGCTGGACAACCGAAAGGCTCCGTGGCGACTCTCTTTCTCCTTTGGACGTGCTCTTCAGGCGAGTGTACTGAAGGTATCGCTCTTCTGCTTACTCTCTTTCGTCGAACTCACAACATGCGATCAGATTTGGAGCGAAGACACGAAGATCAATGCAGCGAAGGCTCAGAGAAAAGTGGAGGAGTTGGCATTCGTCAATGGCGAAGCTTCGAAGGGTGTGATGTTTGATCGCCACCCTTCTGTCCTGTCGGAAACGCTTAGACTGAGCGAGAGTTTTCGTGGATGGAGCAAACCCTAGTCCAAACACGCTTTGTCTCACTCTCAAGACGGAATAGGTCGTTTTAGCTTCCATTTTGAAACATGTCGTCCAACCGTCGCAAACAGTCGTACGCGCCGTCACTTGGACGACCTCATCGACGCTATCGCTCCGTAACGGCTTCTTCGTCGACGCAGAAGGAAATGGTGGCCACGGCGCGAAGAACGTTCGCGACAGATCTGTGGCCCATGCTTCTCTGTTGGGGCCTTTCCATTATTGTCTGCCTAAGCCTGTTCAGAATCCACAAGGAGATATACAAACCATCGACGAACGCGGCGCAGGGCACAAGCAGTTGGGTCTTCGCGGACGAGGAAATTAACATCGGTCCCACAATTACGGTGTCAGAATTCAAATGGGGCTGTCCTCCCAGCCCTCATGTCCACGCAACTTTGCGCGAGCAGTTGTGGTGTGAGAACATCGACACCGTCGAAGAAACGTTCAACACAGAATTCATTCAAGGTACTTCGCCTTTTTCTCGGTCTGCATCGAAAACGACTTGTGCAGGAGTGTTGTATGGCACGTTGCCGAGAGACGCATTCGACACGATGCGTCTTCAGGACGCTTACTGGGAGATGCACACATCACGCATTTGGATGAAAGCTTGCAAAAAAGCGAAATGCTCGCCGGAGCTGGAGAGATTCTTGAGTGGCTTGGCGGAGGATTGTAAAACGACTGCAAAGCAAACGCTCAAGACGTACGACATCGCGATAGACGACATTACACCGACTCCCACCACAACGGCTTTTGTGGGTCATTTGCAAAGAGTTGATAAGACTTATCCAGTAGAGTACAATGTCATCACTGTTGACGTTAACCTGCGTCTTTGGTATGAATTGGCGTTGAGAATGAAAAACAAAGGTGAATTAAAATCTGATGCCCGATTCCATGCCAATGCCTGCCTTAGGTGTCTTTCGTCTCGGAAGTCCGTACACGAGTTGGGTGTCGGAAATTCTGGAGATTGAGCCGCTAGTGACAGAAGCAGATGAACTGTTGAATCTCCCGCAGCATTTCAACGTCACCGATGCGAAGCGCATCTACAAGCGCACGATGAAACACAACTTGGAGTTCTTTCGCTCGGTGATAATGAACTGACTAAAGCTCTTCTGGACTCTATGAAAACACGAACAAACCATTTAGAACGTTAGCCGACGCTAGTTTGTGCACCTACCTCCAATATGTGCTCCGAACCAGTGTTGGAAAGATCGCGGCTTTGAGTCCGCTGTTGGTTTTTTGTTAATCCGCATTACTCAGCTAGCCTCACACAAACGCGAGACTCTTGAGGACCTTCACTTTTGATTCGCTAGTCGTGACGACCATCGTTGGCAGGACAGCATCTGACGGACAAGAAACGCAATCCTGAATGCACACTCACTCTCTGTCTTCGAGAATTCGTTCGATTCCCGGTCCGCGCCGAACAGCCGCGCAACTGGATTAAGCATTGGCGATTCTGCAAGGCGCAAGTGACGTATCGATTCTATGTCTATGCTCGTGCAGGACATGTTCTGATCTGCAAGCCACTAGTTAACTCTATCTAGCTATGTTCCTAATCTTTTCACTGTCCGTTCATGAATGGGACAGAACTCTCAAAACCCCGTCCTCAAATTCGACGATCAGTGCGCAAAGACAGGCGAATTTGTAACAGTCGGGATCTTTCAAGTCAACAACGACTGTGTGACTGCAGCCTATAAACGTACGTTCCGATGACGCTGTTATAATATCCACTGGTCTTTCCTCGTGGATATGTTGCAGCGGTAGCGTTCACGTTCGCATTCGCCGTTTTCGGGCTGCCGATCAAGATCAGACAGCGCAAGCCACGGGTGTAGTACTCAGGACAGAATATATCCCGACCACCGTTGTCCTCTGCTACATATATGATTCAGGTCTTACAGCCCCGTGTGCCAGTGGCATGTGGGGGTCTGCTACATTAGTTATATCTCCATCAACAAGACAGTCAGTCGTCTACATCCTCAACTGCGTCTTCGGCATCACCGAGGCATATTCGAGAATCACACATTTTTTGGTGAGCAATTCGAGGGCGAATTAGGTATCTGTCGGCACATTTGGCAATCATCCATCGCGTTCTTCATGGACCCGGAAACTAGGGAGCCAGTTAAAACAGTCATTAGTCATGTAACGAAGTCAACAGCCGCATTGGGTCAACAACGTGGGTAGAGAGTGCGAAAAAAGAAGACGGAGAATGAAATAAATCCAGAAAAGAAACACGCCGAACAGTAAATGCTGAACCGTGTGTTCTCAGGGCAGAACAAGATGTCACCTGCCACTGGAAATCAAAACTCCTGAGATCACCCACTGACAGACTAGGGAAAACCACAGCAGCGGCAACTAGCTGTTCTCCAGTAGAGAATACCTTTCTCTTCCTTCGAAGAAAATCAAAAGAGGTACAAGAATCCGAAAGCCAGGAAAGAGTTCAAACAGTCACTCATGTGCAGACTTCGAATCAAGGTCCTTCAGACATCTTCGTTGGAGGCATGAGTCATTTCACCTGTGGCATGAGATTAGTAACAACGATTGAGAGAGAAGAGAGCGTTCACTTGATGATGCATGGTCGACGAACTGCAACGGAGGATTGTGCCATTGGCATGCATAATAGGATCTATCTGCTCGGGCAGTGTGGGAGAGTTTTGAGGGTGCGAGTGGGCCCAACCATCTCCAGGGGCTTTCAGATCCGGCGCGCTGCGCGGACATGCAGTTAAGTGTCCAAAAAGGGACCGAAAACGACAATACGAAACACAAAATGAAAACTCACAGGAGCAAAAATAAACAAGGACAGAGACACAGTGAAAGAAATAAAAGATCTTCATACAAAGTCAATATAAGAACAGACAAGTTCACAAACAAAGCAGGAATGCTGTAAAGTCAGGAAGAAGCACAAAAAGCAATACAGCAAACAAGGAGATGGTCACCCGTCAGAAAGGAAACAGAGGCTCCGTTGGCCCAGAAGAGGAAAACTGGCATCCAGGGAGAGAGAGCGAAACGGAAAAGGAATGGAAAAGACGGCCTGGATGCGTATCTGAAAGCCATCACCGGAGGGAGATCAAGCCACGCTCTGAATTAACGACACTCCCTCGCGGATGTTTAGGTTGATCCTTTTTTGGTTCTTGCATGCCAGCCATCCTCCTAAGAAAATCTATTCAGCCAAATGCAAACAGAGATCGCTAGATTGGATTACCTCTGTAGTCAATGTTGTAAAGGGGAACATTGTCTGCAACTCTCACCTTGGAGAGTACTGTTAAACCCCATCTGCAAAGGCAGAGTTATATGTGACATCTGAGTGACATGAGAACATACCTTTGGCTAGCGGCGCCGCTCGATGCAACCTGGCAGAGGTACCAGTGACCTCTCCCGAAAAGCAGCCCTGGGAAGGGTGAGAATTCCCAGTGTGATTGGCGAATATCCCTGGAATCGTCCTTTGGATCCGGCGCGCTGCGAGGACATGCAAATAAGAGGTCCAAAAAGGGACCCAGCACACACAGTGAATCAAGAAAGCAAGGAAACGCAAACAGAAAACAGAAAGAACAGGACAGGATGAACATTACAATGTAAATTAAAGAACACAGTTCAAGAGAAAACAGCAAAGAAAGGAAGGATGAAAAGACATGCAATAGGGGACAACGGAATCGGCGACAGGCACAAGAAAGGTAAACACAATCACAGAGCACAAAAGCAGACAAGGAAAGCAATGACAACTGCCAGGCACACAAAAAGACAATACACAGGCACACAGGAAGAAATACAAAGGCCGATTCCGTTGCCCAGATCGAAGAAGACGGGCATCCAGGGGAGAAAGAGAGAGAAAAGGGACAGAAGAGACGGCCCTGGATGCCGATCCAAAGGACGCTTACCTGTGGGCATCGACCGAATCACGTGGCTGCCCAATGTCACTGTCTCTGCTCTCCCTGTCGCCCAACCATCCCCCCTGATGCGGCTGCCGCTGCCTGGGGTGGGTGGAGTGGATCGGTCAGTGCAAGGAAATCTGATCCAGGACTGCTTCTGGCCTTCTCGAACGTCGGCACTGACTGCCTCACTAGAAGCCTTTCTGCTTTCCGCCTCCCACAGCTGTTGGCTCTTCTCTCTGCAGGTGTCCAGTTGCCCATTTGCCGTGTTGTTCTCTTCAAAGTCTGTCGGCTGGTCCGTTCTCGATTCTGTCAGTGAGATGAAGAGGAAATGAGTGCCTCTTCCGAAAGACATCTACCAGGAGTCTATATCTCCTTCTGACACGTCTTCCTCATCTCATCCTGATGACACTGTATCCTTGAGCACAAGAGCAGATGTGACATTCTCTACCTGACGAGAAATGTCAGTGCAGTGCTCGTGTTGTCAAGTGGCGCCTCTCCCGGCCATGGTCGAGGAAGACACCACCAATTCGTCCTCTGCCCTGTGGAAGGGCGGCTGTCAGTCTTCAGATCCTTCTGAATCTTGTTCTGTCATCGGAGAATGCAGCGGCAGCTTCTGTCGAGCCTTCGGAATGAGGAGCCGCATTCAGGCTAACTCGGACATCCAGCTCGTCAGCATTCCCGGGCACACGTCTCTGACAAATCCAATAGCAGTGCTCCGAGGGAATCTGATGCAGCACAGCCACTCATGCTTCTCCGCAACTGTGATAGCCAACATCCACGCTTGGTCTGCAACAGGTGGTCTTTGACTGGGCAAACTGGCTGAAGGAATTACCTCAAATGTTCGTCTGAAGCACGTCTTCCTCTGCCAGATTGGATGCATCTTATTTCATGTCGAGCATCTCGTTTGTGAAGGGAAAAATTGCCTCTTCTCGAAGAAGCAAGCACTAAAGGGATGACAGTGATCCGTTTGAGATCTTGATTGACCTCATCGAGTGTCCATGCCCCATTTGTCCTCCTCTTTAACTCCACATTGATTCTGAGATGCAGGCTCATCGAGTGCATAGGCGACATAGGGAGACATACCTGGAGTGAACAAAAGGAATGTTCGAGGAGGTCGGGGGCCAATCTTTTGATCCCATGCAGCTCTCAGGCGACTGTCAGACTGACCAATTCGGAAAACAGTTAGTTGACTTGGCGATCAACAAGGCTCCTTTATTCTGATGATCTTGCATCCAGGATGGCCTGTGCATTTCGGCGAGACTCTTGAGTTCAGAGTCCCTATGCCTCGAAAATCTGATCCAGGGCATCTTATCAACTGTTGGCAAAGAATACATTCCAGCTTTCTTCATGGCGTATCCAGTATTTTGAGATGATTAACGGCGTTTGGTTGTACCATCATCGTTGTCCGAGTGCATGAATCCAGGAGAGACAAGATATATCTCTCTTCAATCCAGGGTGGCTTTGGCAGTCGTTGTCTGGGATCTGAGTCTTCTTCTTTACTCCAGTCCAGACAGACACCAGAGAACACTCAATGCCATAGCACCGCGAGATCCAGGATTTCACTGTCATCCAGCAATCATGTCTTCCGTCGTCATGATTGATGAATCTGTTGCCGAATGCATCGCTTTTCACGAGACGATAGATCCAAGGCTTGTAGAACAGACTCGATCCAAACTGTCTTCTCTTGACCAAATCGTCTTCGTCATTGCATCCAGGCCACTGCTGCCACTTCCTTCGACACTGCCTCTTTAAATGCCTGTCAAATCAAGTGTACACGAAGGAGCATGAGGCATCTGCAGATTACCTTGAGAAATGTGTTGGTGAGTGCAGGATGCGATGGGCTGACGTACGCATCGAAAGGCTCCTTGGTCAGACGAATTCACTCTGCAGAAACCGATACTCCAGTGTCCTTTAGACTTTCCAGCTGATTCAACCGAGCTCACGCAGGATGGAAACTGTGGTGTGTTTTGCATGCTCTTCTCGACATGTCATCTTTTCTACAGAACAGAGCACCACTTAGCACGAAATGTTAAAATGAAAGGACCTCTTTGGGAACCTTAGATTCCATCATGGACGGGGAACATCAGGTCAGATAGATGTCCACAAGCCTTGCAGAATCGAATATGCGACGGGTCTGTTGTGCATGAAAACCAAACTGCGTCCTTCAATGAAGAGAGATCTCTTCAGTCTTGTCGCATTTGTGGAATGGTCATTGTCATTATGTCCCAGGCTGTGCCTCATGAATCCTCTTCACGATGTCAGATGACGACATTGGATTGGCGATGACTTCTCTCTGGAAATCATCTCTTCAGTATGTATGAACATGATTCAATCCTCTCTTGTATCTGATTTCAAATTTGAGCATAAGATGATCATAACGGGGACACTGTACCTTGAAGTTTCAAACGATCTCTGTCTGGCGGCTTCTCACCATGTTCATATGATGCTGCAAACCTCTCCTTTGTTTAGCATGCCTTGTAACCCGAATCCGGATTTGTCATGTTCGCATTCCTGAAAAACCGAATCACCGTTGCATCCACTATCCTGCAGAGAAGACACCTCATTAGCTTCTGCTCTACAAAGCGAGTCATCATGTCACTTACCGTGCCATACAAATGAATACTGTAATGATCCATGGATATTGTTGTACAAACAGATCCATCACTCGTCCCAGGTCCTCCCAGAGCATGGAGCATTTCGGCACACTTTGCATCCCAAAGACAGTCCAGCACATGGACCATGACATCACAGCACCGGACACCTCAACATCCACTGCTTCAGACCTGTCCATCGCGTCATCCTCCTCCAGCACCGGACACATCAACATCCACTGCTTCAGACCTGTCCATCGCGTCGTCCACCACCAGCACCGGACACCTCAACATCCACTGCATCAGACCTGTCCATCGCGTCGTCCACCACCAGCACCGGACACCTCAACGTCCACTACACCAGAGACACCTGTCCAGCACGCCATGCACCACCAGCACAAACCACCTGGAAGTCCAGTGCTCTAGAAAACGGTCTCCAGATTATCCAATCCATTTCCCAGTGAATATGAGCACCCCTCGCCCTTCTCTGCTCCAGAACTAAGAACCAGTCCATCTGACAAGCCGCCTTCTCGCCAGAACTGAGCACATGATAATCTTCCACCGCAGAAAAACAGAAATGACCGCACAAGTACACCACCGCCACACAGTAAAGCCATGTACCACTGCCAAATGAACCACCGCACCTCAGAAATATGTCCTGCCCACATTTATTACTAATATGTACAAAAAATTAAAATCGATCTCCCAGCCATGAGTGCCACTGGCACAAAACAACAGCCATGCGGCAGCCAAAAAACAAAAGCAAAACAGATCTTTGTCTAAATCTGGTCCCTCAAACAATCCAGATCCTGGTTAAGGTGCACACATGAGGAAAAATCAATGCAGTCCCGTGCACGATACCAAAAATGACTGTCGAGGGACGCTCTGAAAGGCAAAAAATAGAAAACAGTTGGCAGCAAGCAGATCCCTAACTCCACAGAAGAAACTGAAAAACTTTTTTTCTTTTTTCTTTTTGCAGCCCCCCAAGAAAAAGAAAACAGCTGGCAGCAAGCAGAGCTCTAACTCCACAAAAAACAAAAAAAAAACTTTCTTTTACTTTTTCTCTTTTTTCAGCCCCCAAAAGAAAACAGTGTCCAAAGAGCCTATCAGATAAGGCTCTTTGAGCTATTGTCCGCTAGTAACCTACACAGAAACACACAATAGAAGAGAAAAGGTAGAAGAGTGGCTTACGCAAGCTCCGGAGAGGAAAAATAACCGCTCTGGGATGGCGGACGTACCGACACGGACGCATTCTCCGGACATGAAGTAAGGTCTCGGAGGAATGCCTAGCGGCCCCACAGAAAAAATGAATGGCCGAGGGGGAATCACAGGCTGGCACCTCAGCGAAAAAACTGAGATGCGCTCTGGAAATGGGGGAGGTCGGGCGGTGAAGGAGAATTTAAAAGGACGGGGGGAAATGATAGGTGGAGGGCATGCAGGGATGCAAAAGACTTGGGTACGGGGAGGAAAGAGATGATAGGGTGGACCAGGCTGCAGGCAAGGAGGTGGGGTGGTGTTTTCTGGAGGTGGACAGGGGGTCCATTGCATGGTTGCCCCGGGGATATGTTGCTGCTGCTGCGTCCCAGAAGGTTGCTGCTGCTGCGTCGGATAGCATGGCTGCTGCGGTGGCGGTGGTTCAGATGACTGCTGTGGTGGCGGCGGCGGATGGCAATCCATGGATGTCCATGGATGCTGCAGCGGCTGAGGCTGCGCCTGATGCGCGGATTCCTGCTGTTGGGGGCTTGGGTGCTGCAGCGGCGCCTGATGCGCGGATTGCTGCGTTACTGGGCTTGGCTGCTTCGGCGCAGATGGCGGTGGAGGATTTCCCTAGACAAAACAAGCATAAAGAATCGTGTGTGTGGATGTGAGGGGCTTACCTCTGGGATGCCTTGGTCGGAAGCGAGGCGCCATTGTCGGTCCGCGGCGGAAACTCGACGGGGGCGCCTCCTCATTGTCGTGTCCTGTCCGGTTTGGCCACCGGGTGGTCCAAACCGGACAGGGGGCTCATTGTTAGGCGCCATCTGCGCCGTCGACTGGGCTTTAAGGGCCCAGAATAATTCCTCCCTCTGGGCAGGATCCAGCCCCTCGAACCCCCTAGGGGGGTACTTCCCCTTGACCTCGCGTAGGGTTATCTCTGAGAACCTACAGACCACACAAAAAGAGTTAGTCTCTGCCATGCAGAGCAACGTGTCTGTAGGCGTCGGCCCGTAAGACAGAAAAACGCGCGTAGACGTCAGGAAGAGCCACATGCTGCGCGACCGGATGGCCATTAGCTCTTCTCTGGCGTCTGACGTCCGCACAGGCCAAAAGACGCTCGCAGAAGGCGATAGCGCTGGAAAAGTCAGCGCATGGCTCAGAGGCCATGACGCATGGCGGCGGAGGTGGCGGAAGACGGAGAACACTTACTCTTTTCCGGGGAAGGTGTATTTGGGGTCGTTGGCACATGGCGTCGTTGTCTCGCAGTCCATCTCGGTAGAAAACGCGCGCGCAGAAACAGACAAAGGTCAGTTACAGCCTGGGGAAGTCCTTTTTGCCGCCTTGGTTGCAGCCTAACGGTCAGAGGACACGGACATTAGAGGTCTCTGGTCTCCGGATGTGGATGTTGGGGGCCGACTCGCCGCAGAAGTCGTTCACAGGAGCGTCGCGGAACCGATTCCTTTCAGTCGACGTCGTTCTCCGTGGAGCTGGACGCTCGCAGAAGCCCCGAAGTGTCGTTTGCCATCGATCTGCAGACATCCTCGTTGTGCTCGGGCACTCGGAGTGGCCGGTGATGCATGCACGGCCCCTCAGAGAAAGAAAGAGCGCAGTCGGTCAACGGCGTTCGCTCGTCCAGTTGCATTGAGCAGGGTGATGGGCACAGAGAGTGACGGGCGAGCTGCGGGCAGGCAGGTGCAACTCTGACACATGCGGATGGCAGCAGGTCCAGTCTTCTGGCCGAGCGCAGTCTGCTAGCGCGTGAAAAGAGAGAGCTCAGGGAATCGCTGTTTTTGAGTGAGATTACGAAAGACCTGCGTCTTTCGTGTTTCCAGGTTGGCAGAGCAGCTGTGTTCTGGAGCAGTTGTCTTGCTCGTATTCTGCTCTGAAGCAGTCTAGGTAGGACATATCGCCGAGGAAGAGTGATATGTGCACGAGAGTGTTCGATGGCACATTCATCTTCTCGTGCTTTCTGAGGTGGAGCTCTGGAGTGGTGCTGGACGGCGGAGGACATGCCACTATCGTTGCAGCAACCAAAACAGCTGAATCTTTACCTTTATGGGGTGTTTCGTTCTGGCCGACCTCAAATGTTCTGAACAAGTTTTAAGACGCAGAGGAAGGAGCTCTGATAGAAATGATAGCAGCGTCGGCGTGCGCGCATGAGATCGTTGTACCTGTTGATAAGCGTTGAGGGAATCGGTATTGCATCATAGCAATTTCTTTTGAACTCCCAGAAAACGCAGAGAGCAGAGTGAGAGAGTGAAGCGAGTGTTGGAGGATAACATGATGATTTGTGTTACACGTGTGACTGTTTACAGTGCATGTGCGTGCAGGATGCCATTCTATAGTGTCGATACTCTTCCAGTTGGAAAAAACAGACAGCTCTCAGCAATGAAACCAACAGCAATGTTTACATGAAGAAGGATCGTCTCGATGTGCCAGTCTCCTCAAAGTAAGCAACGCAAGCATTGCGGCGCATCTCAGGAGACCAACCAGGCTGCTATACAGCTCCAGACGGCCATTCGGTCGTGAGTTGTGTCGCCGTCTTGGGCGAAACAGACACTACGTTGACGGGATCAATGTGTTTCATGCTGGATGTGGTGTACCTGAGGCAATGCAATTCCTCTCCATGGAGATGAGGACATCGCCATTCCTAAGCAGGCAAGACAGTTTCACGAGCCACAGGTACCTGTGCGTTTTGGATGCACTAAAGAAAAAGGGGAAGCTGTATCGAGAGCAGTCGTCGAGCAGTTCCCATCGTAACCCAAAGACGGCCAACCAGTTCTGCCAGGGCCGTCTGGAGAAGCTCATGCACTGAGAGACTGAGAGATGGGACGACGGAATGGTTTGTGCTGGTCTTGAAGACGAGAATCCACCCTGCTGAATGAGCAAGTGCGTCGGTTCGCACCTTCAGCAGACGTCGTTGAAGCGGGGGACGCGTACAGATTCAGTATACGCAACCGTGAATTCCAGAGACCGTTGGCAAATTCGCCCCCGATCCTGTACGACAAGGGCCAAGATGCACATGGGTTACACTGTAAAGCGAGCGCCACGAGTCGTCGACTTGGCGCTAAGGCAGCGCTCCAAGGCTCGGTGGACCGGAGATTGGCTTCACAGGCGCCGGAGGCAACGGCCTTTGACATGGAGTCAAGTCGATAGCACACGGAATGCCTCCCTGCGGCACGGACAGGAGACAGGTCAAGCCCAATCCAGATGTGGCTTCTGTCCAGCAAGACTGTCCACTCTCGAACCTCGAATCAGACTCGGTATCCAGACGTATAAGCATTGATGAAACTGTCCCCGAGGAAAGTCTGATCTCGGTGTCATCGAGATCGGCAAGTTCGTTCTCTAAGATCAGGCACCCTCTGCATGGCTGGTGTGACGACTGGAAATCTCGGATGCTGGAAAGGCCAACAGAATTCTCAGCAGCCTTACTTGGGCACTGGCTGAGAGAATGTGGATGGTCGTCGCAAGACAGAGTGCAGCTGACAGTTTGCATGCCAGAAGTGGCTGTGTATCCAACGTGTCTGATGATTGGCATGTCACTAGAAGAGTTCGAGCGGATGGCCTGTCTGGCAGTTGTCTTACAGAGGTTGGCCGGCGCAGCTTCAGTTCGATTCGATGACGAGGAATCCGGCGAAGATGATTTCCTCGAACGTCAGGATGATACCTACATCGATCCTTGGCTGACAGATCTCAGCAGAGTGGATTCCGAGGAACTCTTTTCGACGTCGATCGATACATCCCCGTCCAAGAGGCCTTTTAGGAATTGCTAGGTACACCATCTTGTCGGTGTCGATGTGTGATTCCATGGGACTCTGAAGAATCTTCACTCGAGAATTGGCTGTTGCCAGCTGGTGCACTTTCCAAAGCACATAAGCCTCTCGCCAAGTATAGTATTGTGTGCACTCCGCTTCCGACTCGTCGACGATGTTCGCATACATGTGCGAAGATTCTCGACGAGTTGTTCATTTACATTTCGATTGTTTTTCTGCACACATCCGTTTTCCTTCTGTTTTTACAAGGAATGTTGCTTTCCGCTTTCGTCCTATGAATTCTGCCTAAACTCATCATCAACCCTTAGCTGCCCATCTGGAAGCACAATATCGTCCTCTGTAGAGTTCACCCGACGTCACCGATTTTCTAGAAAGGTAGAAATCAAGGTGTTCTTAACACATCCCAGCTCGTTTCTATTAATGTTGCGTGATTGCAGAACAGAGAATACTCGAAACAAAACAAGCGTAACAGGTAACATTGCAGTACGTGGGTAGGAGAAGTATTATAAGGAATCCATCGATATCCGGCGCCGCATCCGACGACGGTAATTTCTATACGATAAGCGAGTCGGACTCCGAGAGCGACGAAAGCAGCGTGAAAGAAATCTTACACGACTCTTTCTTCGGCGCAGTGTACCCTCAGAAAACCAACAAGCATTCGAGGTCGACGACAAGTCACAATCGGAAGCATGCGTCGCTTCCCACAGTGGACTTGACGGAGAGTAAGCCCTGCAAGTAAAATACAGGATGCATAATGGTATGCCCACTATCGGAACGTTTAGGGTGACGCTTGTGTCTCTAAGTGTTCTTGTCTCGGGAAACATCCCGCCGATTCAGATTGTCCTGTACCATATGCACGCGAAGCTGCCGACGAAGATACTGCAAGCGGCGTTGATGGGTCGATCAATGGTGTATCGTGTTCTCCGCGCGATGCCGCCAAGAGAGATGCCCATTTGTGGACCGTTTCCTGCTGCGACGGTCCATCCATCTGGTACTGACAAATCTTCCCATGCCATCGCCTCTCATCACACGAACTCCCACAAATCCGACCGTCTCTGTCGTATCTGTCAGAGCGGCAGTGGTGCAGGGAGCATCTCAAAAATCGGACTCCAATGGTAAGGTATGGATGGGCATGTGTCTAAAGTGGCAGGTGGAAGGTGGATGGTATCTAGGAGTTCTGAGATGTAGCAAGTGAAGGATTTGGTGGATGAGAAGGGATGGCGTGTGACGATTCGTCAGCGCCAGTTGGATCTCTACCGAGCCGCGTGTCGCGGAACTGTCATTGCCTACTTGGATACAGGATCTGGCAAGACTTTCATTTCTGTTTTTCTGATTCGGGAAGTGGCGGCGAAGATGGCCTACAAGGCTTCGAACGCAAAGGCACCACGGAAATGCATTTTCTTTTTGGTCTCTAAAAAAGGACTGGTCCCCCATCAACTGGCGGGTGTTCTGAAGCAGTTTACGGATCTCCGTGTTTCTGAACACTCGAGGGATCAATTAAATGACGAAGTCTCGATACCTCTACCTGGAGTCGCTAATCCTGAGAGATGTCTTGGTCATGACGCCACAGATTCTGCCCAATCTCCTTCGGAGACAGTGAGCGATTTCTTCGTCGCTTTGATGTGATATCTTCTTATGGTTAGAGAAATGGGTATCTCCGATATCGCGCTCATCGTCTTCGATGAATGCCATCGTGCATGAAGAAAAAACAGCCATACAACTGCATCATGCATGAAGAAAAAACAGCCATACAACTGCATCATGCAGGTGTGTACTAGAGAGCATTGCTAGTGTTTGTCGTAATCCGTATGGTCTAGGAATACTATCACAGAACTCCAAGATTAACATTACTAATTCGATCTTTGAGAAAGGATCGCCCAATCGTCGCAAACAGTCGTACGCGCCGTTACTTGAGCGACCTCCTCGACGCTATCGCTCCGTAACGGCTTCTTCGTCGACGCAAAAGGAAATGGTGGTCACGGCGCAAATAACGTTTACCACAGATCTGCGGCCCAAGCTTCTTTGTTGGGGCCTTTCCATTATTGTTGTCCTAATTAGTGTCTTCCTAACCCTGTTCGCCATGCACAAGGAGACATACAAACCATCGATGAACGCGGAACAGGACACAAGCAGTTGGGCATTCGCGGACGAGGAGCAGGACACAAGCAGTTGGGTATTCGCGGACGAGGAAATTAACATCGGCCCCACCATCACGGTGTCAGAATTCAAATGGGACTGTCCTCCCAGCCCTCATGTCCACGCAACCTTGAGCGAGCAGTTGTGGTGTGAGAACATCGACACCGTCGAGAAAGCGTTCAATACAGAATTCATTCAAGGTGCTTCGCCTTTTTTCGGTCTGCATCGAAAAATATTGTGCAGGCGTGTTGTATGGCACATTGCCGAAAGACGCATTCGACGCGATGCGTCTTCAGGACGCTTACTGGGAGATCCACACATCACGCATTTGGATGAAAGCTTGCAAAAAAGCCAAATGCTCGCCGGAGCTGAAGAGATTCTTGAGAGGCTTGTCTAAAGACTACAAGACGAGTGCAAAGCAGACGCTCAAGACGTACGACATCGCCATAGACGACATCACACCGACTCCCACCACAAAGGACTTTGCCGGGTACCTGCAGAGAGTCGATAAAAGCTATCCAGTAGAGTACAACGCCATCGCTGCCGATTCCGACGTGCGTCTTTGGTATGAATTGGCATTGAGAATGAAAAACAAAGGTGAATTAAAATCTGATGCCCGATTCCATGCCAATTTCTGTTTTAGGTGTCTTTCGTCTCGGAAGTCCGTACACGAGTTGGGTGTCGGGAATTCTGGAGATTGAGCCGCTAGTGACAGAAGCAGAGGAACTGTTGAATCTCCTGCAGCATTTCAACGTCACCGATGCGAAGCGCATCTACAAGCGCACGATGAAACACAACTTGGAGTTTTTTCGCTCGGTGACAATGAACTGACTAAAGCTCTTCTGGACTCTATGAAAACACGAACAAACCATTTAGAACGTTAGCCGACGCTAGTTTGTGCACCTACCTCCAATATGTGCTCCGAACCAGTGTTGGAAAGATCGCGGCTTTGAGTCCGCTGTTGGTTTTTTGTTAATCCGCATTACTCAGCTAGCCTCACACAAACGCGAGACTCTGAGGACCTTCACTTTTGATTCACTAGTCGTGACGACCATCGTTGGCAGGACAGCATCTGACGGACAAGAAACGCAATCCTGAATGCACACTCACTCTCTGTCTTCGAGAATTCGTTCGATTTCCGGTCCGCGCCGAACAGCCGCGCAACTGGATTAAGCATTGGCGATTCTGAAGTCCTAATCTCGTTGTCGGCGCAAATGACGTTCAATCTGGAGCTCTGTGGTGTCGATGCCGTCCTATGTGCGACGAGTGGAGGTGACTTCAACTCGGTTGCCAACAATGGAGGATGCGCGACGAGTGGATCCTTTTTCAAACTGCAGAATGTCATACTAGTTTTACATATATTTCATCTCCGAGATCCAACCACAGCAACGAACTGTCTGTATAGCTGCGCGCAGGGCTATTGGGTGAAACCCGTATTGCCCATATTCTTCCTCGACTGTTGTCCGTCACGTCTTCTATCAATCATTCAAATCCATCATCGCTTCCTCTAGACATGCCATCTGATGCGGCTCTGAACACATGAGAACTGTTCCCATCTCTTCTCTGAATCTCCATGTCTTGGCATGTTGTTTCTTTCACGGCCACGAATACAATCAAATGTTCCCGCCGCGACGAAGAGTATCGCAAAATCTTCCGTTCATCTGCTCTCGTCATCATAGCGGGCTTGTTTGCCACGCATTTTCTCCGCGCGTGCAAGCTGGCCTCGTTAAGAATCGAATCTTCTTCGATTCCACTGATCCATTGCGATATACATGCAGCCTTCTCCGTTCGGCGGAGTCCAACCCTAAAGAAGAGCGCAACTCGTTTTAGGTCAGCAGACAGTGTTAGTCCGCTTTGAACGACGACGGCAATCCGCCGTTTCTTCACGTTTCCCCGTCTATTCCATCCAAAAAATCCCCTGATGATGCACATCAACTTTCATTTGCGAAAGACACCTCAATGCCTACAGAGCACGCTGCTAACCGATGTCATAAATTCAGGCAGAGGAGGAGACTTCTCTCAGCTGTCGACCACTGCTTTCCTTTCAATGGGACCGCACTACGATAGCCGGCTGGTGTCTTTGTTTTCGGTGGTATTGTTTCTATTACCCCACTGCACTGCTGCGACATGGGCCTCGGGAAGCGAAGAACGTAGAGTGAGACCGTCACCCTCGTCGAAAACGCCAGGTACCCTCTTCGGCCAGGAGGACCAACCATGCCGCAAATCACTACCCGCTTTAGTAGCCTATTACCCGATTCCAGACGCAAAACGGACGCGGGCGTTCTTCCTTGGAACAGACGCCGAGTATAGCCTCTCGCTCAACCGTCGTCCTGTCACGGTAACAGCGACAGTGATACACTCCTCAGACATTAACAGGCTAGTGCCACTTGCTAGACGACGGAAACGCGACGGGCTTTGTTGCAAGACGTCGGAGATGCCGAAAACGGCGATGAGGCCTCTTCAGGTACCCAGTCTCCCCTTTCGTCTCGCATCTATCATTCCGGTGTTCATCGACGCCTTCTGCACAGAGTTCGAATGCGCATTGAGAGGGAGTCCTCTCTTGGCGCGCATTCGCGTGGGGCAGAGGGGGTGGCGTGTGGACGATTCGATTATGTTTCGATTGCGAAATGACCTGCAGATGATCATTAATTGCACTCGCCCTGGGGACACGATCGCCCTTAACACAACACACACGACTCGACTCGCAACGCGGCTGATCATCCCCTGGTCTCTGACATTCAACACAGATATCGGCGCGGTCGACTTTGATGAAGACATCATTCTTCAGCAATCTCGGAGAAAAGCGCACCTCTCTTGTCCTGGCGAAAACGAAGGTCTCTTCCTCATCCGGTAAGAACCGTCCTATGTGTGACGTCTCTACTAGACGAGGGTCTTTAGGGCTAGAAATGTGACCTTTGCCAATCTGGTCTTCGAAGGATGTTCTTTTGGCTTGGACAGCAGAGAGGCCATCGTTGAGGTGGCACCGTGCAGATCTGGAGGAATGGAGGGCACAGTCCGATGGATCAGCATCATCGTGAGAGACAATCAATTGGCGGCTGAGACAGGGCTCAAAGTGCAAGCACCGTCGTGTTCGGCGGTGGAGATGATCTCAGTTCGGTATCAGAACAATACCTGTTCAGGCCAAGCATGCGGTGCACTCCTGTCTCAGGAGAACCGAATGGAGAACTGTACCGTCTCCAGAAATCGCCTGGCAGACCCTCGGGACAGAAACACTCACCTCTTCCACGCTCCTCCTGGATCTCAAACAAACATCGAAGGACTGGTCGTATCGCGGAACGTGCTGACCGTGTTTCACCTGTCTGATGCATCGCTGTCCTTGTCAAGATCGAGCTTCCAGAAGAACTCTATCAGTTTCCAAGAAGACGGCGACCAACCGAGTCCCTGTCTTTATCTTACGAGGAGCTCAGTCACTGTATCCAGCAGCATCTTCCGGAAGAACAGAGGTCCATCAGGAGCTGCCCTTTACAGCGAAGCATCCAACGTCTCTCTGTCTGGCACCTCGTTTGAAGAGAACACCGCGACCAGAGGGGGTGTCCTTTTTCTGGAGATGAACAGCGCTGCCTTTCTCCACCACTGCGTGCTCCTCTCGAACCATGCCTCTAGAGACGGCGGTGCTTTCTTTGCCTCCGAGTCCAATGTCTACGCCACGCGTCTCGATTTCTTGAACAACTCTGCGATCGACAAAGGAGGCAGTGTCTACACAGAAGGCTCCAACATGACGATTCGCCATTGTCAATTCGAGAACGGCTCGGCCAACCGAGGAGGGTTTCTTGCCACGACAGAGTCCATCTCGAACATCAGTCGATCTGTGTTCGTAAGGGGATCAGGGGAATACGGTGGATGCATCGCACTCGAGAACGACGGCCGCTCTCAAGTCCGACATGCATTGATGCAGTTCTGTAAGGCCAGACAAGACGGAGGCGCTATCCATCTGCAAAGCCACTCTTCAATCGGCTTCGAAAATGTCACATTCGTCTCTAACACTGCAGCGAGTGAGGGAAACGTCATCTACAGCAAAGCTTCGACGACTGTCATCAAGGACATCTTGGCAGCTAACAACACAGGGGCGGAGAACGGCGGCGTTGTCTCTTGTTTCAATAACAGCAGACTGGAAATCTCAGACTCCGTCCTTGAGGGAAATGCTGCCAGGTTTGGCGGTGCTCTGTACATACGATCCCAAAGCCGTGGATACATCAGCCACAGCCTTCTGTGGCGAAACCAAGCCTCTGAATCCGGCGGTTCTATCTACATGGAGGAAGGGAGCCTCTCCTCGAATCGGACGCGTTTTGCAGGTGGAACAGCACTCCATGGTGGTCATCTCTCCGTTATGCTCTCCGAGATTGTCATTTCGAACTCTTCTTTCACAAACGGCTCTGCAGTACTTGGAGGATGCATTGGAATCAGTAGAAGCTCTGTGGTCAGTATTCGCCATTCCTCTCTCACCGGGTGCAATTCACAAGACAGCGGGGCCAGCATTTACATGCAAAACAGCACCCTGCGCATCCAGATCAGCAACATCTCTGACAGCACCACACAACTGGGCTACGGAGGAATTGCATGTGCGGGTGAAAGTCAATTGGAAGCCACAGATTCCATCTTTTCCAGGAACAAAGCGTACAGCGGCGGGTCCTTGATGATCCATCACAGCGCCTTTGCCAGAATCGCCCGTTGCGAATTCCTTTCCAATGAAGCTGAAGGACCTGGAGGAGCAATCTACATCGAACAAGCAAACGCCAGCTTTCACTTGTGCAATTTCTCCAGAAATCGTGCTCTTGCTGGTGGATCCATCTATGCCACGAGAGATGGACACGTGCGTCTGACAGACTCTTTCTTCGCCGATGGATTCAGCCAATATGGAGGCAGCCTCAATGGCATTGGAAATGTCTCCTTTTGGCTTCGAAATGTCACGATAACTGGCTGCCGTGCTGAAGAAGGAGGCGCGATCGCTCTGGATGCTGCATCTGCTGCCACCGTCATCAACTCCACTTTTCTCAGAAACCGTGCCAATAGCAGAGGAGGCGCCATTCTCGCTGCAACCGCGACTTTAGTCGGCAGCCGGATGTTTCTTTCCGGAAACAGGGCCACCAGTGGTGGCGGCGTACACTGTGATCAAAGAAGTCGGGTTGAAATTCGACATTCGGACTTTCAAGACAACAGTGCCGAGAACGGAGGTGCCATGCACATCAGCCACTCTGTCACTGGGACATTTGCCAACATATCGTTCTATCAGAATGCAGCTTCATATTCTGGTGGTGTTGCACATGTTGCTGGATCGACGGTACATTTCACAAATTGCAGGATGAATGGAAATAGAGCAAGCTCGGGAGGTGGCTTCAGCACGTTTGTCGCAAATCTAAACATAAGCCACTCTTCATTTGTTAATGGCACTGCTAGTGAGAATGGGGGATTCTTAGCAGCACTGGGTCCTCCCATGGTTGCCCTTTACAATGTGACACTGACGAACGCACATGCAAAAGATGGAGGCGCGATCTATGTTTTTACATCGACCATTACAGCAGAGCATGTCAATTTTTCAGAATGCACAGCCAGTTCGTTTGGCGGCGCCATTCACAGTCCGGGGCAATCCGCCCTTGTTTGCAACGACTGTTTTTTTGTCAACAACTCAGCTGGACTGAGAGGTGGTGCTGTCTCGATGTATTCCTTTGGTCTTCGACCCATCGCTCTCCAACTCGATCAGAATGTGTTCCGACACAACACAGCCAGATGGGGAGGTGTGGTTATCTGTCAGCCACTGACAACATCTATCTGTTCAATCTGCCTGCATCTAGGTGGACTGATTCTCCTGAACGATCCTATTCAGACCAACTGCTCAAATAACTCGACCAACAACTGCTCCCTTGCCGTGATCACGGGGACGATCTTCCAGCACAATGAAGCGACAGTAGCCGGAGGTGGTCTGATGACTTCAGACATCCGAACCATTCGATTGAGTTGCGCATCTGTCGAGAGGGAAGACAGAAATCAACTCTACACAGGAGAGGACCTCATGGCCTTGGACTTATTGCAATCATTGGACGATGTTTGCGAGACTTGGTCCGGCAACATTGCTGGGAGATATGCCCCCAATGCAGGAACCTTTGCAGTCCAAGTCAAGAAGACCATCGTTCTCGCTAACGGAACCGAGATAGAGATCGCCAGTGGCGATGCATACTATGTGATGGACCATGCGAGCGGATCACCTCTGCCCATTGTTCAATTAGAGGCTGTGGATGGATTGGGCCAAGGACCTGCCGTGGGCCTACAATCCGAAGACATTGAAGCATCGATGTCAGCATCGAAGGGATTCTTCTCGGGATCTGTCAACGTGGCCATGGTGGCAGGCATCGGCAACTTCTCCAGAGTCGTCGGATTTGGAATCGAGGGCGTCTATGAATGCACGATTTTATTTAGCGAGCAATCGATTGCGCATTTCTCGATGTTTGTTCACATCAGAGGATGCACAATTGGGGAAGTGGCTGCTGCCAATGGCATGATCTGTGAGCCCTGCACATCTGACACTTACAATCTAGGAAGTGAAGACGAACCGGGGTGTCATCCCTGTCCCGATAATGGGAACTGCGCATCGCATATCATTCTTCCAGACAAAGGATACTGGCACCCGACGCCTTGCTCCAAACACCTGCAGAAATGTCTTTCCTCTGAGATGTGCGACTTCAACGAGCGTGCGTCTCGCCTAGAAGAAGCAACGAGAGATCTGGAGAGTTGTCATTTCGCCGAGGAAGATGCCGAGGCCTACACTCATGCTCAGTGCAAAGAGGCACCCACCATCTTCTGTTGGATGACATCTCGTCACGTCTTTCTGTTTGCAGGGATACGATGGTCCGCTGTGCGGCTCATGCCAAGCGCATTACGGGCGGCTTCACTCTTTTCTCTGCGAGAAATGCAGCACAAAATTTGCAAGTGTTCTCGTTGTGTTCCTATCTTTTCTGGTGCTGATGGTACTGACGGGCATCACTGTGAGAGGCAGTCTGGTCTCCACCCTGACAGTGATTTCTAACGCCCAGCAGGCGACTTCTCCATCCTCTCAGCCACCCGCCCAGCCTCATATGATGGAAAGTTATCTAACTGGCGAGGTACCCAATGACGTCGCGCATCCATCGACGGTTAGCAGACCGGATCCAGATCAAACGGCGAAAGATATCGAACTCGCGCAGTGGAAAGCGATCGAGCTTTTCAAAGTAAGGAATCTATGATCTCCCCTTCGAGGACCAATATCGATCATCTCTGTAGATCACCTTGAACTTCTTCCAAGTGACGGCTGTCGCTATCTCGATCAACGTGGAATGGACGAAGCCAGTCATCGTTCTGTTCAAGACAGCAGGTGACTTAGAGAACACAGTGGATGAGATACTGAGCACTTGGCGTTTTACAGAGTTTGCAGGTGGTGTCACTTCGGAGGCAATTCACCATTCAGTGGACTGTTTGGTGCCAACCAATGCCTCGATGGAACGATCCATCGCCAGTGTGCTAATCGATTTCAGTGTCCCACTCGCAGCAGTACTGGTTTTCGCCAGTTACTGGATGACAGACAAAGCAAAAAACAAAACGGAGACAACGGAACTTGTCAAGAAAATTGTGTTGAGTTTTCTGGCCGTCTTCTACATCAGCTACGTCTCGTTGACCAAGACCCTCGTCAAGATCGTCACCTGCATCAAAGTGCACAACTCAGTCATCATTGGAGTGGATAGCACTGCAGATTACTGGGCGACAGACACCAGCATCCACTGCTACCAACAATCGCATGCTGTCCTCGCTTTCGTCCTGGGATGGCCTTTCCTCTTTCTCTTTACTCTCGGATTCCCCCTAGTGATCGCCTACCTCGTCATGAAGAATGTGCAAGAAGACTACAAACAGGGATGGATTTATGAGGTTTCTGGGTTTATGTATCGCTCCTACCAGAAGAGGTTTGTCTTCTGGGAGTCGGTGATTCTCTTGAAGAAGGCGATTTTAACTGTAGTCGTTGTTCTGTCCTATCCTCTAGGCACCAATCTCCAACACATCCTTGCTGTTTTTGTCCTATCAGCTGCCCTCTACTTTCAGATGCTCTGCCGGCCTTATCGTGAGGAGTTTGACGATTTGAACGCACTGGAAAATCTCTCGGTGCTGGTTTCGCTGCTCACTTTCGTTTCGAGTATGTTCTTTGGCGATGATGTCGTGTCTGATGCCATTCGCATTGTGGTGACCCTTGGGATCATCGTTGGCAATCTTGCGCTGTTTTTCGTTTTCCTGCATTTTATTGTCGCCTTTTCAACAAAGTACTTAAAGGCCGTGCTCGATTCAGAGAACGTGCCTTACGATGCTGATCGAGGCACGTGGCACATCGTAAAGATCTATGTCGTCGACTATGTCATTCAGTTTATCATTAAAGCTATTCTTGACTATGTACGTAACACCAATGCCAGCGACGCTTCTGTGCACAGTGTGCCTACTAATCCATAGATTCTCTTACGCGTATTCAATCCCATGTCATGATAGCCAGTTGCAACTCAACGTATTGTTCCTAAACGTCCACTTTCCACTGGGCCAGAATTTGCGGTTCGTTTAAAGCAGGAGTGTTCAATGGACGTGGGGTTGTGGGTGTGCGTTGTGCACGATTTGTGACAGCACTGTTTTGAAATGCCTGCCCTGTTTTGATATCTGAATGGCTGCTTCTGTATCGTCCACCTCGAAAGATCAGCTGGACAGCAAAGACAACCATCATCTATGCACATCCCTTTCTTCTCGCGCATTGATCTTCTCTTTCAGCCGACAGTGGCCTCTGCCATTTTGGTGGCACATGTGTCGGCCGATCGACAACGTATAGCAAACGACCGACACCGACCACAAACGCGTGCTGTTCGCGATCTGCTGTCTCAGAGTAGCGGGAGTGCCGTGTGGTGTGTCGTGCTTTACGAACGAAGCGTCCGTTGTAGAATGGACGCATAGCAGACGTCTAGATGCCAGTAATGCAAACGCTGCGGATCGCATCGCTTCTGGCGCCAACGTGTTGCGCCAAAATGCCAAAACGTCTTCGCTCCGGCGGCACCGCTCGCAACGCAAAGAAGCCGAAGGTGAAGAAACGCGTTTCCAATGCATCCACTGGCACTTCGCCCACCGATCCTTCGACACCAACAGAGTCATCCGCCTTCGCCTCTCCCGCACAAGAGGTCACTGTCGCGCACATATTGGCATCCTGAAGGAAGATCTCGCATGGCAGGTCGTCGTCAAGGCTGTGACAGCAGGAGAACATCCAGAACTCTCAAAGCTCTTGACAGAATCGGGATGGCTCGAAATGCTGAGCGAGGAGTTTCGCTGTGATTACTTCACAAAGCTGCAGACATTCTTGGAAATGGAATGGGATGATCCGAAAACGGTCGTCTATCCACCCGTCGGTCACATCTTCAACGCCTTCGAAATGACCCCTTTCAAAAAGTACTCTCCCTGTTATTGCCATGCCTGTAGACAGGGCAGTGCTCACAGGGTGCGCGTGGTATTGCTGGGACAGGATCCCTATCATGGAGTAAACCAGGCAACTGGCCTGAGCTTTTCTGTCCCACAAAGCGCCCGTCTACCGAGCAGCTTACGAAATGTCTATAAAGAGATTAAATCGGATCTTGGGTACGATCCTGGATCCCATGGAGATCTAACCAAGTGGGCAACACAAGTCTCTCCTCTATCCCCTCCGTCATGCAGCTGAGTTGTGACTGTGGACAGGGTGTCCTACTCCTGAATACAGTTCTAACGGTGCGCGGTTCCCAAGCGTATTCACATCGAAAGAAGGGTTGGGAGAGATTCACCCGTAAAGTGCTCGCTATCTTAAACGAGAGACGAGAACATTTGGTCTTCTTTCTGTGGGGAGCACATGCGCAGAAGATGGGTGAGATGCAAAAGTGTCAGTGTTGGAGAGTATCCATTGGGATGTGATGTGTGCTAGGGAAGGACTTGGATGGCGATCGTCATCTTATACTAAAATGCGCCCATCCGTCTGGGCTATCAGCCTATCGTGGTTTCTTCGGATGTCAGCATTTCTCAAAATGCAATGCCTATCTCGAATCGCACGATCTCGAGGTCATCGATTGGCATGTCTGACGGAACACCTTGCTATAAAAGAGAATCAATGCCACCTATCCCTACACGTCATGATCTCTCCGCGGATGTCGTCGCTGAACTGCATGAATCTGTTTCTCTGGTGAAAGCATGAATGTTCTCTTCGGCACAAACAGCGATCGTCATTGTCGACGGTATGCGAAGACAAATTTAACGTCAGATATTCCCATCCCCGACAGGCGACACATCAAGACGTCTTTGTAGGAGACGCATGTCGTGACGGCGACAAGACGTTGATGCATTCCTTTCCATGTGCTCGACGTTTCGCGACTCTTCGCAAAGAGCTATGCCCAATCCACTTCCTCTGAAGGCAGTTGATCCAAATGCTGTATGCGAACAATGTCCACATATGCGAAACGGGAGATATCTTTCGTGTTACGGCGCGGCGAGGGCTAAGTGTTCGATGCCGAAATCGAATCGACATTCGACGAAGATAGGGTGGGTCAGTGGATGAACCGGCGATCGTCGGGATCCTTAGCGGCCTCTCGTGTATTCGACGATCTTCGCAACGCGCAGTCCGATCGGAATGGTTTTCGTAACCGGCCGGATGTCGTGTCCCCTAACACGTCTTTTCTTCTGGGCACTGATCCCGTCTATGAAGTGCGATCGGCGTTGTGGCGGCGACGTCTTTCCATCACTTTGTCGGTCTACCGTGCTGCCACGTCAGAAATGTCCAATGAACGATGCATGTCACGTTGATTATCGCGTCCGCGTCGAGCAACTGCAGCTCTGATGAACTCTTGTGCACTCTCTGTTCATACGACGCCATTGCGGCCGTCAATGGACTTTTCGTTTCGCCTTCGATCGTCATGCTTTGCATCGACACCTCGTCTCCCCGGTTCGACCTTTATTCGCACAGCGTGGTACTTAAAACAAAGCCGTATGTGACAGTGCGTCCTAGGCTGCGTGTCTTGAGAGCGACGGCGGAAGAGAGCGACGAACTGAGTGTACCAACAGACACCGAAATCGATTCCTCTCCGGTTCGCAAAGAGACGATTGGCGATCGACTCAGTAAAGTGTTCATCACCATCGAGGCGCTTTGCCGACACGGTTCTGTCTGTTGTCAGCCCGTTACCGTCGCGGTTCCGTCATCACTGAACAACTTGCTCAGAAAACGGTCGACTCCGGTTTCTACTCTGACAACTGGTGCACTCCAATGTCCATCGAATCACCTTTCACCTGTCCTTTGCGTTTCAAGGGCGGGTGATGAATACATAGGAAGCAATTGGAACATCCTGACGGCGTTGATGCTCATCTCCATCGTCACTCCTTTGGTTGGCCTGGTCTTCGCCTACATGTCGTACGGGTCGCTGTGGGGATTGGGTGCACAGGCCATCTAATCAACAGGCGACTCGATGTTGACAGAGCAATCCATGTGCGTGAAAGTGATGACACCATTAAAACACGTGTCGCTCACATCTACCTACTCCTGCATTTCTGTATTGGACTCGGTCTCTCCCTTCTCTTGGTCTTGCTGCTGCTGTTGGTTCTGTTTGTCCTTGGCCATGTCGATCAGTTCTTTTAGCTGATCTTTCTCGGCCAGGATCTTCAGAAAATTGAAGAGAAATGGAATGTAATTGTGCTTTCTCCGCACGTTTTCTTCTTTCCATTTCTTCAGCTTTGTCTCTTCGCTTGTCAAGTCCTCTTTGTATCTGCCGTCACATCATCTCACACTTTCTCACTCTGCAGCAACGTCACCTCAAAACTGAATCTTCTAATTGAGCGATTTCTGTATGCACAGCGCCGCCATCTTCTGTACCCATGGATTCCAAAGAGGCCATCAGTTTTTCCTTCTTCTCTTCTGCCCCGTGGATATTCTCCTGCAGCACTTCTGTTCTGTTCTTGATAACGGCCATCAAGTTGAAGCGAATTTCATTCTTCGCGTATTGCTCAATTCGTGCCCGGATAAACGGAGACACCAGATTCAACCAATCCTCCTAAGCAGACATCTCACGATCTCCTTTGCTCCGTCGGTGGCTGGACCTCTTGACACGAACAGAGTCGAATTGGCCCTTCTTTCAGTCCATCCAATTCGTACAGCACCCCATCGACAGGCACATATCCAATAAAATGATAGACCTCAGAGCTGTCCTTTCCTCCGGCGTCCTCATCCGAAACGAACGCATCGGGGGGACGAAAACTGTTGTGCGCCTGGCGAATCACTTCACTGTTCCCAATGGTCAGCCCTGAACACCATCGCCTTTACGCTCTGGACTGACATGATAGATCGTCACCTTTCAGGTGCGGCGGAAAATCTGCCGTGAAGGACTTCAGGTTTGCGAGTTCTGTGCCGAGGTCGACATCCGGTCGGTTGAACAGTACCGAGAGAATCGCTTGAGTGGCGCAGGCGTTCTGTATGACTTGGTTGGCGAACCAGACGCTCTCCAAGGCGGCGTATTCGATCGGCCGGTCATCCTTTTCCGCACGCCACTTGAACAAGAAGATCAAACCATAGACGGGTTTTAAATACTGCAGCTGGGCTTCGTCCAAAGCGTAGAGCTCCTCCACCTGTCTGGCATCTTCGCCTCGCTTTCGAAATCGCGGCGCAACGCACTTGAACCGACTGCACACCCATACGCTGCAGAAGTTCTGTAAACACGCCTGGGTCGCTCTCTATCGTCGTCCAGCTCTCTTTCGAATTCGTCATTGTTGACGTCGATTGCGATGCGAAGGTGCGTGACGTACGGCACATGCTGGCGTGGAGAATGCTTGAACGGGCAGTATCACTCACGAGCACAACCTGCAGACGCGGTTCTCCGATTCTCTATCTCCACCCTCGACGACAGCTACGTCCACGGGGATACCTTCGTGTACGTGCCGGTCAGGTGCGGCTCACTGTTAAGGTCGGGGATCACGTGTGTGCCCCTGTCGTCAGTTGGAGCGTGATGGTCTCAATCTTCGAGACAATTACAGTGCCGAGCGCAATGGAGCGTACTGGGATCAGAGACCTGTGGCCACGACGGCACGTCTCATCGAGATTGGCTCCGTTATGGGTCTCTGGTTTGTACGTGCGTTTCTGACAAAAGACACAGAAAGGGCAGCGTCGAATTTGAGGGGCGTCTTGACTTCTCTTGGTCCTGCCTTTGTAAAGATCGGTCAAGTGGCATCTTCCCGTCCGGATGTGGTTCCGCCGACTTATCTGAGAGAATTGGAGAAGCTTCAGGACCGCATCCCGCCCTTCAGCAATACTGCTGCGTTCGAAAGTGAAGCCCAGTCCATTCTGTGCAGATCTGTTGAGTGGATGTGACATGACAGTGATCGAGAAGGAGTTGGCGGCGCCGATTCAGGAGATCTTCAGCGATGTTTCGCCGGACCCTGTCGCGGCGGCTTCGTTGGGGCAAGTCTATAGAGCTCGATTAAGGACAACGCAGCAAGAAGTCGCTGTCAAAGTGCAGAGGCCGGACGTGGTGGAGCAGATTGCACTGGATGTGTACCTTCTGCGAAAATTGGCAGGATTCGTGCGAAAATGGAAGAAAGTCAACAGCAATCTGCCACTCCTCATCGACGAATGGGCCACCAGTCTTTTTAAAGAAGTGGATTACGAACGGTACTCCGCAGTGCTCTTGTACCGCGTTCGAAGAAATCTCCTTTCAGGGAAGCGGCAAACGGAGCGCGTTTCAAGCAACTCTTTGGCCAGATGAAAGGCGTCTACGTACCCGAAATGTATTTCCAGTGGACTACGCCGAAGGTACTGGTGATGGAATGGGTCGATGGCCAGAAGCTCCGATCCGGTGCCACTGCCAAACGCGCCAGCCGAGGCAGCCACGAAGATTTGAGGTTGGTCGACGTGGGCGTCCGTTGCAGTTTGGAGCAGATGCTTGAGGAAGGGTTCTATCATGCAGATCCGCATCCAGGTAGGCCAAACCCTACTCAGCTAAGGCATCTCGTCATCTCGCGACAGGAAATTTGATGAAGTTGCCGAGTGGACTGTTGTGCTATATCGATTTCGGAATGATGGGACAGATCAACAAAGAGACGCAACGGGCCCTCATTCGAGCCACCCTTCATCTCGTCAATCGCGAATACGAAGCATTGGCTGAAGATTTTGTTTCTCTCGGCATGCTGCCCTCATCATCCGACCGCTCTCGGATCATCCCTGCGCTGACAGGCGTTTTTCAGTCGATTATGGTGGGCGGCATGAATAACCTGAGCTTTGGCGATTTCTCTGAGAAACTGGGCACGACGATGTATCAGTACAAGTTCCAGATTCCACCCTACTATACACTACTCGTTCGCAGTCTGACAGTCCTGGAGGGAATTGCCTTGGCCAGTGACCCCTCTTATAAAGTACTGAATGCAGCGTATCCATGGGTGGCGCGTCGACTGCTCTCCGACAAGACTCCAGAACTCCGACAAACACTCAAAGCGCTCCTCTACAAAAGAGGGACATTCCAGTTTGAGAGACTCGAGGCCTTGCTGCTCCAAGCCGTACGCTCTCCTGGCAAAGCCGATAGCTTTCATTCAGGGACATGGAACCAAGCAAACCCATCTGAGAAAGCGTCCCCCAATACACGTCCACTGCAGTTCTTGCTAAAAGAGGAGGGACTGTTTGTGCGTGACATTCTGTTGGATGAAATCGCCAAAGGCATCGACGCTGCGTGGCGTCTTGGCGTGGATGATTGGATCCAGTCAACGAAGAACAATGTGTTCTCGGCTCCAACAAACGGCGTTCCCTTTACACAGAGCCTCTGGGGACAGATGCTGATGTCCGTCCCTTCCTTCTCCGAAGAGAAAGACCGAGAACAGGTCCGCACGCATATGCCATCCTCCAATCAAAGCCGTTGTTATAGATTGCTGGACTGCGACGGTTATCCCAGGCTATGCAGCAGATCGAGCAACGCGATCGACACAGTGCCAATGTGACGACCCTCCACACAATAACGCAAGCATCGTCTGCCCTGACTTGGATCTTAAACGTACGTCTTTACAGCAGTAACATCATACATTCACGGGTTCATGAATGGCTCACAGGAGATTCAGAGTTTGAATGCAGCGGATCGTGATGAAGCAGTGAAGATTCCGATCATCTTGGCATCCAAACTCTCTTCGCGTGTTCTGGCCAGAGCCCTGCGGCAGACATTGGGCGTCTTGAATCAGAAACCACAATCGGTGATCGAAACGAAAGACGTGGCTCCAGTGACATCAGACAGCGTATAGCGAACACTTTTTACATTCGATACTAGGCATCCTCATCTGAACTGGTGGAGGATGACAGGTCCAGATCCAGAACACGCTTTTTGTTGTTGCTTCGCTCCCTCGCCTCATTTACTCTTCGTTTTCGAGTGAGTCCCTCTTCCAATGCCGATCTAGACATCCAACAACACTCAGAGACCTGACCGCGTATACGCTCAGCAAGAACGTACTTTAGGTCATCCTGTGCGCGTTGTGCTTCGAGTTTGAGCTGTTGATCGTTGTCCGGAGACTTGGCAGACACGGCGTTTTTGTCGCCAGATATCTCGGCCGCGTCTATCCTCCCCAAATGATCCGTCATTCCGCATTTCGTGATGCGGATGTCATCCAGCGGAATATCAAAGGGACCAGCGATGACAGTATTCACCCTGTCCAGCACATCCAATCCCAAATGCACTCTCCCGACCACCTGCAGCACCGGCCAAGATCACAACGCGCCGCCAATAAGCAGATGGCAACACATGATGCGTTTCGTCCAATGCAAGAGCGTCTTCTCGTAATGTGATGGCTACTTCGTTGCCATCTCCACTTATGGAGACCGTGCCCTTTTCTGTATGGTTGAGACGAGGGCGACGTATGATCTCTCTCGTACACCTGTCCGTTCACAACGTCCAATGCCGATTCTCACAAGAAGAGAACAAACAGACTTTGAGCGGCCCATAAAGAAAGCGCATTCCGTCAGCAGTCTATGCACACATCTGTTTTCGAGTGACGCCTGCGATCCCCTCTTGCACAGATTCTGCAGCATTTCGACGCCACGTGGATGGTGCTCTCGGAATAGCTCAACAGTCACTCTATCACACAAACACCAAACTTCTGAACGTTGTCGAACAGGTTGAGGGAGAACTGTCCGATGGCTTCGCCGGAGATCGAGAACTGAAAGTAAACGAACGGGCGGTCCGGGTCAAACAGAGGAAGAGGTTTTTCAGCTGGCCGTTCTCGATGCTCCTCTATCGCTTTTTCGATATCAGGATGAACTCCCGTTTCGCAGTACGTCTCCATGTCGCGTCGCAGCTCGCGTGCCGAGAAAGACGACCGCTGTCTCGGTGCGCGCACCGAAATGGCGTCCGATACAAAACGTGTGCCACCTTTACCCATGTTCAGCGAGAAAGTCACATTATTGCATCGTAATCGCGATGATTTATTTATCAACAGCAGTCGCTTCGTTGGACGCGACGGGTGTGTCGTCCTCTGTCATCTGTTCCTTGATCTTATGTTTGATGGTCTCGAACTCCGATCGCAACGACTCCACCTCGCCACGCAGTTGGCTGCGGATCTTATCCAGCGCCTAGTCGTGATGGGACATCCACAGGATCACAGAGATGAAACGCCAGACATGGTTACTCACTTCACTGTGCTCTTGCGCTTCGGTTTCGATATTGTGTTGCCATTTTCGCACGTCCTGCGGCGCAGAACCGTTGAGAGAGACTCTACAGAACGGTCCATGCCTCTTTCAACGTCGCGATGTGTGCCATTAATCCCTCATGTTGCTTCTCGAGTTCCTGCTCGTACCATTGGGGCGAGGCACAGCAGGTGCAGCCGGCGCACCTCTAGCTCCGCCGTTGCCTTAACTTCGAACGTCCCTGTGGCGTCGACCTCCTCCCTCTCCTAGCAGCAATCGCTGACACAATACGTCAACGCCGAAGAGTCGACGGACTTGCTCAGAACGCGAAATGGACATCGTCGTTTAGCACGAGCAAACAGCACGGCAGGAGAGAAATCCTTTGCCGAATGCGTGGACGCTGTCAACGACGCGCAGAGATTTCTTTCGATGTTTTGAAACGGTACTGCTGAGTGTGGCAATTTTCGTCAAACGATGTATATTTCTCATCGAACATTTAGCATCAAACAAGAAGAAACACAGAGGGTGGATTCGCCCACCTGACTGAAATCCGAAATCCCCGATTTGCAAAAACGGCACGAAATTGACCGATCGCCTCATAAGGATGCAACAAAAACGACGAAATCCATCACAGGCTCTTGTCTGTCAGCGCCTTGTGCTTGAGATTTGGATGCCTTGTTCCTTGTTGAGATATTGATGATAATTGATGATGACGTCAATAGCAATGCATCGATCGATCTCGATGCCGGATCGAACGACAAGAGCATGAGCTGGTGAGCACGCACATCGTGATCCAACCATGCTTAATCTTCTTTCCCTTTCTGTCTCTTTACTCCTGCAAGCCCTTGGAAGACATCGTCAATGCGTCTGGCATTCTGGCGGTGTTCGTCGAGAACGCGTTGCGTTTCGGCATACAGAAGCTTGGCATTGAGGGAATAGAGGTTACTGATCATTTGACTCAGCAACTGCAATGCGTCCAAGGAGATCGAATGCTCTGGCAATCCCTGTTCTCTGTTGGCGGCAAGAACCTGTTCCATGACAGTGATGTGCGTTTCCCAATCGAGCTTCGCCTTTTCGATGGCACTCATCTTCGAAGGGTCGCTCGTCTGTTCAGGACTGTTCCTAGGTGGCGGCTGGATACCGCCAGGGAATGGGGTGGGCGACGTTCCACCGGATACTGTTGTTGCCAATGCGGTGACATCCATCGGATGAATGTGACTGAGAACACGCACATCGATCATGGTCTGACCTGGACAGACAGATGGCATTGCAAAGGCAGCACTCCCAGTCACGCCGCCACCGCCGCCACCGCCGCCACCGCCGCCGCAGCCACTTAAGGCTCCTTGGCGAATGTCCGATTCACTGTGCTGTGTCAAACGTGAAGTTGTGACGGGTGTTGTGGCGAATGGATGCAGGTGTGATCTCCCACCATACATCTCCCTGACATCCAATGGTGTGAAGGCACCGGACAGATTCGATACAATCTCTTCATGCGGTAATGCATCGCAGCGAATGCGCTTTCCTCGCCGTCTACGCCGAAGTGTCACCAAAGGTGGGCAGGGGTCCGTCGTTTACCTCTGTGGTTGGGACGTGGCGACGTCCGTTGAAGGAGGACGCGGCACTCCGTCTTCCGTTTCGTTGTTTAGGAGAACGAAAACTTGCGACTGCGTCTGTACCGGATCCGCCGTACTCCGCGGCAACCGCTCCGGATCGGCGACGTCCATGGCGGAGAAGCCTGTTGTCTGATGCGCGCTTCCAGTATTTGTTGCACCCGTCGGATGCTCCAGTCCTTGGAAAAACATAGCGATGCGATCCTCTAACCGACGATTGGCCGCGCCGTGTGGAACCTCCGCCGGCACGTTTCGTTCTGCGTCTGTGTTTTGTTGCTGCGAAAGGTGTCCCTTAGTCGGCATAGCTCAAAAATTTCGTGAGGTGACAAATGGAAGTCGCTGCGCATGGACGCCGAGCTTTCGATTCAGCAATACACGAACAACAATCATTCTTACAATTATACTCTCATTCCCAATGAAAGCAAAAGGCTTCCAAGTAAAGAGTGATGTAGATAGACATGTATTAACTACATTTTCTATATAAATAAAAAGAACAAACTGTCATATTTTGCTGATAGTCACAAGCAGCAATACGATGTAAGATCTACTCGCTGGCTGCTCGTTTGTATGAATTGGATCATTTTCTTATCAATTTTGGCAGAACGAATGCGTGAAAGCTCCACGTTTCTGGGAGAGAGAGGAAGGAAGGTTTGAGAAAAATGGAATCCAACACCTGCCAGAGGTGCTGCTTGTGATGCCATTCTTCTGTGCCAGTGGAAGGGGGCACTTGACATCTGCCTGATAAAGAGAGAGTCCATATCGTGTACGGTCAATCAAGCACATATGATGTCAGGAAAAATGCCACAGAGTGAGTGGAGTGGGCCGAACAGATGGACATCTGTCAAAAGGGTGAATCCGCGAAATAAAGTGATGGTGATCATTTGGAATCGTTGGGTTGAAAACCAAAGACTTCCTGCACTCTGGTTCTATTCTCCTGCGTCTGCTGTGCGACCAACTGAACTTTCAGCGAAGTGACGTCAGCATTCATCGAATGCATGTTGGTCATACACGATCGCAAAAAGGGAAGCATGTGTTCGTCGGACGATGTCGCCGTGCCTCCGTAGATTCGATAGAGACGCATAAAATTCTCGACCGTCGCCATCCGTTCATTCCAGTCCTTTTCGAGCTGTTCAATCTCGGTCTGTAGACCTCGTGACGTGTCCACATCGGTCGCCGTCCTCCATTGACAGATTCGACTCATCGTGCCCATCCAATCGGCAACGTTCGTGCTCTGGAGTGTCAGCATCGGCTGAGCAATCGGCTCGATTGGTGGCAGTGGTGCACTTGGGCCCTGAAGTGTCAGCGAACAGACAGATGTGGGACTTGAATCGTTGAAGGTCGACGTTGGACTGTTGTTCTCAGCAACACGCGATGCTCTGTTCATTCCATGGACATCGGCAAGTTGCCGATACTCTTCCATCTCCAGCGTGAGCTTCTCATTTTCACGTTTGACATGTTGCAGCCGATCCACTTCGGCAGTCAGGGAATCGACGAGGGCCTTCATGTTGTCGAATGCCTGCTTTTTCCTCTCTCGGTATCGTTTCTGCGCTAATGAATTTGATAGTCTCTGACGATCATCTCTGTATCTCCGTCGGCGGCCAGTGGTTTGACTTCTGCGATGTTGTCGACCAGCTGCTGTTCGCTCAGAAGTCTCCATCGCCAGAGGCGCGGAGGGCTGTTCGGCTATGATTGCTGCCACGGGAGTCGGTTGCTCGGGCTGTTGTTGCTCGGAACCGGATGATCCGTGTTCAGTACTGGATCTTGTAGTACTGATGGGTTCTCCCTGGATACCGGCCAGAAAAGTGGCAATTCGGAGATCCAATGGCACATTTCCAGAGCCGAAGTCGCCTGAACCACATTGACGAGCCATTCTCCTACAACGGGCCCACGGTCTTACGAAGATGACGAGAAATCCGGAGAGATAACGCGATGTCGAAAGCATCCCGACCGCGCATCTGTCGACGAAAACACCAACTTCGGGCGGCGGCGCGACGAGAGGCCATCGATTCCCTCTTTTCTAGGCCATCCGATCTTCCCGAGCAGATGCCTCTCGGCCATCGAGATGCTGCCAGCCCAAAGAAAAGCAACGCGAATAACGGCTCGATGGTAGATCGTATAGCTCGCGCCGTTCAACCAAGCATCATCGCGAGATTCCGCTTAGGAAGAAGACGGGATGTTTGTTCGCATACCTGCAGATTTCTACACTGAGACGCTACCTAGGCAGAGTGTATGAAGGAGCTTTACAGGCAGGAATAAAGAAACTTCGCGTCCTTTAATCGAAAACACGAGTACTGGAGTAAGGTACGCGTTCGAGCAGACCAGTTGACAAGTTGTACTTCGTTCTGCGCGCACGCTCTTCTAACCGTTTAGACGGAACATGTCCTTCTTGGCGGTGTCTCATAACATCATCCCGGCAAACAGACGAGAAGTCTCAAAGAACTCCAGTACTGTGGATAGGGGCAGAGCGAGTCGGAAATGCTTTCCTTTCTTCGGTTTCTCTTTGGACAGAAGGCCAGTGTCACATAACATGGTCACCATGTTCAATACATCCGCCTTCGAATGCGCATCAAGGCACAAGTTTCTACATGCTTTGACGTACCTACACGCACAAGCGCACATCCCGAATCGGTTGGTCTCGGCACGACGCACTGTTGGTAGATGGCTTCGACATCGAGTCCAACATTCTCTCGTCGTCCTTTATGTGAGGTACATTTCTTACGACGTTGTCTTTCCGGCGAATCTTTGTCGCATCTCTGTCTATGACCTTGTAGGAGTTGCACAACGGCCAACAACAGAACCTGCTGATCGAGAGGCAAGGAAGACACAGCACTGTAGGGCTCGTTATCTGTGCCCGTATGGAGTTTATTAAACACTTCTGTGATCTCTTTTATACCTACCCACTCATCGCCACTCTCCTCTAGAGCAGCACTCTTAGAGCCGGACGCAACGAGGGTCTTACGTTTTTCGAATGTGGCCAAGGCAGACTGACAGATGTGAAAGACACCCCTCATGTCACCCATTCCTGTACTGCAGGCTCTGCGTGCCAAAAATTCAATCGCGCGATCGGTCAAAACGACTGGATCTTCGCTCTGCGTTGCGAGTTTCTTCAGCACGGCAGACACTTCTGTTGGACGATAGGCAGGGAACGACACCAGCTCAGGGAGGCATTCTGCTTTGTCGAAGTCCTCCATCCATCTGTCTGTCAAATCGAGTGTATTGGCCGCTCCGATCAACACCAGCCTCTTGCTGGAGACAGCCATGGAGAAGAGATTCAGCAACAACTCGATATTCTGCACCGTATCTCTGTCGGAAACAATTGCAGAGAGAAGAGGTGTGCTTACCCTGCCGCCGATGAGCTTGTCTATTTCGTCGAGAAACACGATCAGCATGCTGCGTTGCCCATCGTCCTGATGCGTTTTGTCGCGTTTCTTGCCACTCTTGTGTTTTGCTGTCTTGGATTCCGTCGGGACTTCGCTGTTGACAAATGTTGTCATCTCTTCTTTGATGATGTCGTATTTCGAAATGCCAATCGTGATAGCGGATTCTCGACAGGGGTAGGCAATTTCGGCCGGGCTTTGCATTTCGCTGTGCATCTCATAGCCATTCCAGATCGCCTCGTACACAGCTTTGGGCGTGGTCAGGCTCATGCAGTTTATCGACACCAGAGCAGGAGGTGCTTCGAATGGACTCGGGTACTTCCACAATCCCGCCATGACAGAATGCACCGTCACGCTCTTCCCTAAAGTGCCCGTCATTCGTCGACGATCTTTTCGCCCATGCGATAGACCTGTTCCACTGATCCCAGTGGCGTAGATCAGTCCTCCCTTCGATTTGGCAAGGCATTGGCCTATGTATCCCTGAATGGCATCGAACTGCTCTTCGCGTCCGAGTGGCTTCTCGCCAGCTACCACGCCGCCATGTGCGATGACTGTTCTCAGTTTTCGCACCTAACGCAACAGTCAGCATCTCACGGCATCAACCCGCGCCGACCACGCACAGCTCTCTGACGTTGTTGCAACGCGGTGCTGCTCATTTTAATGGCATTCCGCTATCATTGCAGGGAAATGACGAGTGCGCCATCTCCTGTGCCGAATGGCCTCTAGAATGAAGTATGCATCGAAGGGCCGCGTGCATGTTATCCGAACCTCACGTCTCTACGCCCTGATCTGCCTAGGCAGTTTTATTGCATTCTGGAACTGGGTTGCCTTAAAGTCGTCGGGGGTCGGTCAACCGTCTCGCCTCTCTTCGCTCATACGCCTGAAGCGTCGATACAAATTCACATACCATGCATACAATGACGACGACTCTCTGGAGGATGGACTACCGGAGACACAACGAGAGGAGTGGACAGTGGGATGTCCAGAGGAATGTGGAGCGTCACGAAGACGAGGCATCTGTGACGGCATGCGCTGCGTCTGCTATGAAGGATATGGCGCCATGGACTGTTCCGTTGGCCTCGATTTCTTTTACGATGATCATGACGTCTACCGGAATCTGACACTGCGTCCATTAGATCTCAGTGGATGGGATAATGGAGGGAATATCTATCGACTTCTCGTGCAGAGCCTGTCGCCTTATCTGGTCATCGAGATCGGTGTCTGGAAGGGTGCCTCAGCCATGAAGCTCGCTGCTGCTCTGAAGGAGCAAGGATTCGGTGTCTTGATCGCCGTGGACATGTGGTTGCCCATTGTGCAGTACTGGATGGATCATGATTCGATGAACCGAAAAACAGATCTTCAGTTTCAAAACGGATATCCGACTCTGTTCTATACCTTCGTTTCCAACGTGGTGCAGCTCAATCTGACAGAGTTTGTTATTCCTATGCCGACGTCATCGAGGATAGCAGCAAAATCGCTGACAGAGCTGCAACAGAAAGCAGAGTTAATCCATATCGATGCTGGACATAGCTATGTCGATGTGGCAGAAGACATCACGTTATGGTGGGAGGTCTTGCGCAAAGGAGGCGTTTTGCTGGGCGATGATTGGTCCCCGGCTTGGCCCGAAGTTCCACAAGCTGTCCGCGAGCACGCTAAGAAATACAACCTGCCAATTCATCGGTACAGAAACAAGTGGTGGGTGTACAAGAAGACGGACTGATGGTCTGGATGAACGGATGGTGTTTAAAACGTCGTCAAGTGACAAAATGTATTTCGGCCGCATTGAAACGCGCCAGAAGCAACATAAACTCCGCTTGTGCCATCTTAGCCGGCCGTTTGTCTAGAAAGTCTAACTCTCGCAGCACCTTTAGAACACGATCTTTAAAACTCTCTTCTTGTTTGCTGTCAATCTCCATCTCTTCGTCGTCATCGTCGGACGAAGGCTCCGTTTTCGGTGCTCTGGATTCCAGAGCGAAGTTTTCGAAGGTGGTGATGAGGTCTGGATCATCGGTGCCCAGTTGCAAAGCGCGATAGGTCTTGTGGCTCTCTTCCATAGATTTCAAAAGCTTGTTTCGGCGAAAGGCTGCACTCAGCGTCTTGTTCTTTCGCGCAAAGCAGATCTTGATCAAGTTGTCCCATTCCACGAAATTGATCGGCGGCAGCGGGTTGCGAGGTTCGATGCGGACAAGACTTGAATCCACTTTAGGTGGCGGTATGAAATGATTGCGGCCTATTTTCATCAGATGGGAAACACGTGCGAGCAGCTGCGTGTTGACAGCCAGTCGACAAAACAGACTGTCGCCAGGTGATGCAACCATGCGCATGGCAAATTCTCGCTGCAGCAAAAGTGTGGCTGAACGAAACATCGGCCGATGGGCCAAGAGCTTAAAGATCAGGGGAGATGAAATGTTGTAAGGAATATTGGCGACGCACAAATCGAAGTAAGGCAACGCATCCATCTTCAACACATCGGCATGGATGATCTAACCAACAAAGACACAGAAGAGTAAACGATCACTCTAATTGGTGTGATCTGACCTGCAATTTCGCCTCAGCTTCCGTGTGCTGAACGCGTCGCTGCAGTTCTAATATCTAAAAACACAGTTGACGTGGTTGGGTCTTTGTGATGGATGATCGGCTAGAAGGACGTACGAGCCGGTTATCGACTTCGATGGCGATCACTTTCTTGGCTTTCTCTAAGAGGCGAGTCGTCAGGTTTCCAGTTCCTGGACCAATCTCGAGCACGACATCCGTGTTTTTGACTCCTGCTTTCGAGACAATGGCGTCGAGGATGGCGGCGCTCTTGAGAATGTGCTGCCCGCGAGATTTGAGAAAGCGAACGCCCCCTGAGTGTTACTCCGACGTCAGAAAGGAATACAGGTGTTTTGTTACCGGTCGTCTTTTCTCGCTTCGGTCTTTTTTTCTTAATGGTCTTCGAAGCGATATGCAACCCCGGGGCACTCATCCTTCACAATGACAGCTGAAATGACGGAGTCGATGAAGCCGTTTCAATCAAAATGACAAATGGAGGTCATCACTCTGTGAAGTGTCGCGCTCGTCTAGCATCTCTTAATGACGCAGTTGCCGAAACAAGGAATCAATACAAAGCGCACTATAAACTACAACTCGTTGCCACCTCTGGATACGTCTATTGAGCGACTGCCGTCTTTGCGTATACAGCAATTAGTGGTCAACAGTCTGAGATCTTGTTGTTGTTGGTCCCAATAGGAGAAAGAGCATCGTCGCATCAAGTGTCGATCTGCAGAAGGCCGATGTGTGAGAGAGGATGTGTGATGCCGGAATCAGATTTCTGCTTCAGAAACAGAAAACACCTTTGCTGGCATCAGCATCCCTGTACGCATCCATAAAACCGAGTACACTCTGGAATGTTGCCCCGGGGACGAAGATGCGTTACGGTATTCATCGCGCCATCCACAGGGCTCTTTGCAAAGACGCCTCGGCTTAATCAACTTTTTCCATGTCCACAGAAGAGATATCTGAACCCGCTCGTAAATGTCGAGCATCATCCTGACGTCTCTTTAGGTGATCCTCTGGCGGCATCTCCCAACGATCCCATCTCTCCATCATGTCGAGAATTTCGCGGCTTGTGGCCAGCAGGAATTTAAGCCGAGTGTTCTTCGCTGCAAGTTCTTTTTCCAATGCCTCCTTTTCTTCCTGCAACTCGATGATCTGTTCTTCTGCAGTGAAAGGTCGCGATGGTAGGTAAGGTGCACTGCAAAAGGTTACCTGATGTGTTTTCGTCCATATGATGGTCAACTGTACTCTGTGCCGATGTCGATGCCGATGCCGATGCCATCGTCTTGAGCTTCTCCATTGCTCGAAAATATGTCTCACGGGCTTCGCGGAGGGCCACGATATCTCGTTTGCGCCATTCTTTCTTGTCTCTTCCTGCGAGTCGTCTTACAACGTCTGCCGAGTACACCAAGCTGTCGAGGGCAAAAAAGACATCTCTCGTCGGTAACGTCGACATCATGGAGGTCGCGCGAAAAAGCTATCATCTATGTCATCACAGATGACAGACAGACACACCTTTTGATAAGCAGACGGCATTGCTGAGATAGGAAGTATGATGGAAAGCACTGGTCCGTATTTGCGATGGAGGTGCTTCCAGCCACCACGTGTAACAACAAAGACCTTCATGTGTTCTATGCCTTTAGATGTATCAGACTGAGTTAACTACTACGTTGGAGATCTGGAATGCACCTTCGACAGTGCTCATCCATGAGAAGCATTTCGAAAAGAAGGCAGTAAAGACGTCAGGATCACAAATCGACTCTGAAATGCACGAAGAACACGAATCGTAATCGTTGCCTACACAATCTTTAGCACGTTGTTGAGAATGTCATTCTGTACTCAGCAAACTGCGCAAGTGTGCGTCGCGATGAAACTATTCGGAAGGGGCGCGATGAACATATCGATCTCCTCGTGCGATGTCGATCGGCGAAGAAGATCTCTCACAGGTCTTGTTTTTTAAAGAGGCGTTCAGCGTTGACAGTCGGCACTAGACAGATAATCTAAACAACTGAGCGACGATGACAATAACTCGAGAATTCAGAGATACCGGTTCTAGACGTGCAACAGCCATGTGTATAATAGAGTTGATGCCATCCATTACTGAAGTAGATAAACCCATACCAACTGCACTTCCCACTTTAGATGTCACGACTTCTTAGTGGTCCAAATGATGTCGTCCAGTTTGATGATCCAGGTTAGCTTCATCTCGGGTTCGTCTGATCAATCGCTGTGGTATTTGTAATCGTCAATAGATACTTCGGACGGCAGTGGTTCGATGGATACACTAGATGATATCGCTTCGAAGTACAGACCGTCTTCTGTCATGTGGTATGGAACTCCCGCGTCGATAAGACGCCGAGCGACAATCACAGACGTAATGTTTTGGCAAGCGGGGTTTAAAACGTGCGGTTTAAAGCATCGGTTTCGGTTTGGGCCAAGGAAACGTATAATTACAGCGGCGCGGGCGACTCCAGCTCTGACGTTTGGGACAAAGAACCCCCAGTGATGATCCAGCAATCGTCGGTGTATCATTACCAGTTGTTCCTTCTCCGGTTCGAGATCGGCGTCCTCTCGGAAGATGAATGGCCTGCTCGTCAAAGCATGCGTTTCTGCGCAAAACAAACCGTTGTTCAGATGAACGATTAACCAGCTCAAATACACCTGCGCCGAGAAAACAGCTGCAGAGAGCCACAACCTGGAAACGACGATAACAAACAGCGTGAACGCTAAGTTTAAAGGTGGTCAAAGAGAACAACTTACGAGGACGATGTGGAAAAACCTCAACGTACACGACATATCCGCGTGTCTCTCCGAGATAACCACGTGACGCTTCAGCGGCGTTACACTGTGGTAACACGGGACGGAGACGGCGAACAGGAAGACCGACGCACGAATCGAGTGACGGTAGATGGCAAAACCACGTCATCAAATACAAACGACGGCTCGCACACTGAGGGAGGAAAATCGTTCAAATCCCATGATGGTTTGCCACAGGTACTCGTTACCGGTCATTCGGCGATATGTTTATTTCTGCCAATATCAACGGTTCGTCTAGATGACTACTGGCCGATCGTATGGAATCGATACATGCTTCTACGTGACGCGATGGGCATCCGCCAACATCTGTGTCGTGTAGTTCATTGTTTCACCAAATGGCCATTCTGATTAGCTAATTTGAGCTATGTGCGGTGTTTTCTTGTAAGTCACGATTAAGTGTGGAAGGACACGTTGTTTGGCATTCCTCTCTTCGTCTCCATCCAGTCTGGGATCGTTTGTGCTACGGAATTGAAACGCGTTTGGCGAAACGTTTTGCAACAAATTCGATAACGGCGTTTCCGACTGTTGACCGCAAACGGAAACGCTTGCGATATATGTGCTTTTATTTTCTCTCCTTTTAGGTCAGCTAGTTTGAAGGCCATCGAATAAGTGAGAAAGAGCATCGAAGTAGTCTTTCAATTTTTGTTGCTCTGTTCTTCACTCCGTTCTTGTTACGGCAGTTTCTAAAAGGGCTCCTGGGTTCACTTAATCATTCTCAGTGGACATGTATGATTGCTCCCCAGGATTCATAACGCGCGGACGTCTTGTGGATGTTATCCGATTCCGCTGTGCAGAAGGTTAACTAATAGAGGTGTTCAGAAAGCAGTTCTACTTGTTAATAAAAGAGTATCTCCCGGACGAGACGTCTTAGTCGTGCTTTCAAATTCATTATGAACTCAACGCGACTTAGCAATCTGTTCGCGACGCTGGCCTCTACAGGTGTATGTGGTCAGTTCTCCTTGTCGAATTCAGTGAAAACTGACTAGTGCTCCAAAAACAAAGGTTCGACGGCTAGATAGAGATTTGGAGATGGAGCACGACGATACCTTCTCAACAGCACATTCAAACTGTTTTCACACTCGTACCGGCGATGATGTGATTTAAGGTTGCTGGAATAGATCAAATGTTTGCATGGACAGCCGTTTCTCAAACGATTGTGTAGAACTTTTGACTGATGAAGTCGCCTGCATGCGGTGTCGTCGACGGTCACGACAATGGAGCTCTTCTTGTTCGATTATCGCGAAGAGAGGCGAGAGACGCACGTTTTGTCACGTCACATACTTAAAACTGTCACAGAGAAAGCGCATGGCTCACTCTATAGGGTGCATAATGCAGGTCACTCTTTTCAGCATGGAAAAGGAGGAAAAGTCCCGTCACAGCTTCGAATATTGAGCCCCGTTTACGAGCTCAGCTTGGAAAAAGAAAAGACTATCTTGCTAATGGATGTTGATTTGCTTATGCCTCGATGGCCGATTGTTCGGCGATCTCTGGATGGTCGGTTGTCGGATATATCTTACTAATGAGATGTTTGACTTCGTAGCTGATCCAGCGCGCCAGAATGCAAAACATACCAGCATCAGATGCACTGTGCTCCCCTCGCTCAATCAGCTTATATCTCAAGAACTCAGCTGCAAACTTGAGAATATAAAAACCAAAAACAATAAATGCAATGACATTCAGCAAAGCGCACGCGACTGTGAGCAGCTCGCGAGTGAAGTCTTCTGGATAGCCTTCGTCTTTGAGCATGGAAGCTGCTAACGCCGTTGCCACGGATACAAAAAGAGATGCCAGTTCCATTCTATTGAGGTCCTTAAAGTCATCGCGGTACGGCAACACCAGAATCTGAGCCAAGATAGCAAGCATGATGATGTACGCGACACCGGTGATCGGTAATCCGCTGTCGAACAGATGGGCGCAAAATACAAGAAAGGCGATAGCGATCTTTCTTACTACGACTGCGACTTCCCAGTATCGACTATGATCCATTCTGTAAGAGCGGTAAAGGAATCCAGTTGTCTGGTATGCCCAGCTGCCCTTGTGGGTGAGGTGTTGAGGCGCACTTTTGAGGAAGACGACGAAGAGTGTGAGAAGTCCGCCGTACACTGGACACGCAAACGCAACGACAACTCCGTAGAGGAGCTTGCTGTGGTCTCCTTCGTAGCATCTCATGCTTGTGTCGACAGCCCAATACATGTGAGTTACGTTGACGTTTGCCAAGTCAGTCGAATCGTGCACGTTGATGCACAAGAAGACGCTTAGTGCGGCCTTCAGCACCGGGACGAGGGTGACATACCAAATGACCATCGCCGAAAGCAAGCATCTCTTCGACAGGTAGCGGGGAAGTCGGTCGCTTCCGGATTTTGCTGATTTTGCTGTCCAGAACACGGTCCAGAAGAGAAACACGGCGCAGGGAACAACGCAGACGCTGACGACGAGTGCCATTGCCGTTGGCTGCAAGGACAGGTGTTTTGAAGACAAACAAACGACAGAGCGTCGAATGCCATCAGACGCGAGACCGCCAAGCAACTCTAGAAACGGCACAATAGTGAATAAGCCGAGGGACACGAGAATGTAGCCTTGCCTGCCACTGCTGCCATTACGATCACATGAATCGCCCATCCCACGTCAAGAGAAGCTAGAAGAACGGTTGTTTGGACATAGCCTAGAGTGATCTACAAAACGACGAGTTCAGTTAGAGATAAACGAATTGACTTGTGCCTTGAACATTTCGACGGCCTTCCATTTAGCCAAAGTTTTCTCGGACGCAGGCACTCCGGCGACTTGGACCTACATCTCATTCATTCGGTGGAAGTGTTGATGATGTCAGTCTACACCCACTTCCGTTCCAAGGCGTGGCGATCTGGGCACTTCCGCCGATGAAGACGGTGCGCTTTGCTCATGAGTCTGCACGGTGTTTCTGCGTAGGGCGCTGACCGTGCCATGGATCGTGATGCTCGTCATTACCAAAAGAAGGATCGCCGACGTCAGAATGTAGCCCACATTGAAGAAGCCCTTGAGACACCTTTCGCATTTCGAGGATAGACCAGAGCCGAAGTTTTCTTCGCAAGATCCACAGAGAGGGCCCGTACAACCCTTTGGAGCAGGCAGAAAGATGATTAATTCATCCGAAGAAGAGGATGGATCTTACTTCAGCACATTGAGCTTGTGTGTAATCTTCAATCCATTCTTCTTCAAAATCACAACTTGTTACATTCTCAACAACGGTCTTCAAGTTTTGGGAGCGGTCCTTGAATTCGCAGGCGGAGGTCGGTAGGCATCTGTGAAGGCGTTCTGAGCACGGCATTTGTTGCCAGTAGCCATCTTCTGGTGTGATCACATGGGATTCGCAGTTCCCATTTTCCGGACAGGGTAGACAAACGTTCGCTGAAAGTAGGAAGTTGTACGTCGTGCTGCTGCAGCTGTCGCAAAAACCAGCAGGCGACACAAACTCGCCTACAGAACAATTGTGAACCTTCACGGTAATTCCGATGTCCTCGATCTCTTTTTCGCCAAATTCGACCGTCAAATTGTACTCTCCCGGAGGTACAAACCCTTTAACGGATCGGAAAGTACAGGATCCATTCTCCATCGGCCGCACAATCGACCCGAGCAAGAATTCGCTATTCGGTGAGGACATGCTGGCATACACCAGGATGTAGTTTATTGCAGGCCTTTGCCCGAGCTCATCTAACAGCTCCACTGTTGCAGTTGGAAGATCTGTACCAATACGGTATCCATCTATCACACAGTTCTCTCTGCCGCTCACGCAGACACACCTATTGGCATCTTCCAACGTCATCTCTGCAGTTGCGGCATACGTCGCGATATTTTGTCCGTAAACCTCGGCTCGATTTCCCTTCCACGATGAGCAGATGTCCTTGTCCGATTGAACTTGCCTCAAGCGTTTCCACTCCATCTCCTCGTAGAATCGGAGATTGACATCTGATGAAGCGTTGGTGCAACTAAAGCGGACGGCTTCTAAGTATCCAGTGAAGACTGCTCCTCCTGCAACGCTGGCTTCATTGCTCGAAAACTGTGTTTCTGTCAAAGCCATGAAGGGACAGTGGGTGCCGTTGGCGAGGCATTCATCTTCTTTTTTGCCGCTGACGAAGAAGAGTCCACCTGAATATACATATAGTCGACAGTCGTGTTTACAAAGACGGTGAGGGCTTACCTCCCATCGTTGCCACGTTGTTCTTGATGTTGCTTTGGAGTAATTGCAAAGCAAGATTCTGCTCCAGATCAACATCGAAAAACATTGCGCCGCCTCTACCTCTCTTTGCCGAGTTGTGATAAAGCTTACAGTCCGAAAAAAGGACAGTTGATGACCCAATGCTATACACACCACCACCGCTTTCGTCTGCTTCGCAATGAAGAATGGAGAGGTTGTGCGCTCTCAAGCAAGACTTCTCCAACCAAATTGCTCCGCCGTTTTTGGACCTTGCGCGTTTAATAGCAGAGTCGATAAAGAAAATCGAGCTGTTTCTGATAGCCGCGGCAAGACCACCAAAAGATTTCGCCGAGTTGTGAAAGAACTGTGATTGTGAGATGCCCAAAGATGAATTCAATGCCCCGAAAACACTTCCATAATTAGAAATGCTGTCGAGTGCAGTAGTGCACTGTATTGCTACTTTAGAGTTAGCCGCGTGTATGAAGCCTCCCCACTCTGTTGCGCTGTTGTTGATTGCATTTGTGTCGTCCAACTTCATAGTCGAATTTTGCGCCGAGATAAACCCTCCGCTTTCTTGAGCGATGTTTTTAGACGCAAACGTGTGCTTCAGAATCGCGTTCGATTCTACTAAGCACATGGATCCGCCATCTTTCACTGCGCTGTTGGCGGTCGCGCTCGTCCGCTCGAGTGTCACATTCGAATCTTGAGCCTTCATAAATCCTCCCGCTTCCGCGCTGTTGTTTGCCGCTCTCGTCTCGTCCAGCTTCAGCGTCGACCTCAGCGCCAACAAGAATCCGCCATACTCTTGTGCTCTGTTGCCGTTTGCATTCGTACGCTCGAGCGTCACGTTCGAATCTGCTGCCAACAAGAATCCGCCTTCCCTCGCGCTGTTGTTGCACGCATTCGTCTCGTTCAGCTTCAGCGCCGACGTCAGCGCCGACAAGAATCCGCCATTCTCTTGTGCTCTGTTGCCGCTTGCATTCGTACGCTCGAGTGTCACGTTCGAATCTTCTGCCAACAAGAATCCGCCTTCCCTCGCGCTGTTGTTGCACGCATTTGTCTCGTTCAGCTTCAGCGCCGACGTCAGCGCCGACAAGAATCCGCCTTCCCTCGCGCTGTTGTTGCACGCTTGCATTTGTCTCGTTCAGCTTCAGCGCCGACCTCAGCGCAAACAAGAATCCGCCATACTCTTGTGCACTGTTGCCGCTTGCATTCGTACGCTCGAGCGTCACGTTTGAGTCTTGAGCATTTATGAATCCTCCCTCCTTCGCGATGTTGTTTGACGCGTTCGTCTCGTTCAGCTTCAGCGTCGACCTCAGCGCAAACAAGAATCCGCCATACTCTTGTGCTCTGTTGCCGTTTGCATTCGTACGCTCGAGCGTCACGTTCGAATCTGCTGCCAACAAGAATCCGCCTTCCCTCGCGCTGTTGTTGCACGCATTCGTCTCGTTCAGCTTCACCGCCGACGTCAGCGCCGACAAGAATCCGCCATACTCTTGTGCTCTGTTGCCGCTTGCATTCGTACGCTCGAGCGTCACGTTCGAATCTGCTGCCAACAAGAATCCGCCTTCCCTCGCGCTGTTGTTGCACGCATTCGTCTCGTTCAGCTTCAGCGCCGACGTCAGCGCCGACAAGAATCCGCCATTCTCTTGTGCTCTGTTGCCGCTTGCATTCGTACGCTCGAGTGTCACGTTCGAATCTTCTGCCAACAAGAATCCGCCTTCCCTCGCGCTGTTGTTGCACGCATTTGTCTCGTTCAGCTTCAGCGCCGACGTCAGCGCCGACAAGAATCCGCCTTCCCTCGCGCTGTTGTTGCACGCATTTGTCTCGTTCAGCTTCAGCGCCGACCTCAGCGCAAACAAGAATCCGCCATACTCTTGTGCACTGTTGCCGCTTGCATTCGTACGCTCGAGCGTCACGTTTGAGTCTTGAGCATTTATGAATCCTCCCTCCTTCGCGATGTTGTTTGACGCGTTCGTCTCGTTCAGCTTCAGCGTCGACCTCAGCGCAAACAAGAATCCGCCATACTCTTGTGCTCTGTTGCCGCTTGCATTCGTACGCTCGAGTGTCACGTTCGAATCTGCTGCCAACAAGAATCCGCCTTCCCTCGCGCTGTTGTTTGACGCGTTCGTTTCGCGTTCGTTCCAGCAACAGCGTCGACCTCAGCGCCAACAAGAATCCTCCGTAATTTTGTGCATTGTTGGCGGTCGCTTTTGTGTTTTTGAACTCCGCTACCGAATCTTCTAAATGAATATAGTGGGTTCTTGTAGCTTCGGTGATTCGTGTACTGAGATGATTCTGTCTGAATGACGCATTCATCATTGTAAGTGAAGCTTCTTGTAGCTTGATGATTGTTAGATCATTCTCGTTAGCCGTGAATCCCTTGATCGAGGTGTTGGATGAGATTTTTCCATGGAGCAAGGACGACTGCTGCTCGTTCGTTTTGGCTATTCTATTCCCGTGAGCGACGCAGTTTTCTAGTCTGTTTTTCCTTGCCAGATGGACTCCACAGGCCTCGCCAGAGCAGACGTTTTCCGAGATCTCCACTTCGATCATCTCGACTTCATAACAGGACGAGGATGACATTCGAAGTCCAGAAGCTGCAATTAGGCTGTTTTCTCGAAAGATAACACTGTGCAGAGCTACGATGCCGTAAGCATTTTCAGAATGGCATTCTGCAACGTCAATGACTGCTTGGACGCCATCTGCGCCATCGAACGTACACTTTTCGATGACAAGATTGGCAAAAGTGACATTTATGGACCTACGGACGAAAAGCGAATGACTAACCATCCGATCGAAGTGGTCTTACTCTACGCGAAAAAGTCCAGAGTTTTTTCGGGGACAGGTAAATCTTGTCTTTGTCTTTGCGATCGGGTACAGACCGCCGTGAAATTCAGTGTTTTCGGCTTGGGTGGCGAGTGTCAGTTGCCACGGAATCGTGATACGCGACGATGGGCGCACAACGTCCGTTGTCTTGAATGAGAGAATATCTCCCTCCTCTGTGCAGTTAACAATCATCTGCAAATCGCTGTCGACTTCTTTAAGGACAGTGCTGTCGATGAGCCACGTTTTGCCGTCGGCTGCCGTATATCTTTCTTTAGCCCCTCGCGTCAACGCACATTCAAAACCTAACACGTCGTAATACCACTAAGACTAGGGATTCTCCGCGAAGGAAACAAAAAACCGAACCTGTGGTAATTCTACTACCGAACACACCAGTTTGCAAAGGCGCGTGTGCTTCGTTTACCGTCTTCAGACAAAAGACGAGTTAGTTAATAACCTCGCCACCGACTGGTGGTAGGCGAATTCGAACATTACGTTTTTACTGCGTTTAGTGGAGAAAGCTGAAGGTATTTCGGACAACACGGATTGCAGTTCACCGTCCAGTTGGGCTAACAGGAGACAGCACCGCTGAAAAGTTGTAACGAAGCTAGCAATTGAAAACCGTCGTCTGCAGAAGCGATGTCTGGGGGGCGCTGCAGCGCCCTTTGAACTGCACACAACTGGCCGACTCCATAAGCGAACACGCAGCAGAGCAGACAGAGTTTTAGAGGTGAAAGAAATCGCCGCATCGTGAGGACGAGAAAGTCTGAACAAACGTTTCAGAATGATTCGTTTCGTTCGACGACAATCATCATTGGCTGCATGATGTGGCGACTGACAAGACAGGAGCATTGCTGCTAATCTGTCTTCACAGAGCGACAAATTTTGCACCGTCAGAAGTGAGAGACACTGAGGTCAAAGAATCGTTTTCTTCGGCGTTCTCCACGAAACCTCGACTGTCGAGACATTGCGCGACCTGAACAACGCGACAGCAGATATCCAGTATTGGAGACTCGAAGATCATCAACTGCATGCATTCCAGACACAATCGCGCTGTGCCCGTTCAATTCCCATCGACTGTGAACAGTCGACGATTTCATTTCTGACAGGCACCACAAGAATGTGTAAACTCGACTGAGGAGGATTTAATCACCCTGTCTAGTCATCTGTTCTCTGAACCTGTCTCTGGAAAGAGATCACAAACGCCTGCCTGCCACACAGGAGCAACGTGGATGTCCATCCCATGTGCCGAAGCCGAAGTGCACCGAGGCAGGAAGATCGCAAACCACGCCGGTTCTCTCGGCATAGTGCTCAATAGTATCGACAGGAAACATGTGGTGCTGCCAGTCACATCGTCGGCTTGTGTGTCTTGTGGAGTCTTTCGAGTCGTGGGTTCATCGAGACTTCGGAGCAATCGTTCCCGGTGTCGTCGTATTCCTTGCTTCCTTCGATTCCTTGTCGCAGTCAGTTGAGCCGCATGTGATAGTGAACGCGTTTCCGTCTTTACGACGGTATTAGTTAGATCGATGTTGTCCCTCCCTAGTCATGCATTTAAGCTGAGTGGATCGATTTCAGCCAATATAAACCTTGGCGCCGATCAGGTCGACGATCGGCCAGCGACTACTGCAAACACAATAAGGCAATCGCATCAAACGTACAGTCACCTCACGCGAGAAGGAAGTGCGATGACTAGTGCCTCGTGGAGAGCAGGGATTGGAGGAGGAAAGTCTGAGAAGGCTACGAAAAACGCGTGAGATCATGTCCCTCTGAAGCCAACTCTGCAGATCTTCGTCGAAAGGAACTACAAAAACTCTGCAGCGATCCGTAGCAACTATGCGTTCATTCTTTCCTTCCGTTTACTCGAACAGACGACGATCGAATGACAAGAAGCAGAGTTTACGTTTTCAAAGAAGAATGTCTAGAATTGTCGTGTCGCTCAACGTGTTGGTTTCATCACCAACATCGTCAGCGCCACCAAAACCTTAAGAAAGGACGATTGGAAACACCTTAGAGGCGAGGACGCGTTTTTTGTTCGTCTCTAAACAATAGAATGCTGGAACGGACAGTCTTGATGATTTTCATGACATGTGTCGGAACAGATTGAGCGGCATTCGTTTGCACTGCCATGACATCGATCTGATCTTCACAGGCCGCCTGAATAAATAGTTCTTTCATAAATTCTCAAGATGAGACCAGGAAAGAGATCTGACTTTGTCGAGGGACTGGAGGGGATCTCCTTGTAAAGGACGGCATATAGCAGAGAACCCATTCTGCACTGCCCTATCCAGAAAAGCGCGTAACATACGACCAGCAGCTGGCGATTCCGTATCCGTATGATCAATGGCTCTTGTCTTGGCTAAGTAGAGCTTATTCGTCACTGGGCTTAAGCGATGCATCAGCCATTGCATCAGTGGCTTGACACTTGGCTGAATCTCTATCATGCATTTCACTCCATTTCCTACAGACTCAGAAGCTTATGATACGAATCTACGCTGGAATCGTCGCTTACGCGGTGAACCTTCACCTGTCTGTTGTCGATGGCTTTTGCCGACAGAATTCACTTTTGCCACCAAGATGGGAATATCTCGGATGGTCTTCACGACAGATACGCAGAAAGATCCGATCGTCTCTGAACTCTCCTTGGCCAAATTCTCGGATCCCACGACCAGTAGAGTCGCCCCGACCTTCTCGATGTAATCCTCAATCACGCGAACCACCTGTCTCTTCTCCCATGAAGGCACGACACATCGAAATGAAGGGAATGTTACTCTGCCCTGTCCTCTGGCGAGAACCCTTCTCCGAATGATGCACGGATTCAGAAGATTCTCCGATTGGAAGCTCTCCAGAAAGGAAGAGGCTGCAGGAATGTGTTGTTCTCCAATCACAGAGGTGACGATATGGATCTCGTCGCTTTCGCAATGGACAAAGGCACTAGCCAGAGAGACCGTCCGCTGACTGACAAGATTGTTTACCACAAAAACAACAATGACCTCTACAGGCATGCAATATTCCCTGGATGAGCGGCATAACAATCTCCACGGACCTTTTTGAGTCATCTCCTGAGCTGTATCGGCAACAATGGATCGATGTCCAAGATTCCACCGATCGGCCCCAGAAGCAAAAGCCAGTTGGGCATCTTGCTGCACGAGTCTGTTAAGAACACCATATCTCGTCTATCGTTCTAGGGCGCGGGGTACTGTTGAGTGATGCCGTGAAACCACTTCCTCTCCAAGACATCTGTTTGAGAATAGTGCCCGACCGAGTTCGTCAAAACAGCTGCACAACGTGCGCCAAGCGACGATGTCATGCTGGAGATGTGAAAACGCAGATAGACATCGTTGTTGTACACATCAATCTCTGATCTCATCGTGCACGGAGCTAACTGCAGAACATCCCGATAGACTGACCCAGTGGCTCATGTGCTATACCTTAACATCGTGATCAAGTGCCTTGGTATGAATCATGTATCTGTGTTGACAGATGACGAGCTTTCCCTTCTTTTCTTGATCGGAGATGAGGATACTGGTCTTAGGCGTCTGGAGATTTGATGAGAGTAGATGACAGCTGCTCCTTGGATCGTCTAATTTGCCAAGGACCAGACCGTTGGACGACCAGACCTCTCGGGAAGAGCTGCTTTCCTTGACCTGAAATGCAAACTTCTATTCTCAGCAGAAATCAGAAGGCCTTTAGACATATGGACCTCCATTGCCATATTGGCCTCCTTTTCGCTGTGACAGTAAAGAGCCGTGGCGCAAAACTTGACGTGAAATGTAGAATAAGGACGACATCGCTCCCAATCCATAATCAACTGAGAATTCATCCAATCCACGCCACGATCTCTGAGCCACTGATGAAAGAATGAATGGATATCGATCGTTGCCACTTGGTCGCTCTCACTTTCAGTGCCGTGGTTTTGAGGAAGGAGGGCTTGTCCATTTCGACGTCCAGTGTATAGGCCGTTTGTGGCCAATTCAGAGCCAAGATACTCCATCCAGATCCCACACTCCTTCGTTGACTTGTATCTGAAAGCTCCATTGCTGTCTCTGCCTACAGGCAGTCGAATGGGGTCTAGTCTCAGATGGCATCGCTCACTGACTGAATTGCATCGCATTCCTTTGAAACGAGGCATCTTGAAGAGAAGGACATGATCTCGGCAGAGACCAAAGAACTGGTGCTTGACGAGAAGATCTCTGACATACGGTTCCTGTTGCTCGTCGATGCACAGAATGAGTTTGAGTTTCTGGACGGCCTGAGGTCCGGCGAGATGTTCGACATCAATGACTGCTTGAAGCAAGCGACGACCCAAGAAAGATATCCCCTCGAATCGCCTTCCAGATGGAACCTGATGTGCACAGCAACACAGAAATCAAATGCACGGACCAATCAATGACGCTGCTAACCTTCCAGGGAAAGAATTTCTTGACCGGATCCCAAGGATCAAGTTCCAGAGCAGGAACACATTTTGCACCATCAGCGTCCGCTTCGATCTTTGCACTCACGTCGCCGTCGACCAGGTGTAATGCGATCTGCAGAACACAGGTTGCGAATGAGGTATTGTCCCCAGTGCGCATCCACCTTTCCTTCCTGCAGGAGATCGATCAGGAGCTGCTGGTAGATACGAAGGTCCGCTCGTCCGAGGATGAGTGTGCTCGGATCATAGACATGTGGATCTACCCAGTCGACACTTTCCACCCATCTTGCATTTGCGCGATGAGCCAGCATCCGCATGAGCAGGGATGACCTGCCGTTACTGATTTTCTTCCGGATCGAAATCTCGCTATCCTTGTCCGTATCGACGTCTTCCAAAAGCACGTCGTTGTTCACATCCGTACTAGAAATGCTCACTCTTTCATCACAGCTTTTCCAGTCGGCAATATCGCTATCCGATCGAGATGGGGCCTAGGAGAGAACGATGCATTTTTCTACATCCACGCTACATCGCTTTGGGAGATCATACTCTCTTAGTTGCCTTTCTCATGTGGCATTGCTCTGTCGCCTGTTGGCCACGACTCCGAATTTGATGTTCACAGAATTTGGGAAACGAAGCACCCAATGCAACCATCAAATAAGCCTGTCATCCGTGAACTCGTCGTCTATGAGGGATTTCCCTTCAAACAGACACGTACCGGGAGACTCTTCTCTCGGATCATCAACGGACGCGCCTTGTCATCTCTGGCATCTATCATAACCTTTTGCAAATAGAGTAAGATCTTGACCTTCGCTCTGGCCACGTTAATTCGCCATACTGGCCACTGTCAGTCACAGAGATCGTGGAAACAACGACATCCCCGAACGCACATGTTTGGATGGTTCATTGATGGCCTCTGTGTCATTGTTCTTGCGCTCCTCCATCTCTTCTTGTCGCAATTCCAGCAAGCGCTCGTGGATCTTCTGTCTGATAGTGCAACGCCAGGAACGATGCCTCGACAACGAAATCTGACGCTTCGGCGGATCTCTGCCGCATTTCTGCTCTGCCTTCTCTTCCAGCCCGTCAAGTGAGTTGGACATATCTGCGCACGTTTCGAGGCGTCTGTGACACGGCATCAGATCCTTGTCGATTCGTTTCTTTTGGCTCTCGAGATTCCAGAATGTATGATCCCATCCCGGCTTACGATCGCAAAGACGGCTTTCTTGCAAAATAGAGCCTTTCGTCGACTGGGCATCGAGGTCTGGCATTTTCAGCAGCTCGTGTTCCATGAGATTGGCTTGCTTTCGTACAGCTTTCTGTCGAAAACCGTCTTTTTCTTGACACCCAAAGAGAGAAGTGTCTATCTCGCCTGTAGCCATTCGAGTTTCTTGTCGAGCGAATCGCCTCGTTTGACAGCAGGTCTGTTCCACCCTCCCAGTGCATCCAGCGACAAAGAAGATGCATCCACCGAGAGAACGTCACTGCGCGATACCGAATTCCCCATGTCGACTCGGCCACAATGGTCAATAGACGGAATCGCTATCGGCGTGGACGACGACGACGACGACGACGATCACGTTCCGAAGCTATCTTCGCAAATTGTCGTCGAATTCGAGGCAGCGAGCGCCCAATGGGTCAACATTCCTTTTCCGTCCCGTAAACATCGCTGCGGTACACGACGCACATCTATCTTACGACCACTCTCCGAGAACATATAGATCCCATGCCTTGGTCTGGATCACTGGCACGACAGGTATGGGCTGGCATAGACTGTTCAGTTATAGGCGGCGTTCTCCCCTGAACAATCGTAGCAAGAGATGTTCTTCGTCCCCGAGCATCGAGTCGAACACCATTGTGCTGTTGATGACGCTCTTCGCCGAGGTCTCGATCCGCCAGCAATGCGCTAGTCGGCGATGTCACGTCAGAGCTTTACGATAGGAATCGCTCGTGATAGAGATCTCGGCCACGTCAATTGTATTGTTTGTCTGTTCGTTCGCATTTTCCAAAACACATCCGCCATGGCTTCCGTCGCTTCGCACAAATCCTTTTCCGGCACCAAACTCGCCACTTTCTCCTCCGCGTACCCACCCCGACCGCACGGATATCTCCTTGCGAGAACGCGTGTTTCTAGGCCGCGTGCGCGTCTGAGTTTGCAGATCTGTGCGTCGAGTAAGAAGACGAACCTTTCCAAACAAGGAATGAACAGCGTCGAAGACCCGGTTGTCCGAAACAACTTAATGGGCATCTCCGAACCCATGAAGAAGAAAGGCTGGGTCGACTCACAAGGACGCAAAGGAAAGGTCGTTCCGCGTCGTTTCTAGCAGACAAGGTGAGTGTCTTCTGTCTAGGGATATGGCGTCTATCGATTTGCTGACAAGTACGGTGCAAATGTGGATGGCTATTCGCCCATCTACACTCCCGATGTGTGGTCCACGAGTGGTGACAACTACCAACTGGGCACAAGAGGACTGGTCGCATGGCTCGGCCTGTTGGTCGTGCTGTTCGCTGTCGGCGTAAACTTGATCATTTCGACCTCTCAGTTGGGATCCTAGACGATTCGAGTGAGCAGAGGCTCGCTTATTGAGAAGAAACATATCTAGCCCGTCGCATTCTGAATGGTGTTACGAATCTTTGGCTTTTAAATTTATTTTTGAGTGATTTTGTGCAGCAAACCACAGTGCATAGCTGAAACCCAGGCAGCCCAAAATCAGCAAAACATCTTGCCATGTGACCCCTAAGAGGCTCAGGTGTTATGGTGAGGTGCCAATCGCAAAAGACGATGGACCTCCATGTGTCTGCCAAAAACGCCGCAGCTGTTGGGCTCGTCGTACTTGGCGTGCTTGGGTCGTCCTATGATGCCGCCTCTCTGCTCGCATCTACATCCAACACCTCTCATCAGTAGACATGTGCGCCAACAAGGGGATCGCTACTCTGTTGAATCTCGCTGCTTTCTTGTCCGCTTCCCACGCCTCGGCATTGGCCTTGGTATACGTCTCCGCTTTTCTGATGGGACATTGTTGGAGAGAGGGGATGTCGATAGAGTTTAGGATCGTGCCTGGTGTTGTAGAAATGGTGATAGAATTGCGTTTCCTGAGAGGTCGGATGCGCCCCATCCGGCGAGCTTCCGGGTACCTTCCGCTCTCGGATCAGCTGCAGGTCATACAGCGCACGCGACTGATGATTTATGAGCACCTAAGATTCCAAACATCCAAAGGGAGTTTTGGCACAAAGATGCGCATCGCACTTCATACGCTTTCTTGATCGCCAGAAATTTCTGCTTGTGCGCGTGTCGGTCTTTCGGATGTCTAGAAACACGCGAAAGCGACCTCTCTCTTGTGCGTCAGATGCGCCATGTCTCCCAGTAACGTTGGAGAGCGGTAAGATGGCGTCGCTGAGGGGCTTACAGGTCGGGGTGATGTTTGAGTGCCAGTCGTCGAAAGGCTTTCTTGATTTCGTCGTCCGTCGCTGTGGACGAGATCTCCAATGCGTCGTAGTGTGTCATGCGATCGGCGTCTCGTCACAAAAACTGACGCTTTGCATTTAAACGGTCTTTGACATCGCCTTTCCTTATATCGAACACACATCTTAGGCTTCCGTTCTGTGACAGAAAACGCACAGATCTGTAGAGAAATTTGTTTCTGAGAGACTTCTTTCAGATATCATAGCATTGCAGCTTTGTGCTGGGATAAACCGTCCATCGAATTTCTCCACAAGTGCTGAAAAATCATCCATCTCTGTGAAGACCCCATAGAGAGCGTAAAATAAACATCGGCAACGAGATTGAGAAAAACAATCAGACGGCGCAGGAAGGAAGAGTTAAAGACACTGCGCGCATTAAGTCTATGGATCTAGGGTCACAAAACGAGTTTTTCAAAGGCTTCGGCTATTCCGTCTTCGTCATTGGAAGATACGATAAGATCGGCAACCGACTTCACCTCTTCGACTGCATTACCCATGGCGACGCCCACGGCTGCATTTTTGACCATTTCATAGTCGTTCTTGCCATCGCCGATGGCCATACAGGAACGAAAATTAATACCCATTGACTGCATCAGTGAAGTCAGTCCCACCCATTTATTCACCCCTTTAGGAATCAGCTCGAGCATGTCAGCAACAGAGACAACAGCTTTGGAGCCAGTCCTCATCAGGCGATTCTCCCAATGTGGCAGGATTTCGTTTTTGATCGATTCGGAGTCTGACAATAAAACAATCTTCTTGATGGGAGTCCCTTCAAGAATCTTCTCCAACGATGCCATTTCCTTTGCCAGAGGCTCATAGTATCTGAGCAGACAAGCACAAGGGAGATAGACATGAATGTATGGTATGGTACGCACCTTTCGTGCAATTCTAGGATTTCGGGTGTGTTGTTCAGTGTTACTGCTTCGTCCCCAGTAAAGGCCACACAAGATGTGCCTGTCTCTAATGCGTATTGAAAGACGGAACGGGTGACGTCCGGCGAGATGCTAGGTCCTGTGATTTGGTCGCCGTCAACGGTGTACACCACCAATCCTTGTAAAAAAATTCCTGCAGAGTTGTGTGAAATAAGATTCTGTTCTCCGTAAAGGCCATATCTTTGACAAGCCCTGATGGCACCTGGTCGTGCTTTTCCTGTAGCAACAACCACTTGAATGCCTCGACGAATGGCTTCTTGGATCGCATCTCTCGATGAATCTCGAATCTGTTGATCGCTGGTCAGCATCGTCCCATCTAAATCAACGGCGACCAGCTGAATACGATCTTCTTCTTTTGGCACGTGCATCGTGGGGCCGCACTGCACCGTAGGGAATCCGATTTTGTTGCCATTCCTGACTTGAGGGTCACGATCTTGTGAGAAGGAGGATGAGATGGGTGGATCGATGTCCGAGTTCAGCATCAGTCGCTTTGCACTGGAAATCAATCCGCTCCCCTTCCATCCAAGCATGGCTAATGTCAGCCTTTCCATCTCGGCCATTTCAGCCCAGGACTGCTCTGATCGATCATGATCATAACCCAGAAGATGCAGCAAAGCGTGGACCAACAAAATACGACACTCAGTCAGTATGTCATGTCCCATTTCTTTGGCCTGTCTCTTCGCCATGTCTAAGGAGAGAACGATATCACCCAACAGCATGATGGGCATCGCATCGTCCTCCATTCCATCCATCGGAAAGGCCAGGACATCTGTCGGATGATCCTCATTCAGGTACTTTTTATTCAGATGATGTATGTGTTGGTCATCGGATAGAATCAGCGACAGCTCGACGATTTCTTTGTTGACGTACAGCTTTTGAGAGGATTGATGCCAGAAGATCAGTCTCTGCAATGCCTCCATCGCATCTTCCTGCAAAGGGCGATGATCAGATATTGCATGTACATGTGACATTGCTGAACTTGAATGGATAGAGCCAGAGACTTGAGGAGGACCGTATCATTCCTTATCGGCTCCCCCTCTGTGGATATCTCAACCGAAAACTCGGTGTCGATGACCACAGCAGATGTCGAGCTATGGAATGCTTTCGTCACTGCGTTTGTTTGTTCGTGCTGACTGGATTCTTTGGGAAACGTACGAGACGATGCGTTACAAGCTCTATGGCATGTACTAGGACAAGGTCGTCCGCTGTAGAATGCAACAGAGTCCAGGAAACGCCATCGCCTTCCGTTGAAGATCAATCTCGGAAATCGGATGGCACGCAGAGAACAGAGAACGGCACGTGATGTCATGGAGTCGTATGAAGCAGAATGAAATCGTTCCTTGCTCAAAAACCGAACGGAGCCGGCGTGATGCAATACAGGCCTTCGATTAGAATTCGATCGAGGACGTAGACTTCGCGATGCGGCCTCGCACAATTGGTGTTTGTACCATAGTGGTTGTTCCCTTCTCCATCGTTGAATCCATGGCCCCTTCTTCACCGAAGAGCTCATCCGTGCCAATAGATGGGCCATTCGACACCGAGTCCGCGGTCGATGATGGATGACTCCGAAGGGCACTCCCACGATGCTACGTCAACGCCTAAGGTTACCGAATTTGAGATGTCGGATAACGAGAGCAGAATAAAGGGAACGACGCAGAAGGAAGAGATGCCGCGTCGCAAACGACAGAGATCGCGACGTACGGGAGCTGGGCAAATGGCAGCGACAGAAGTGCCGCCTCGAGAGCCACAGACCAATGCGGAGATTGCTTTGCTGCAAAATCTGGCAGAACTGCGCGACGCATCAGGCGGTTTGAAGAGCGCCGACGATATTCTGTCCGTGGTGATGATCATGAACGAAGACAAACGTCCCTGGATTCATGATGGAGTGTTAGAAATTCTGCTCAAAACGACAAACAAGATCTTGGAAAGGCTGTTGAAATTGAATCAGTTTTTGCCTGTCCTGTACAACTGGTTGCTTCTCTATGCCAAGACAGAAACATGGAACGAGATTGTGATCAACATTCTGAAGTTATATGGAAAACTGCCGATAACGAAAGAAGATGCACGAGAAGTCCGCATCAAAATCAAGAGGTCCGGCTGATTGCCATGCAGAGAACTTGGTGACAATGTTACGGAGTTTGGTTTCAGGTTGGGACAGAGCGGTAAGACCGAGGAGATTCGATCAGCTGCTAAGGAACTCATGGACACGTGGGATTCGAAAAGAGCTACACCTGTTGCTGTCGGACAGGATAAGAGAAAGCCTGCATCGATGACGCCAGCGAACAGTTGGTCCAAGAGAAAGATGAAGAAACCCAAAGCTGCGGCAGATGCAGAGACACGACATCGGATCACGAAGATACCAAGATCGCAGTTGGGGCCACTTTCGGCCAGTCACGTCATCCGACGATCGGCAACACCATCCAGTCCCTCTTCGGATTTTCGTCAACCGTTTTCTTCGGAGAGACTGCTGAACATCGATTCGCTGCCACCGGAGGCATCGCACACTGTTAACAGACTCAGACTGGAGAAACAGATGAAGACGATGGAGGCACCTTCGCAGTTGGTGCATTGCTCAAATCCAGCACCATCAGATGCCGTCTTCTATGGACAGCAGAGGGCACTCTATGACGAACTGAGACGCGAGAAAGAGCGCCAGTCGTTTGCTCATTGGGAAAAACGCGATGAGATGATGCAGGCAGAGGTATCGTGGACATCCCCAACTTCTGTGCAGCTTCCACCACAAGATATTATTCGAATACCCTTGCGCTCTGCCGAAGAAGAGCTGCAGACAAAGAGAGAGATCGCGGTGCCCAGTTCAGACAGCGGCGTTTTATTCTCAGCAGCATTGGATACACACCATCCCCCTGCCCGTTCGCCTCCTGTCTTCACGATTCCGTTCTTTCCTCAAAACGAAGCGCAATACGAACAGCAGAGAAAAGCCATGCTCACAGCAGGAGTGGCACTGCCGTCTGTTCTGGGCCCATTATCAAGAGATGGCATGCAGCCTTCGTTGGTCGATCCACTCTATCCACCATCACACCTCCGTGCATAACCGCGACGTACACGCAATGCAGCCACTTGCAAGTTCAAAGGCTTATGGGATTCATGATGGAAAAATGATTAAGGTCTGGAATTCAGTCACAACAGAGAACGTCGGTCGAACTTATTTTTCTTGTATTTAATATACTAGTCTGAGGGCTGGTTGACAATCTGACATGACAGTAATGCCTTCAGCGCCACATTTTCCAGAGCTCTGTCTCATTTGAGCATCCGTATCCAGCTGCAAATGCGCGACCCAGTCTCCCACAGTAGTCATGATCTTCTTCCTCGCCTTCCTCTTGGCTGCGTTCCTCTTGACTTAGGAGCACCGTGGGAACGGTGTGGCCACTGATGGGACAGGCTTTTTGCCCTGAGGTCAACAGCTGTTCCTGACATCGTTCGTCGCAGAAATGCACCAGTCCTGTTCGTTGACAGATAAAGACACCAGCTATTTCGACAATAGACGGATGGTGATCCGTCGTGGCATGGAGCTCCCTCACAGTTTCTGTATCGAATCCATGTGTCTTAAGCCACCGTTGCGCTTTTTCGGGTATGCGTCTTGACATCCTGCGCAACTGTTTGGCGATCAGATCGTAGGAACACGGACTCAATGACAGACATCTTCTCGCCTTTTGCAACTACACCATCCACACGTGTCCATCACCTATTGTGTATGGGGCTCATGAAATGGACGAACGTCTTTGAATAGATTTCGGACATCTGGTGCCACAGAGAATAACATATCTCCCGTTTCTTGTTGCTCCTTCTGGAAGTACCATGTCTTCCATGAGGATGTCGCATCTTCGATCCCACTGGCATCTCTCCACCTAGTGGCAGTTATGGGATCTTCAGAAAGACGTTGTGTGCGATACCGTGTAGAATACAGACGATGCCATAGGGCATTCTCTGACGCCAATTTTCGATAAGCGCGGCTCACACAGGCAACCGAAGCGAGGTCGGTGGCAGAGAGACAGGAAAAGATCTTCAACGTTACTTCCGCCGTCAGGAGACTCAACCAGCAATCCGTCTCCGTCTCCGTCTCTTCCAGTCGTGGACGCTTACTCTTAAAGCACCACCGCGTCCGTTACACCTCGCCTCGTGCGTGTGTGACATTCTATGTTTACTTGTTCGGCCTCGGCATCCGGCTGCCGTTTCCGCTCTCGTCGATTCATGGTCAAGGAAACATGGACATTAAAGAGAAAATGAACAGGACACTGGACTCGACTGTCAAAGGGATGATGGTGAGAATCATGCCTTTGCGGCGTAGATGCGCAGGTCCTCCCCAACAGAACTGATAAGCATGACACATACGTCCTGCACAGCACAGTAGAGCCAGTCCATGCAACCATACTGTGGACAACAGCTGTTGTAATTCTATCAATCCCAATAGAATCAAGAATAGTGGTATGTATTCCTGAAAGTTGCCGTGTCCCTTTGACACAGACCCACTCGCCCTCGAGGATAACTGGAAGATGGAATGCCCACTCGTATGGCATACGTCAGTTGGAGGTCAGCACCGTCTCCGACAAAGATTTTCTTCGTGAGACGCAGCATTCCGACGCGAGCGACGAGGACAAGATAGAATAATGCAAACAGACCGCCATACAGCGACGTTACAGGAAGAGAGACCGCCATCGATGGTAACCTCGTTTCAGCTTAGCAGCAAACGATAACAGAAGGTGCAATGTGATTAGCGTGCGTATCCTCCGTCCGGACCATCATCTGTAATGGGTACACGCTTCAAGGTACCAAAGACCTTCATGAAAGGCCTTCCCTTCAGCTTCTAAAAAACAGCCAGCCCCATTACAGTGCTACGAAAGAGCGGAGATCTCTTGCACCTCGTATGTGACGATTCCTGAATAGCGGTTTTCATCAGTTCCCACACATTTGCGATCTACAGACACGGATGATGGGACGTTTGGGTTCGTGGATGCTCGAGGTTACTGAAGTAAGAGATGTCCAATACGTGTTCGGGATCGGCATCTGGCACATAGTGCTTCTTCTTTATCGTCCTGCCAGACAGAAACACACGACTGGGTTAAGAATACACAACAGGAAAGCTGACGCTGATGCTGGACTGGGTAATCGGTAGGTTTCTGCCGACAAAACGTAGTCTTGGTACTCAAAGGAAGAATTGATCCCCGTATACTGCAACAGGAGCGGCAACCGATGTCGCGCATCGACACGAGGGATATCACTCGGAACGATATACCTTCCACGGCGCCTTGATATTCATTCGGGCCAGGAAAGACTTCATTCCCTGAAACGCTTTTGTGATGGACGACATCTTCGTCTTCTGGGAGACCGGGACGGAACGTCTGAATCTTAGCCTCGATGATGCGGATCATCGGCAGCATGATGGAGACGTCTCTTGTGGCATAGCGATCCGACAATGTCGATCGATCTTAACGACAGCGCCTGGCCGATTGGCGATACGACATCAGATGACGGAAGCTCTGGGGTCCAAAACGCCAAACGGCTGTTGCTTTTGCCCTGTCGCCTCACGCTTTCACGCATGCGATCCAGATACGCCGTGAAGCGACGGACGGTCGAGAGAAGAGAGATCGGACACTCCAGTCGGCACACATCCAACATCCTAGATATCGTTGAGCTCGGCAGTTCATTCTGTGCCGTGACTCCATAGATCGCTTCGCTGCGTATTTTTTTCTTTTGGCATTCTCTCGACGAAGAAGACAAGAGGCACCGTTCACTTGGCGGATAATAGATTGTACCGGTTAGAAATCCTCTCCAACCGACAGTCCGTCTATCATGCAAGCTACGAAGGTCGCCCCATCGCGAAAGAAACGTCGCCTTCTGTTGATATTAACGCTGAAGCGGATTCTGTTAACGGGCCTTGTCTTTCTGCTCTGTGCGTTCTTCTTCTGGCATCGCGCTCCGCCAAACGAGACCATCGCATTCGATGTGGATGACCAGCAGCAGCAGCACATACGGAAAGCACTGGTCATCATCAATAGACACGGTAGGTGATTCCGCATTCTGTGCAGTCAGAGGATGCGAGCGTTCCTAGTTAGGTGCCAGAAGTGCTCTGCAACATTACACTTTTGAGAATGTGACCTGGGATGTACCCCTCGGTCAGCTCTCTCTTCGTGGAATGCATCAGGTGGATAGCCTGACAGCATATGGTTTGGTTGGAATGTGTGCATGATGACAGGCATTCGAGTTGGGTACTCAGTTGAGGAGTCAGTACTTTGGCGAGGCGACATCGATACGGAGAAGATTACTGGATTTCAAGATTTTCAGCACGTTTCTGGATCGGACGACGGAGACGGCCAGAGCAATGGTGTTGGGATTTGTGTATGGCAGCACAGAAGTGATGGTCGATGAACTAAGTGCCGATGACTGTCGCATTCCGCACGTTCCTGCCTCCTACGCCTGTCTGCAAGAATGTCTGGGAATCCCCAAACAACTGCGATGGAATGGTTCTCTGCCAGATGTGCGCATCATTCAAAATAATAACAAAGAAGTGAGCATCTGTCTGGCTAGATGCAAGGTGATGGTGCTCGTCTGGTGTGAAGGCTGGAATGATGATGCAGTATGAGAGATGCAAAGGCTTCCGTCAAAAGATCGCCGATGTGTACGGGGCACAGAACGCATCGAAGATCGAGTCGCGATTTGCTCGTCAGTTTGGAATCCTTCGCAAAGTGTAACTTCACGTGTGGATCCATTGTAGCAAAGTGTGACCTGTTTGCAGATTGTGGGCGGAGATGAGGTTTGCATGGATCGGATGGCGAGAAGGATGGATGGGGATGAGAGGATAGAACAGGACTGTCAGAAACTAGATCTGCATGTTTTGGAGAGAGTCTGGGACAATTGTGTGACGATGGTTCACGCCGGAATGCACTTTTCTCCCATCTACAAAAACTCGACGAAGGTGCTTTCTTCACTGGAGAAGGCAGTGGAGTGGAAATGGCAACAAGAGTGAGAATCGCTGTCTGTCCATGACACATTCCTATGGACTTGGGCATGGTGTTGCAGATTCTCGGCAGAAAACGGCCGGTTGGCTGGAGGCATGCTGTTGACAGAGATCACCTCACAGATTGCTGGAATCCTGCAAAAAACTAAAAACCGATGGGGCATCCGCAAATACTCACCTCAGCCTTTCGCTGATGACGAACGTAAGCAGTGTGGCATTGGTGACTGAATAGAGACACGTATTTGTTCACGCAGTCCTGCAGACAGTGATTTTCTCAGCTCATGACAAGACCCTAGCAAGTTTACTATCCGCGCTGGGAGCGAAGAAGTGGCATCTTCCAAGATACGTATCGCATGTGTCGTTTTTGGTAACAGGACCTGCAGAAGGTGCCTACTTTGAAAAGCAGATCCTCGAGATTCGATACGATGGAGAGCTTCTTAACACAGAAGCGTGTGAGGCCGGAAGATGTTCACTAAAAGTGTTCCATGAGAAGACAAAGCACTCACAGATTCCTATAGATTCATGCGAACTCGTTGAAACTGTTGTCATGTGAAGAAAATCCTCCTGTCCCCAGATACTTCCTGGAGAGCATTTCTAGTTCAGAATCGTGTGTATCAAAATCTGGCAAAGGGAGATCCATAAAAGAACAGGAAAGAAAAGGAAGTGGAAGGTCCAGTAATCCGGGAGTGGCGAATCGACCCGTCGCATTCTCTATCGGCGTCAGAAAGGTCTCCTCTACTGCCACCACTGATCCCCCGCAGACGATGGGTGGATCCGGAACCCTTTCCTGTGGTTCGGCCGGACTGGCCGTTGCATCGCGAACTTCACTCACAGCCACGAGCGCCAATGCATTTGTGCTGGGTTCCGTTGGTTCTCCAGAGATGGGGAGCGGCGCATTCGATGGCAATGGCAACGAAGCTAGCTGTCGTCGATGCATCCATAGTCCTTCGATCTGATCCTCGAGCATCAGCACCTATGGATATGGGAACTGTGGGATGATCGACTAGAAAAGATGTGTGTCGCATCGTACCTTGTTCTTCAGATCGAGCACCTCTTGTTCGAGTTCCCTTTGTCTATGTGTCGTCTCCCGTTGCCATTCGGTCACTGTCTGACAGGACACATCTTTGGCGTGGCATATCTCCTTGTCTTTTACAACAGATGTGCTGCATAGCTCGTCCGGCGTTGCCTTCGGCGACTGTGTATCAGAGGCACTGATGCATTCAAGAAAAGACCAGCCCGGTTCCCATTGTGCATTGTCTAGAGGTATCTGCGAGGGTCTCGGATTCGAAACCATCTCTTGACAGTGTTCCTCGTTGGAGCAGAGAGACAGACGATGGCCGATAAATTCTCCCGAACAAAGATCCGACACCAACGAATGGGGGTTTTCTTTCGAAGGTTCTGTCTCTTCTGGATCGTCTTCTCTGTTTGCCGTTGTATGCGTCGAAGGAATCTGATCTCCGTTTCTCGTTCTCTTGAGGCGCGTTTCTCTTTGGCATGTGTGGCTGAATGGTGTATCCTCGTCGAGTTCCTTTCGGTGCTGCATGGCAGAATCCATGATGCTCTCGGCAGCAGATCCATCCGTCGATGATGTATGACTGCACCATTGAGATGAGGCAAGTGTTCTCTTCTCTTGGATCGTTTCGAGCTTCCACTTGATCCTGACGTCCGTTCGCCCAGAAGATTTTCTCCCGAGCACTCGACAGGAATACAACAACGGACTCTGTTTTGCCTCTGTGCCGTCCACTTGACACTCATAGAGCTTAGGAGCATAAGAACCACGCTCATAGAACAGCACCAAAAACGCTCGATCGACTGTCGCTTTGTCCCGAATGCTCACGGTCTCGTGAAATCGCAGACACGCTGCGACGGTTGTACAGTCATGGATGTTGGAGAGACCACTCAGCCAGATACCTACCAGCGTCATAGAGCATACCTTGGCGTCATCCGAAATCAACAGAATCAACCGTCGGCAGGTGTCCATGGACAAGTACCCTGCCTTCCACACCATCGTCCTAACGGTACATGCATTGCCCCGAGTTACCTGAGGACGTTGCTCTCTATTCGATCGCATCTCAGAGCGAAGGGACGACGCGAGTGGCGTGTCGACGAGACTCTTCATTCGAATGGGCGTCAGATGGACAGCGCCGTCGGGACATGCGATGAACCCCTCCAAAATGCTCTCCTTGCTCGTTCTCAATCGATGAAAGGAGAAGACAAGTGGAAATAAAACGGAAGCGTCCGAAGATGCCGTCAGATCCGAATAGAATCGCTGGAGGCGGCTGGCGAGTCTTTTCGCCGTTTTGTCGATTTCATCGTCGCGTTCCGACGCCGAGCAGTGACAAAGAATGAGATCTGGGGTATCATCACACTGTGGCTGTCGAGGAGGAGATGGATGGTACCTGCTGATCGACACGGTGCATCCGCAGAGGTGTCGATGCGAAGTTCCAACACTCCGTTCTCCACTGATCTCCACGTCGCTGTCATTTCGACCGACGCTGTATCGTTCGCCTGGCAGATTTCGTTCAGCGCGCCAAGGGAGAGTGTCGTTTCCGGGAAGAAGAGCTGTTGCAAGAGAGGCATCGACAGAATGCGTCAGCAGATCGGTCTGAATTTACTGTTGGTCGTAGCGAAAAGCGTTCGCTGATCGCATTGCGATCCCATAAGTGCTGTCGACTCGAAGGAAACCGCCAGCCCTTGAGCTGCATGGCAGTATCGTTGTTCGCATGGTCCGCCGTCAGGTCAAGACCACGCGTCAATGAAAGAAACGTCATTCCAAGCGATTGACTGTTTGTGGCTGCACCGCCTCCAGTCATTCGACCAAAGGCGACCTCGACAGATCACACTGAACGGAACGCTGAGTTTCGAATGCAAAGGATGATTGGTGGCCTTAGTCGATGAAGGCCCTGTCGCAATTTACAAAACACGTGCGCGCATGTGATGCTTCCGCTTTGATCGATGGTGTAATTCCTATCGATATCACTTTAGAATCTTCGCATCACTCTCTGAGAATTTCGCCGTTTTAGAATGGTGCACTCAGACATCTTCGGCGTTGCCATGTCAGCTTTGTAGACAGAGCAGTTGACGCCATTTTTGGAGTTTGCTAGAATGAATTGCTCGTTGCTTTAAATGACAATAACGCGCTTTCTTGTCGTCGTTGTTGTGGAGGAGAGAACAATGGAATGCGTCCAAATATCACGCAACAGGCATTGTCAATCGACTCGAATGTTTGGAAGACATTTTTGACGGTGTTGCTTGCGTCACCCTTACCGGATTTTGACGCGCCGTGCAAACGGAATGCCATCAACGTCATCTTTGAGTGCGTCATAAGTGCGGATGCAGCTGATCAATGTGATAGGTTTCGTAGTCAAAGAAATCCAATCTCTTATGTTTCTTGTATGCTGCGACGAGCAGTGATGTGTCTGGATTTGAGATTTTGCCCGACAGGCGACCACACATGGTGCTCTGCAGAAATACAATGCTCCCTCCCGTATGATATCCACTGGAACGAGGTTTTTGTTCTCTTACCAGCCAAATCCCCATAGGACTCCTCCAATCGAAGAAGTGGTTTCTGAGATGCTCTTCGACCAAAACAAATCTCCACAGAAAAGGGAAGAGCATCAGATCTGCCTAATGGTACCTTCAGGCAAGAGTTACAGCATTCGTTCCTCACCGTTGTCACAGTCGGGCCTGTGAGAAAGGGTCCATCGTGTGATGCCATTGTCGGACTCCGTTTTCCCAGTTGCTCGTTGATCACACTGCCCTCTCGATTGAAGCTGGCATCGGCACCGATGGCCCATGGTCCATCAGAACCGCCGACGCATCTCAGCCCATCTTGCACGATCTGTTCACAGACATCGACCGTTTGCTCCGAGAGGCAAGACCTCACCGCATCTGTTCTCTGGAGCAGATGACGCGTTCTTCTCCTCTGTTCTTCATCCGAAGGCATTAAGGGCGGACCACCGAATGCCCCGTCGATATAACTATATCAGAAGCATCACAGCTTGTCGCGTCTCAGTAATCCGCTTTTTCATCCACTTGCAGATATCAAGACTCTCTATGTGCATCTCTTCTCGGTGCTGGAGCGCCGGAACCAAACCCATTGGATGAACCTTCCGATACCAAGCAGGCTTTGCACGCAAATCAACATGCACCACATCGTGATCCACTTCCTGTCCCTTCGTTTACGTTCAGAGCGAACAGCAGTGGCCGCTTGCTTTCTCCAACAATGTCATCCAGACGCGATGGGCATAAGGACAGAGTGTATGTGTATAGAAGACTGGACGAGATGTCTCTTTCAACGGACCCGCCAATTCAAACGCCTCGAAATAACGCACGCGCACACCCTTGGCCGTCAAAGAACTCAGATCGCGATGCTCTTTCGTTCACATCCATCCACCTCATGTTGTCGATGCATAGACCGTGGAGAGACGCCTGATAGCCACAAATCAGGGACAGTGGTGTCGCGTGTACCGTTTACATGTTGTTCTTGGCAAAGGCGTCCGTGTTATGCATACGCGATGCATTCGTTTTTCGATGAACGGATTGATGTGCGTTTGAGGACAGCATGCAACGTTCGCGTTTAGGGTCATGGCAAGGGCATCGTTGGATGCGTGTTGCGTCGAAGCAGCTCTACTGCTACCGAGAGCGACCTGTTCGCAGGGGAACGCGACAATCCTTTTCAAATCGTCGTCTTTCTAATCAAGCATCGCCTCTTGTTCAAGAGGAGCCAGGACAATACAATGTTTCTACAAACCCATTGGACAGGGCGCTGGCGGAGAGAAATCTGGACGCGTCATGGAATTTAATGCTGGAGCTTTTGACTTCGCGACAGAAGATCGATGATCCCTATTCCCCGGATCCTTCGTCTTCCATACATGAGATGGATGAAAAACCGAAGATCTTTCTGAACGAGTGTCTCAAAATGCGACGCAGTGATCTCGTCTTTGCCTTCTTTCGACGATTCCCGTCAAATCGATATCTGTTTGGTACGGCACTGAAAAAATGCCTGAGGCTGGGACAGTATCAGTATATCTGCGATCTCATAGATCTGCAAGCGAGTCCGGAGAATACTCCAGATGCGTATATATACAATGCCCACATCATTGCACTCAGCAGACTGGGTCGACTGAAAGAAGCGCGATCCGTGTTTGATACGGCGGTAGAAGCAGGGGAGGACAGTATCTACGTCTACAATACCATGATAGATGCTTATGCGCGCACTGGCAATGTTGGAAAGGCAGAAGAGATATGGGAAAAGTTGAAGAGGAGTGGGATGAAAGCGGATGCCATATCCTACGTTGCCATACTGCGTGCATGGGGCAATCGAGGGAACTTTGACAGATTTCGAGAACTCTATACCGAACTGCAGTCGAAAGAGTTGAAGCCAATGCCACATACCTTCACCATTCTCTTCGACTGTATTACAAAGAAGACGGCCTCTGTGGATGTGGAGTGGTTGATCGAGATGATCTCTTCGATGAAGCAACACGAGCTTCCCATGAATCAACACATACTGAGTGCTATGATCAGCGCCTTCTCTCTGCAGAAACTCGATGCCGAGCATCTGCAGTTCGTTTTCTCCACCGTCAGCGAATTTCGTCAAGAGACGTGTCCGGGAAACAAAGTCTACTGTGCACTGATCAAGTTCTGTTGTCGGCAGAAGATACCGCAGAGAGCAAAGGACGTATGGAAAATGATCAAGAGTGATGGCGTGGAACCGAATGGATATGTCTACTCGGCGATCATCAACGCCTGTGGGGCAATGACGTTGAAACAAAGGGGATGGCGATTTGTTTCGCAGATTGTTTACGAATTGAAAGGGAGTTGGCTGGCGATGAGAGACAAGACATCAGCAGAAGACACCATGCGTTGGGCATTCAACTCTTTGCTGCATTTCTATGCAGAAACGAGAAACGCAGGAGAAGCGTTGGGCACGTATGCATCCATGCAGCAACACGGACCCTCTCCCGATCGCATTACCTACAACTCGGTTCTCGCATCTCTGAGCACGGCAGATGACGCACCTAAGATTCAGAACGTGTTAAAAGACATGCAGATGGCGGACTGTTCAATGGACAGCACGACCTACTCCATTCTGCTGAGCCATTGTGCCGATCGAAGAGATGTCGCAGGTTCTATGACCTTGCTGGAGGAGATGCGAGAGAAGGGACTGGCGCCGACAGTGGAATGCTACACATCGGCCATCGATACCTGTGTCAAAGACGGCTCCGAACCCAATCTCAATCTGGCTTTCGATCTGTTCCAGCGCCTCAAACGGGAGAAGATACGACCGACAGTTGTGACGTATGGCTGTCTGTTCGAAGCCTTTCGAGCGACAGAGAATGTCGATGGTGCCTTTGCCTTGTATAGAGAAGCATGCCTATACAGCGTCAGTCCATCTGACCAATGCCACAATGTCTTGATCGGCATGTGCACGGAAGTCGGCCGTTTGGACGATGCCCTTGACCTCATCAAGGTGCTTGTTCGCAAACACGGCGACATTGCCGAGGAGACCATGAATTCTATGACAAGAGCATTGGCCGTCGAATACCTGCCACGATCTTTGGTGCTGTTGAGGATGATGAAACACCGATCGATGGCGCCAAGCGCCGAAACACTCAATTGCTTGATACTCGCTTGCTGCCGTGAGTCAGACAGTCAACACGCCTTCGTTCTCTACAAAGAGATGACGGCTCGACGGCACTTTGTGCGTGTGGAGGCAGCATCTGCCTTGATCAAGTCATTGAGCAAAGCAGGAGAGGTGCTGGCGGCGATTCGAGTGACCAACAATATGTTTGAAAGGGCAGGGCTGCCATCCATTGACCCATCCCATATCAATCGTGAGTGGCACCCGACTGTTTCGCGCCGCAAAGAGCGTATTGCATACAGTGCCTTGCCCAAAGTGACGTCTTTGGGTTTCTTGATCGTCGGTCTAGTGCAGAAGAGTCAGTTGCAGACGGCCATGTACGTCTTCCGTCAGATTTCGATCCTAAACAACGCATCCGGTATCATGCTTCTGGCAAAGGACGTCTGCCAAGTCTTCGAACTGCTCATCGAATCAAGCTGTACGCTGCAACGAGTCGACTGGGCCATCGAAGTCTTTCTCCAATGGAGCATTGCAGCAGAGAAGATGATCCGAACGATCCCTGCTCAAAAGAGAAACTCAAGGTCACACTTTTTCTCTCTATTCTGATGGTGTGTCCAATGAGCAGAGCCTGTAGGATTCCGAGGATTTCTTTGGCTTCATTGGCCTTTCTGCATGCTACATGCAAACGCACGCCAAAATACGAAGCCTACATCTGGCAGATCTGCGAAGCTATGAAGCAGCAAGAAGAGTTCAAGAAGATCATTCCTCACCGCCGGGTGCGCCATACCGGCTGACTCGTTCCTTTTCGAAATGCTGTGGGAGAAGACTCTTCTTTTTTGCCGGTGCGCGCACCGATGATCGATCTCGACTTTCTGGATCTAAAGATCGCCCCCCGCTTGTCCACGCACTTCCGTCTATTCTTTCGTTTTTCGCCTTTTCGGTCTCGAGAAGATAACGTCGATGATGTCCTCCGTCTCTACGTCTCTCTCGGGCCGTTCGCTCGTGTCGAAGTTCACGAAGACCTCGACTGCGACGCGAACTGTCTCCGTTCGGGCCAGTAATCGTATCCTGTGGTACCCAGGAGCAAAGCCTCCCGCCCACCTCGATGGCTCCATGGGTAAAGCGCCGCTCGACATGTACGCTGTTCTCGAGGGCAGCCCCTCTGCTTTAGCGGGAGACTATGGGTTTGATCCGCTGTCTCTGGGTGCCAACAAAGAAGCTTTGCCGTGGTATCGTGAGGCAGAGTTGATGAATGGTCGTTGGGCGATGATGGCTGTTCCCGGCATTCTCTTGGTCGAAGCAGCAGGAGGGCCTAACTTTTGGGAAGCAGGCGCTAAGGTCACACATTATCTCACACATTCTTGCTCAACACCATGTCCAGGTGGATCTGCCCTTTCCGTTGAGCATCCTGATCATCTTTGAGGTCGTGATCATGGGTGCTCTCGAATACAAGCGATACCAAATCTTCAAAGCAACGGGCGAAGTGAGCGATCTCTTCGTCGTAGCATTGAGTGAAAAGTGTGAGACGTAGTGTGGTCTGCTCGGTTTCGCTCCTTTCGATCCCGCCGGAATGAAATCGGACGAAATGAAAGTGAAGGAACTGAAGAACGGACGATTGGCGATGTTAGCCTTTCTGGGATTCTGCTCACAAGCAGCCGTGACGGGCAAAGGTCCCATCGCATGCTTCAAAGACCACCTGGCCGATCCCTTCAACAACAACAGTACCATACGTAACATCACTCTTTCTCACTCATTCACGTCTATTCCATACAGTCTACACATCTAAAGTGGGCGGAGAAGTGACACTGGCCATCGTGATAGCTTCTCTGTGGCCTTTCTTCACGGAAGCGAGGAAAGCGTTGGGTGGTCCAGAGGAAGACGAATTCCGAGCGCTTCCTTTTTAATTGCACGCAGTCGTTTGAGAAGAAGATCGATGATGATATTGCAATTTTGAATATCGTCTCACATTCTGTTGTGTAAGAAGTGTTCCGTCGTTACGCATGAATGACAAAGCGACACACAACACGATCAGCATCGGCTGTAGTCTTGAATGGGAATGTAGGTGCCTGTGCCTTCATAAGGCTCCGGCAAAATGTCTAAAGGAATTTCAGCATGCAATGATGTCAAATCGCTCGGATCAATGAACTCAATTCGATCTAGCGATGCTTTAGGAATGATGGATGAAAATCCGCTCCATGTCGCCCAGAAGATCATTGGGGCATTGAAGAGGAACAGCTTTCCCAGTCTTTCCACAAAATGCCCCGACAGCATCGTATAGACTTGATGCATAACCGTCACATCCAGAGTGGACACACCAATGCCTGTCAAATCAAACAGCACACATGTCTTGCGCTGGGGATTCAGCTGGACATCGGCCAGATCCAGTTGTCGATCGATGGCATAGCACAGGAGACGCTCGACCTCCTCTGCATCCCGCACGAACATACTATGACGTGCAGCGAGGACGAGCAGCACAGCCCGTCCTTTACGATCCAATCCTTGCAAACACATCTTCCCCGTTGCCAACTCATTTTTAATGTCCTCCTGCAGGTCAAATCATGACGCTTTGGTTATGGGGAAGGGATATGGACGGGTTGGATGCGTCCATGATGTGGACAGTATGTTAGACGCCATGTGGCATGATCCTGGATCGATTGGGCTGTATTATCCACATCCCAGTAACGCGCACGAAGCCAACGACGTAGATAAGCATCATCCAAACTCTCATCCCCACGAAACTCACCACCTAAGGCAGCGAAATGCTGCTGCATGAAATGGCCACTCGGCATTTCGACACTTTTTATGAGTTTCTGTTCAATGGTGTCGAGTTCCGGGCCGAGAAGGCGGCGGAGCGATGCAGTACGTTCGGCTTGAAATCGCGTTTTCTCTTCGGCTGTTCGCATCGACGCGGTGTCCGATCGATCGAGTGCCGCAGCGGTAGCCATTGGAGATGCGAATAAACCCAACCGTCTGTTCCCGTTATCCGATGCGACGGATGACACAATGAGGCAACGCCAGTCATTCATAACAGAATAAAGAATCATCAAATGTCGACCATCCATGCATTCAGTTTCCCGTGATGCCTTTGATCCATTTGATCGCGGATCTGCTCCAACTGGGAGAGACAAAACAAGCACGAGCCGTTGCATAGGTGATGGCGCCCGACTGATCACAGAGTTCAGCTTCCATCCAGAATGACCGTCCCTCTCTCTTGCCGAGCTCTTCAAGTTTAGTCCGGCATCGGACGACGGAATTCTGTGGCAGACGATTGCAGTAGTCCACTTCCAATCGAGCCGTAACCGCAGGCAATGAGAATCCTAAATCTCCTGAACGCCAGATGTTGAACATCAATCCCCCGAACGTCTCATCCACGATCGCAGCGGTGAGACCACCGTGGACGGTGTATGGGTAACCGCACACCTCTCTGCAACAGAACCGCTGCCGGCAGTCGTGCACAGATACAGATGGTCTCGCACTTTCCGAGGTGAACAATGGAATGGAACTCTTTCTTTCTGGGGTCATAGTAATAGTGAATGTCTTTTACCATTTCGACCTCCATCATTTTGTCGAACTATTTGAAACATGAGATGCGATGGAAGTGAAGGGGAAGCTGACGTACCAGATTGTCTTGCTGGATGAGGTTTTTTGTGAGAGGCGATGCGCTGAGCACGCTGCGAGGTGAAGGTACTTTTACAAGAGCGGCATTGCGGGCGAAGGACTCGTGCCATGAAACGACATCTTGTGTCACTTCTGCCTCGCTTGTTGTTCTGAAACGTGAAGAAGAGACTGTAAAGAGACCCATGCCGCAAAAGAGACCTCCCATAATCATGGGCAGTTTGTTCCAGGTGCTTAAGGCCGTTGGTTGAGCGCTCCGAAGGGCGACGGATTCAGGTTGCGCGTGATGCGTTGTCCATCGACGTGAACGCAAAGGCCGTCCACGTTGCCAGGAGCGATGCCCGAGGTATCTATGTGTCGAAACGAGACTGCGTCCGGCGAAGTGCATGTCGCGAGGGTGCTGTTGATGAGCGCGCATACGTGGAGATCCTTAAAGGCGCACTGCCGGTGCGCGCACCGGCATTCTATTTCTAAGAAAACGACGCCACACACTAGACGACAACGATGAGTCAAACGCCCTACGAATCGGGGAGTTCTCCTCAGCTGGACGAATCTCGGATGCTCGAACAGGTCATCCAATCATCTGCCAGGCGAGATCCCCAGATCTCGTCGGTTGGGTATCCAGGTCAAGACGGAGCTGCAAATGGCTTTTCTACAAGAGTTCTATGAGGTCATCATCCCACAGACTCTCCCGCACATCTGAGTGCTGTGTGGCAGACCATTCGAAATACATGCTTCGAGAGATGCGTTTCACGACCGGGGACGAGTCTAGGCAGCAGTGAGCAGAAGTGCATTTCTCACTGCTTCGATCGTTACGCCGAGGTCACTCTTTTAATTTCCATTTGTTCAAAAATGTCACTCTTCTGTTACACAGGCCACAGAAATTGTCTCCGAAAGTATCCTCAATGCCTCCGGTTTGAACTAAGAGGCCTTTGTTTCCTTTAAGAACTCTTTGTGCATCTGTGTGACGTGCTCAACCAGAGGCGCTTCGATGCACTTCATATCTTGTGGCTCTTTCTGAATGATCTTGATGTGACCGTCATCCATCTCCTTCCCCCCTTTGAGCACCAGAACACGCGTCTTGCGATTGTGCAGCAGATTCGCCACAACAGCATGGACACCGTAATTCTCGATCGCCCCTTTTGCTTTCGTGATGAGAATCTCTTCGTCTGTCTCCAACTTAAAGGACACAATGAAAGCATCAGGGGCCCACGTATGACGCAGAACGCCCAGCGCTTTGGGCACTCCATGAAGATGCAACTGCAATTGTCCTTGGGAGCTCTGAATCTTGTGCTCTAGCATCTCCTCCCACGGAATGTAGAAATCTGATACCGCTGCTGCCAGATAGAACAGCACAGATGACCCATACTTTCCCAAGGTCTTCGAAATCCATTCCAGATCTTTCATATAGTCAAAGATGGTCTTGAATTTGATGACGTGTAACAATCCCTGCTCTCTTGCTGTCACACATCGTTCCAACAGAGTGTGCAGCTGTCCTTTGGTGCTCTCTCGAATGTACACATCCTTTTCATCGCTTGTGAGAAACTTATTTAGCACTTCGACAGGGGTATCGTCTCCGAGCTCCATACCAAAGGGTTGGTAGGACTGATCTCGCGTCAAGAAGAGCACCGCATAGCCACGTTTGAGAAACTCCTCGGCAGAGAGGGCGCCACGCGACCCTGTGGTGAAATTGTCGATGAAACGCACACAGCGTCTTTCGAGGGGGACGGTCGTTCCGCCAGATGTCAGGACGACGACAGGACGCAGAAGAGTGCCGTCGTGAGCCGAATGCTTTGATAGAAAGACTTCGAGACGTTCGATCTCTTCGGCAGCCGGCTCCGGACAGGATTGCAGGAACGGTGTTAAGACATCTGCGTCTTCCATCGTTGAATGAGCCAAACGCATGTCATTGCTGCAGGTTTTTCGATTAGGCACCGCCCTCCAGAAGTACAGTGCATTTCTCAAAGTGCAGAAACAGCTTCATGAGCTGCGGAGCGCTGCCAAAATACCTGACACTCTCCTGACGTTGCAGGTGCGCAGCCGCCAGCCATTTTTGTTCACACATCCATTGCTGTATCAGTACCAACCCGTGTACACCGTGGGTAAGAGAGGAAATGAGCGACATTTTTTCAAACCCATAGAAGTGTGATTTTGTTCGATGTGATCTCAGACGATCTCGCTCTGGAGGAATTGAGATCGGGAGGATTTGATGTGGAGTGGGTCGATCGGGGAGGCGAAGTGACATACCACGGACCAGGGCAGTTGGTGCTGTATCCCATCCTTCATCTAAGAGAGAAGAGATTGGGCGCTCGTCGGTTTGTGGAAAAACTCGAGAATGTCATGATCCACCTCGTCTCCCAATACGGCCTCTCTGCCAAAGGACAGATCAAAGACAGGACGGGCGTGTGGATTGATGAAAAGAAGATTGGAGCGATCGGCGTGCGCATCTCGAGAGGCATCAGGTCAGAGACAGAAACGCAGATGCTAAGGAGTACCGTGTCATGATGTGCAGTTCTCACGGCATCGCTTTCAATGTGAAGACAGATCTGAGTCATTACGCCAATATCATACCGTGCGGGCACGATAACAAGGTCCATAACCACGCCGTAGACGGCATTTATGGCGTTACCTGAATATGTGTGTGTAGAAGGTAACAAACCTGAATGCAGAGATCGAAGAGCCGGCATGTCTGGAAGAAGTTGATGCGAAGCTGATCGATTGCTTTGCCCGCGAGTTTGAATACGAAACGCTGAAGCACCTTTCATCTTCTGAATGGACATGTCTCACACATTTAACGTTGCGTTGTTGATGCACATCTCACATACCCCTTAAGCATTTCGTCAAAAGAAGGTCCGCAATCTAGTTCTGCGTCACAACGCTGTACAGGGCTCGGTAATTCTGATCAAAAACTGAAACCATCTGCAGGAGAGGGTGTTCTTTTCCTCCAGTAAGCTTCCCTTTGAACTCATCCAGGAAACGTTCGTCTGGCATCTGCAGTTTTCTGCAGAAGCGATGAGCATCCAGGCGCACTAGCGTGATAAAGTCTTTCATTCCAGTCAAGACTGTCTTGGCTGTGTGGACGGTGTCGACTTTCTCCTCCTTCTCGCGGTGCATCTCGATCAACGCCATAAGAATCTGGTAAACAGTCTGAAGAACGCGATTGAGGACAGAGACTCTGTTGGGATTGGCAGCGATGACAGAAGCAGAGGTATGTGTATCACGCACCAGAATCTCCACCATAGACTGCACAAACTTCAGCATCTCATATCCACTTGATGAATTGCCAGCCACTGTCATCATGAGATTTCGGATCCAGGCCATAGCTTCCCCTCCGGCAGATGTCGTTGGATTTCCTATCTCTGGCGGCTGTGATGAACTGGAAGGTGTCGCCGTATGCGCGTCCTGTATGGACGATTTGTTGCCCGCCGGCGGCGTAGAATCTAGCCGTGATGCCCGTGCACTGTACCCTCTTCCGGGTGAACGACCTTGGACACTCATCCTTCCGCGTCCAGAGCTGCGCACAAGTTGAGAAGTGCGCACTCCATCGATGCGAGACTGGATTTCGTGCACACATTCATCAAAGAGTAACTGAACATCTGCCTTTCCTTTCTGCAATGCCCTGTTGGCTTCGTCAAAGGTAATGGCATTCTCCACGATCAGTCCGATGCTTGGGCCTGGCATGTCTTTTAGACGTTCGAAGCGATACATCCCAAACACTTCTTTCGTCAGGCTGATGACTTTAAGCGCGTGTTCAGCCGATTGCTGTTCTTTGAGGACATCTCTGAGAAAGTCTTTGAAATGCTGAATAAGCTCCATCAGTTGTCGACTGACCAGTTGGGCGAAGAGGACTCTTCGATGAAAGGTAAAAAGCTCTAGCAGATCTTTAGCCAGCCATGGCGGCTTGATCTTGATGGCCTCCAACCATAACGTTCCGAAGGTGGATGTCATCGTGTACTCCATCACTCCTGAGAACCCTTCTTTCAGATATGCTTGTGCTCTTTCAATGAGCCCTTCCCAAACACGTTCGGAATCTGTCATCGATGGCGCTCGGACGATCTGTCTAAGCAGTTCGTTGACAAAGGGATCCAGGGACGGAGGGTCAACGGGCCGACTGGCATTCGATCTCCGCAGTCCGTAGCCAGTGCCATATTGCGTTTCTCTGCCAGCAGATGGCATTCTGTTTCCCCACCCACGTGCAATCTGTTGCTGGCCGCGGCCTCGCATCGGAACACGGGAACTGCTCGGTCCCATAGGTCTTGGCGAACGGGACGGGGTTCGACGTTCTCCCATCGGAGAACCCGTGACGTTTCTGTCATTTGCCATTCGCCGAGAGTAGGAAGGTCTTGTGCTGTGTTCAGCAACAATAGGTTCAGGCAGAATTGAAGTGCCCATGCTCGTTGAACTTCTGGAAAGAAATCTCGGTGAGTGGTTATCTCTGATAGATCTGGAAGAGAGAGCTGAGGTCGATGCCATTGGTACCACCACATTGTCTCCGTTGGGCGTGTCTGGTTCCGCCGACAGGTTTTCCGTCTCCATGTAAACCGGGACAGAATCGATCGTCATGGCGCTGGATGCTGAGTTTTGGCGAGCGGGCGGAGGGATCTGGCGAACCGAGGTCTCACTGGGCTCCAGATTGGGACTATTCGTACCAACTGGCGCGTTTCCTTTTTCTGTCGGTATCACACGTTCTGACGAGGATACAGAAATGGCAGTTGTTGTGACAGGAGCAGCCAAATTTGCAAGGGGGACGGGTTGTCGCATCGCACTGGGTCTCTCCATTTCCGGCATCTGCATTGCTGTCTCCGATTCAGTGCTGGATGACATCTTGGCGTTATCTGCTGTACCAAATGGGTGTTGGACATAGGCTGTCAGAGGAACAGAAGAGACGAGTGCGTCTTTTACAGGGGCTGGCACCTGAGTAGATGACAGTCGTATTGGCAATGCGCTGGGAGCTTGACTGCGACCACTTTCTTCCCTGGTGCTGGGAAGTGATTCGCTGGTACTCGACTGGATCATTGGATGAGGTGTTGGGCCAGCAGTTCCGGAGACCGTTGGAGGTCTTGTAACAGGTTGGCTAATCACTGAAGAAGACTGCAGAAATCTGTCCTGCAATGGACGCTGATCTGGAATGGCGGCATTGAGCATAGCGACTGGCAAGGATTCTGGCATGGCATTCTTGGATTCTGTCTTTAGTGGTCGCATAGCATTTTGAGTTACGACAGGATGCGGCACTGGAACCGTTGCTGCTGTACAAGCAGAAAGCGGTCTCAGAGCAGAAGCAATGAGATGCTGTTTGGCATCGCGCACCACAATCGGACGAGGAACTGTCGCAGTTGCTGTCGGTGCGGATGGCGGCCTCGGGGCGGCATCAATGAGATGCTGCTTGGCATCTTGCGTCACAACTGCACGTGAAACTGGAACCGTTGCTGCTGGTGCAGCTGGCGGCGGTTTTAATGCATCATGCTTGACACTTTCGACGAGATGTCGGAAAGCATCTGAAGTCATGACAGGACGCGGAACTGGGACAATTGGTACTGGTGTGGCAGTAGGCACTGTTGGAGCTGCAGGTCTAGTTACTGGTATCGGAGTTTGAACAGCATCTTTTGCGGAAACGGCGACAGGTACTGGGACAGAAGTCGTCAGTGGCTTCGGGACAGGTTCAGAAACGGCGATACGTGATGGTGCATGGTGCATGGCGCTTGTCACCATCGGAACTGGCAGACTTGGATGACTGAGCACTGGCTTTGGTGTGGGCACGACTGTTGTTTGAGACACTGAAGGGACTGGCGACTTCTCTGGCTGCGGAAGTCTCTGTCTCGAACTCTCCGGAGAACGATCCACTCCATCCGACACTTCCGTTCGCATCTTCGTTTCCTCTGCACGGAACAGCGGATGCAATGCAGCAGTGTGATTGTTGATCACTCCATGACGACGTGGCGCCTCTTCTGTCAGATGCTGTTCAGCAGACGACGTTTCGAGCGATTGTCCACTGAGCGTTCTTTGATCCGTCGGCTCTGCAGCTGCCGATGAAGAGGTTGCCAGATTCGGTGTCTGTTTCGAAGCTGAGGATGACGCCTCGTCTGCCCGATCGCATATCTCCACTAAATGGTTGTACTGCAACCACAATCCAGAAGGACGATTCCGGATCATCATCAACTGCAGAGGGTCGAAGTCCCTCCACTGCAGCAAGGCCTTCAGCGAGAACGGTCCGTAGAACTTTGCCTGCAAAAATCACACTTTGTCCTTAACTATTGCCAACATGTTTCACTCTTTTACCTCCTCCCCTTCCCTCTCCGTCATGTAGTCCCAATCTGGCAGGTCTTCTGTTCCGCCTGGATCATCGGCGATCATTCTTGTCGCGCTGCAGGATTCGTTTTCTACCTTTGTACCCGAGAAGACGCAAAAGCTTTGCCGAGGTGCGTATCAGGGCATCTCGGCTTCCGTGCCCCCGTGCCACGATGACGTCTTCGTTATTCTCGCCGATGCTTTTCGGGTCGAATAGCTACACAGTGAGACATGCATCATTGTCGACGCGTTTCCGAAGAGAACACTGCTTACTTCGATGACGACGCCTTCCGCCGCTTCGATGACGCTGTTCGGTCCGCGGAACCCGAAGTCCGTCAAGCATCGTTGTGCCTACAGCATCGGCCTTTACCATCTGTCATCCGCGTTCTTAAGTAAGGCACCTTCGAAATCGGAAAGAAGTACTCTGTTGTCGGCATATCCGGAAAGACACCAACAAAATACGATCTGCTGCTTTAACGCGCTTGAGATGACCGATTTCGCGTCGCTGCAGAGACGCATCCGTGCTGATCCGGAGGGATACCGTGATGAGTTTCTACTTCAGCTGCGGCATTTCGACGCATCGCTCAAGATCTTCCAGACGCGACCCGATGAACCGGCCAGAGATTTCGTGGCCCTCGTGCGTTTCGTGGCGTCGGTGGCTGACGCCTATCCAAAGGACACGCATCATTTTCTTACAGACCTTCTCACACTTTTGGAGAGAAATCACGAAGTGCTCGATCCGTCTCTGCGTAAAGCAATGGTGCAGAGTCTCATGCAATTGCGCCAAAGGCGATGTGTGGACATGATGACTATACTCCCGCTCTTCTTTCGGCTCTTCGGCTGCAAAGACAAGACCTTGAGGCGAATGATCTTTGCTTTTATCGTGGCCGATGTCAAGACATCTAATCGTCATCCCCATGGCCAACACCAGCTGAACCGCCAGATGAAGGGATTTCTGCTCGGTACTCTGAAGGATAGCAATGAGCTGATTGCCAAAAAGGCATTAGCCATACTGACAGATCTATGGAGACGACAGGTAGAGAGAGTGATCGGAGTTGTGTGAAGGAATGGAGATGGTGTAGGTTTGGAGAGATGTCCACACAGCTAATGTCATTGCCTCGGCCGTTTACCATCCAAACACAACGGTCATGTACGCAGCCGTGAAATTCTTTCTGGGCTACGATTTGAAAGATGGCGAGGACGAAGACAACGACGATGAAGAGAATGCCGTTCAACGAGAAGCGCAGCTCTGTGCAGAAGACATCTACAGGTGACGCCTCTTTCTCCATACCCTTCACGAAGACATGTCCCGAGACGGCAGTGCACAGAAGAAAGGTACAAGAGCTTCCAAGAAGAGAAAGATGAAGAAACTGAAGCGGGTGAAGATGACACTGATGCGACAGGCTCGCCAGCGACGACAGCATCTCACAGAACAGTTTGCTGCCATCCAGCTTCTACAAGATCCCTACAAGATTGCCGAGACACTGTTTGCGCGTGCCCGTTCAGGAAGAGTGACTTCTCGGACGCGCTTTGCCATCATTAAACTCCTTTCGAGGATGATATCGGTCCATCGATTGGTGATGCTGAATTTCTATCCCTACCTGCAGAAGTATCTCTTTCCTGGCGGCAAAGATGTCCTCAATGTCCTGGCGGCTCTGGTAGAGAGCGCACACGAAATGGTCCCTCCCGATGCGCTCGAGGCAGTTCTGCGTCAGTTGGTTGATCGTTTTATCCACGATCATGCTCGACCAGAAGTCATCACCATTGGTCTCAAGACCGTCCGCGAAATGTGTGCCAGAGCACCATTGATCATGAATGCCGAGCTCTTAAGTGACTTGGTGTTGTATCGAAAGTTCAGAGATGCCGAAGTCCGTGCATCTGCAAAGGGACTGGTCTCGTTATTTCGGGATATCGCACCAGACATGTTGCCAAAGAAAGAGAGAGGCAGAACCGATGTGCCGTTCGCAGCAACAAAGCCTCTAGAATTTGGGAGAACACACATCTGTGAACGCCTGGAAGGAGCAGATCTCTTACAGAAAGACAGAGAAGAGGTGGCAGCGACCTCTATGCATACATCCAACGAAACGACGCCTTCGGAATCAGATTCGGATGGGGAGTCGGTCGGGAGTTCAGTCGAAGATAAGGGAGAATCGACTGGATCCGTACGCGAGAACCCAAAAGCAGATCCGAGTTCCCTCACATCACTCAAGAAGCAATTGGCACAGCTGAGACAGAAGAAGCATCGTGGAGGTGCTGTGTCCCTTTCAGAAGAGGCGAAAGAGCCGGAGGCGAGGGATTCAGACAACGTGATGTCGGATGTGGAGACTTCTTCCCTGTCCGACAGCGAATCCTCCGAAGCGGTCCTGGACAAGCGCAGGTCTCCGCGTGCCGCTGTACGAGAGGCCAAAAAATGTGCCGAGGAGAAAGGAACGACGTTGATTGAGATGACAGAGATTTTGGGAGACGACGATTTTCACCGACTGCAGGAGCTCAAACGTGAAGAAGCTGTCAAGCATCAGCTCAAGAAGTTTGGTATAACGCCAGGGGAAGAGCGCAGTTCGCGCTTGATCGAAGCAGCTGAGGCGGATGCCGATGATCTCCTCAAACACCAAGAAAACCGCACACATCTCGCAGAATCCAGCATCCATCCCACGGTTTTCTCCTGGCATCATTCTCATTGTTCTTGTCTGAGAGTGAGATGGTCTTCAGGAGCTGTTGGGGAAGAAACGAGGCAAAGCGAACAAGACAGAGCGTATGTTGTCCATTCTACGAGGCCGTGAAGAAGAGACGCGTCCGAGCAAAGCCGAAATAAAGAAGCGCAAAACGGGCGGATCGAGCAATAGAGAAAAGATCAAGAAGAAAGCTCTTCCGCTGAAAGGCAGAATGGCACAGGCCAAGAAGAGACGCAAGATCAATGCGATCAAACGCAAAGGCAGAAACTTCAAGGGACATGTCAACAGAAAGCAACATTAATCGAAAGATGCCACACATGCGTCCGTTGCTTCGACGTATAGGGTTCACGTCGGCCTGCGGTTTCGCAGCGCTTTGCGGAATCGGACTGGCTTCACAGCTCGGGTCCACTGCCGTTCGTAGTGTCCGTGTGCATCGCGCCGTAAGACTTTGGCCCTTAGTGGCCCATCTCACCTTCGCCTAGCGTCAACGTGGGCAGTTCTGCGTCATCTGTCGAGGGAAAGGGACGAGGCCGTGTCAAGTCTGTCTCAGTCGCGTCCCATATCCACTCAAACTTCGTTCATGAGGCCTATCTCCTGTAGGCACTGGATACCTCGAATTCTCACGTCGTGCAGAAGCAGTCATCCCCGTGATATGTATCTGTCCACTGTGCAAAGGAAAGCAGGAGCAGCCCTGTGCCAATTGCCTTGGAACGGGGGTCGATTTGACGAGTCTTGAGCAATGAGTGAGTGCTATCTATCTATCGCTTCTGTCTGGGAAACATGTTCGGTGAATGCTCTTCTTTGTTGTCTGTCCCATCCGTTTCTATGAGACACGTGATTGGGTTCATGGGTTTGCGTACGATACGACAACTTCCTCTGCCGAGAACCGTTGACAATTTTCATGGAGCGCATCACCGGACGTTCGTCTTCCCTTCGACGCGCGGAAGATACGGACGCACCGCTCTTGTCTGCAAGCACCCCCTCGAGTCAAACGTCTGTCGCGTCGTCACCAGTGGTGCTATCGTCTGCCGGAAAAGAAATGCGAAAGCGACGTATCTGTGCGCAAAGCCGTCTACACTGGATAGCCGGAATCGTCGCTGTGACTAGTCTACTCTACCTATTTCTATTCGTAAATCTATATCCCTGGCCTTCATTCTCACCGGAACGCAATAAGGCTGTTCCTTCCGGAAATCTGACCACCTTTAGTGCCAAGGAACTCGAATGCGACGTGTTTCTCTGTGATGACTGCGAAGAAGAGAACGAAGAAACATCTCAGTTGCTGGACTCGAAAAAGAAGATTCCTCAGTACATTCATCAAACATATAAGACAGATCAAATCCCGGAAAAAATGGTGCCGCTTGTGCGATCGTGGAGACACATGAATCCCACCTGGCATTACTCTTTCTACAACGACAGCCAGTGTTTGGAATTCGTCGAGCGGGAGTTTCCAGAATACCTCGAGACATACAATGCCCTGCCCAAGAGCGTCGAACGATCCGACTTTTTCCGATACATGGTGATCTTGCGTTACGGAGGCATCTATGCAGATCTGGACACAGAATGTCTGATCTCCATGGACGATGTGATTGACGCGGAAGATGAGATGATTGTCGGATGGGAAAGCGATTTAAAAGACGAAAAGGCTGCTATTCCACGACACTTTGTACGGCGGCGTCAAGTGCTTCAATGGATCTTTGCTGCCGTACCTGGACATCCGGCACTCAGAGAGATTTGCGACTTCATTGTCAGCAAGGCCAAAAAACATGAACCTGTTGTGAACAATAACTACGATACTTTGGAGAAGACGGGACCCGGCGTCTTTACTGATGTCGTCTTGAGATATGTCACGCCGACAGATCAGCCTCACAGTATACGTATTCTGCCTCAAGCGGCTTTCGGTTCGCATCCGTCCGGAAAGGACGGGATCATGCCAGATTCGCCAGGGATCTTGATCAGGCATCATTTCTTTGGATCTTGGAAAACAAACAACTGGGGATATCCAAAGGAACTGAAGATTTTGCAGTCCTTTCTAAAACTTGAGCAGTTTTCGTGGATACAACCCGTCAAGCCAATCTCTCTGTCCTACTTTCCAGTTAGTGCATCGTTTACGCCGACATTCACTGTTATTGTTCACGGAGCTGAACACGGAGCTTACGTTGCTGATTCGGATGTCAGCTCTAGGATAACGCGATGGGGCATGTGGCAAGCTGGCAGTCTAGTACCCCGTCGTCCACGGCTTGTCGATGTCTTGGCTGGATCACTGGGAGAATCTGACATGCATCTGGGATTGCTGGACATCGGTGCGGGGCTGGGTTTCTTCTCTCTGGCCGCCGCCAGCCGTCATCACCCTGTTGTCGCACTCGAACTAACAGATTCAAATATCGAGCCTTTCAACATGAGCATCCACGCCAATGGCTTTGAAGAGATCCTCCAACTCTACACAAATGTCAATGACTTCAAAAATGCCTCGCGATCTCTTTGTACGAAGCCCAAGGGTGAAACCAATGATACAATGAATGACAAAGAGCCTTCTGTTTCGGAAGAAGAGGCGCAGAATGCAACCGTTGCCGATTGTACCATGCAGGTGGCTGCACTCCGAGTCGGTTATACTGGATGGTCCGTTTGGGACGCAATAAACGGAACGGACTACATTCGGCATTTTCATCCAGATATCGTGGCCATCGAATACTCGCCGTGGAAAATGAAGCATCATGGATGGGAGAATCCCTTCGAATTCCTTCAATCAATGACAGAAGAGATGGGCTACACCGAAGTCTATCACGCCGGCTACTTGTGCGAACGTCGATGGCAGACGCTGGTTGAGCACGTTCATGACTTCAGCAAACACGATGCCCCTTCATGGTGTAATATAGATGTCTCCGACTTCGAAATATTTAATCGGATTGAAGACAACGCACAACAAGCACCAGAGAATTTACTTTTTGTAGATTCACGCAAGAAGAGAATTTGAGTAGAGCTGGCGGCGGTATGGCTCCAAATAAATTCAGAGAGAAACCAATGCACGCATGCGAGGGACAAACAAATATCATCCATATGCTTTTAATGCGGCAAGCAACTGGAATTTGAACTGCGAGCGACTCTTACACACAATACGTCGTCCATAACATTAATATTCTTCAAAGGGTGTTGTTGTTGTTGCTGTTCTTCTTCTTCATTTATCACACTATTCCTTCCTATCTGTGTGAAAGGATTCGCCAAAGGGAGTGAGTGAGGCTTATCCACTTATCAAAATTCGTCACCCTCATCGAGGTGAAGATGTATATTCGAATTGATGGGCTAATTATCTTGGGTCAATGCTGTTGGATAGTTGAGAAGGGAAAAGCAACGTCATGGTGTGTTTGACAGAATCACTTGCGGCGATTGCGCCACATACAGATGGCGCATGTCGTGAAGACAAGCAGCACGATAAGGATACCGACAAATAACAATTCGTGTGACCGTGATTCGATATAGGGCACACCTAAAACGGTATTCCCTTCCTCTACGTTGACCTCCCCCTCATTGCTCTGCGGAATGCTTTGCTGCATGATTGAAGCAATGTCTGGAATCTCGACAGCTTCCATTCTCTCTTGAAGTTCATGTTTGGATGTCCTCCTTGAGTAAATCGCAAAACCGAGATACCCTGTCCGCAAGTCTGCTGCTTTTCCACACAGATCGGTCTGCGCCAGGATCGTTAATCGGGCAGTCGCCTTCAGCAATGCCACACCAGTGTATCGAGAAAGCTGACGATGTGCCTCCTACACACAACGCAAAGAGATCAACATCACACGACAGCTAAGCGTGCACTTGAGCCTTACATAATTCATGTTAGCAACCGTTTCCGACACGAGCCATGAATCACGGCCGTTCATCTTCTGACCTAAAATCTTCTCTATCAACAGGTAAACTGTATCCGTATGCACGAGTTTGTCCATCTCCAGGCCTCCTTCCAACAGAGCCCCGAGAAAGCGGAAGAGACGATCAGAAGTGCTGTATGACGGATATCTCGAACCATCAACATAGCAAGAAACCTATAAGCCGTGCAGCATATCATCGACAGCCAGAGATCCTGAGTGACCAACTTGAACAACAGTGTTTGAAATCATGGCGTTGTAGACAACGGCGCGCTTGGCTTCTTTATCTTTCGTCGCCCAGGTCTCTGTCACAAAATCTCTCTGCAGAATGTACTTGTCTTTGAGACCGATGGCTTTAAGTATTTTCTTTTCCATCGCGTAGCCTGCGTATTTATTACCGCCCTTTCCGGACGAATCTGATTTCTCCCCCTCCTCCTCCACCACTTCGCCGACAGTCGCAAAACCTTCATCAAAACCTGCATCCTCTTCGACCACCTCCGTGACTTCGCTGAAGTCTTCATCCTTCTTCTCGATGACTTCAGCGAAGCCTTCATCGATCTTCTCTGTGACTTCGACAAAGCCCTCTTCTTCCCACGAGTACCCATCTTCTTCTTCCCACGTGTAACCCTGATCATCATAATACTGATAGAAGAATTCGTCGTTGCTCATGTCATTTGCATTCGCATTCGGCCCGTCGGCTTTCGGAGTCAGCGCCGCCAGAGTGCTGATGCCAGAAAGTGTTCGGACAGTTTTGAATCCTCTCATTCTCCATAGAGGACGCAAATTGGTGAAAACATCGCGGCATTCGCCATAGGATGGATCCACGACCAGATCGTTGACTTTGGGAAACGGTCTGAACATCCATTCTCCATAATCATCGGTATATCTCCGAACAGTGTCCGGTCGCACTTTCAAATCGCCATAGGAATCTTCGAAAAGAAGACAGTCGTCAAGAAAGCCAACGGCAACGGCACGGCCTGAGGCGACATCATCATCTTCGGACGCTGTCGTCGGCAGGTACGCCGGGACACTGAAAGCGGAAGGCTCTTCGTGCTCCGGAGGTGGCTCGACGTCAGGCGATCTGAACGGTTTTGATTTTCTGGGTGGTTTTGGCGATTCTGAGAGCGGCACAAATCCTTCTTTCTCTCCAGATTTCGGTTTCTTTCCCTCGGGCTTTGGTTCTGACAACGGAATGTATTCGATGCCTTCTCCTTCTGGAAACTCTACGGGTTTTGCAGCTGATTTCGGTGAGGTGGTTGGCTTGAAAGGAGTGGATGGCCGAGGTGCCCATTCGAGCAAAGGCACAACGGGGGATTTCGATGGAATGGGTTCTGGACTGGGGAAAGTGGTACGCGGCCTGTACTGTTCGGACTCTTTCACTGGTTGGAGAGCTCCGAATCCAGAAGGCACGCAAATTCCTAGACACCATCAGAAATCCGATCGGTTTTGAAGATGGCTCTGCGCTTACCCTGATCCAACACACATTTGAGGTCCTTGCTGCATTTCTTATGTGGACATGCCAGACTCTCGCAGTCCTTTCCAACATACCCAATGTGGCAGTAACATCTGCCTTCATAACAAACACCGTTGTTGTTGCAGTCGTCTGGACATCTGTTCCAAACACAAGAGAGATGTCACCTCTTTCGACAGGAATGCATTTTCATACCCCCACGATTCACAAATGAGTCGGTTGTTAGGGCAAGGTCCAATAGTTGCTTCATCGAACCCGATGTTGTAGTCAGAGAGATCAATTTTTTTGCCAGATGGGCAAGGAATATCGGCTTGAGGATGTTCGGAAGTTGCGGGAATGCGTATGTAGAGTTTTCTGCCTTTGCATACCGTGTCAAAACAAGCAGCTCCGAGTTCTGAACGAAAAACAGTGTAATAATTCTCTGTTCTTGAGATCTTGTATGAGTCAACAGGGAAACAGCGCGCCCCGGCTTTATTGCGCATTCCCAAATCAACGTGCTCTGTCGGCTGGTAGTGCTCTGGGTTTGTGCAGTGTGTGTTCTTGTATGCCTGAACGATACTGCAATCACCAATCAGCGTGACATCATTCTTGCAGTATCCGATCGCCATGTGATCCGGTGTGCAAACAGCCGGCTGAGTGGAAGCGGGTCTATGGTCCCAACAGAAGACATCGCTTAACTCCTCACTCTCCCACGCGCAATTGCCGTGGACGAATTCGCAACCTCGGTGCTCCACAGATCGCAACACGCCACTGTGCTCGTACTTGGGCACGTACCTATCCAAAAACAGTCAGTGAATACGTGGATAGAATGACGCGAATTGCGGAGTTACCAGCCGCTGTCTTCGGCGAGTGCAAGAGTCAGATTGGAGATGGCGACACGCGTGGAGGCAGAAGAGGTACCAATCATCAGCTCTCCCATGAAGTAACGTCGATCCCAATGGCTTACGGCTGTTCCATATCCACCTTCATCTTCCAAAGATGCTCCTTCGAGAAATCCACATTCCAGAATGTCACGAGCCATCTGCCGATCACAGACAGCAATAGGTATAGCAAAATCATCGACAGTATCGGATATCATACCTCTTTGACAGCCGGTGATGTAATCATGAGGCCCTTGTCTGTTTCGACGGCGACTTTTCCTCGTGGCCTTTGGTCTTTGTCAATAAACTTGTCAAACAACTGGTTGCTAAACACAAGAGCTGTGAATACAAAAACGATAGTATCCATGTGTCTCTATCAATCGTGCCTACCATGGAAGACTTCGTGTACTGCCGTATCCAACATGTAACCAAACATATCTTCATCTAAGTATATACTGTCTGGGCAGAAATTTGCGACCCCAGCTAACGGACGGTTCGGTAATCCATACCAGTTGTCCATGTCATACTGTCAGCGCACACAAGTGTAAAAAAGATTCTGCTATGAAACGACTTACGATGCAAAATCCAGCCGAAGCAACTGTTTCTGCGCTGCTGATGCATCCAACATCAGATTTTGCAGTAACATACAAAATGAAATCGGCCTCGGGGACACCTTTACCCCGCGGAAGATCAACACACTCTGCAGAGCAAAGAGATCAGGCTGGACGCTCGATGCGAAAGACAGTCCGTCTTACGATCGTCGAATGGTTGTTCGCATACCCTTCCAGGACCAAACAATGCCTTGTTGTGCTTTGCAGTTTGACCGCAAGAATCGCCTACCTATGTACATATGCCCTTTGACGCAACTGTCAGCGAAGAATGGTATTTACTTCATGACAGTATCCAGGATACCCAACGAAAGTAGAGACACACGACCATGGCAGATAGAATCGGCCAGAAACAGGCTTCTTCACATCGAGGATGCGTTGAAATACCCCCTTTACTGCGGGAACCAACTCTTCCTAATAAAACCACGCGTCAACGTGTTGATCCCGTCGAAAATCATCGCGCCTTCATGAACTGCTGTTTTTCATATGGGAGGCTATCTATCTGATATTCCACATGGATTCTTATCGGCCGGTGTTCATCTTCTTGCAGCAAACTCCGCGACGGCACAGGGTTGAAATAGGCATTCGCGCTACGATGCGTCTCCTGAACCGGCCCATAACAAAGAGAACGGTAGGTGGATGGGGTTTACTAAGGGAATGCTATTGATAGTTTTAACAAGCTGCTGAAGTGTGGGTTCGACATGGTGGGAATGCACGCATTTGCGAGTCGCCCCTTCGAGGAAGTGAGACTCGGCGACGCCTATGACACAACGCGGCATCTGATAACAAACCGCGCGCCATTTTCGACGCACCTGCGCTGTGCAGCACGCCGAGCAATAGAAGAAACAACAACATAGGCGCGAATGGGATAACAATATACGCACGTTTTACAGGGATTTGAAGATCCTTATTCGACCGGAATGGAGGGTCAAAACTGATAAAAGAGCAGACTCGATACGTTGACAGCACAACCGCCCGCTGTTCGTCCTATTCAAGATGCCATCCATCATCATCGCTATTCAAATGATCGCTTTCCCGGCGAGCGAACGCGAAAGAAAAGGCGGGGATCTTAGAGATGATTATGGACGGGACGAGCACATGACGTCTTCCGTTCAAAGCTGAGCTAAGGCGAAGCGTGTTAAATCGCTCCCTGCGTTTCGCAGATCATTTTGCTTGCCATTCTCAGATGGCTCATAGCAACGGTGCGCGCAACGTGATGCGTCGCTAACGGGCAACGCGTGTTGATCATTAGGAACAGACATGCCGCTGAGAACAGCACCCATTCATTGACGCGGCCCTATCGCCGAGTGTAGACGTGACCAGTAAGTATGGAGACGGTTGCGATAAGACCGTACAGACGGAACGGGTTTGTTCGCGAGAAACGTAATTCTTTCTGATTGCTCTCTTCTTCCGCAGTATCCGCATCAAAATCCGGTGCGCCACATCCGTCGCTGGTTGCAAAGACGTCGTCGCCGATTTGCCATACCGTGATTTCAGGCCACAAGGATGTCCCTCGTACAGAGAGAATCATTCCGAAGTCCAGTGAAACTGCAAGACTGTAAAGGAAGCCGTATCTACACTGATTTTGTCTTGTATTTTTGCCGTCATCGAAATCGGATATCCTCTCCGTCAACTGAAGCTTGCCTTGACATGTCTGTCGCCGTTTGTTTACCTCTGCGTCCGGATTTACAGTTCCTCCTCTCGCCAATGACTCTGTCCCACATCCCGGAAAAGGACATTGACTTCATCAATCGTGATTCTGACGAGACGAAGATTGCTGATGTGGAAGCAGATGTAAAGCAAGTCGTGCCTGAAAGTGGCACCAGAAGGGTCGTTTCACCGAACACGCTTCGTCCTCCGCGACATCGTCAGAGACTAGCGCACATAGAGGCATGTAATGCAATAAATCCTCTCGGAAAGTAAAACGCCAAAACACATAATCCGTGGTGCTAACGATGAGCGCGATCGTAGGGTGGGGATGGTTGGCATGGACATTGCTGCTGAGGAGGCATATGGACATGGCGCTCTGCAGAGTGATGTCATGATGAATGGATCATTTTCCTTAGACGATTCCGAAAGCTATGGGGACGAGGAGAGTGTCGTAAACAGCACCACAGCCCCTTTGTTTGAAAAAGTGGATGGCTGGATGCATTCTGTCGAGCAATCAGAAAAACGGGCCCGTGATCTGGCACTCGAAACAGCTGAACTGAAGAATCATCTGGAAGAATTGCTGAATGAAATTGTTACCACCCGCAAGCAAATGTGTCCTCGCGTCCCTCGTTTCACCCACCCAAGCATGCTAAATGTCGTTGCCCGCTCTCCCACTCACTCCGTTTTAGCCTTAGGATGCAATGCTAAACTTCAAAAGGTAGAGAGTAGATGTTGTATTTAGTTCATGCCATACTGGGTTGATGGGGTATTTCATTTATTACAAACTCAAAATATTCTATCGCTATGTACCTAAACCATGTTAATGTGTTAGGACAGCTGTTGCGAGAATCAATTGCTGTTGTCTGAGTCTGTTGCCAGTACGAACGAAGATGACAACGACGAGCGATGTGCCAGTATGTTCTCTCTAAGCTGTGAGGCGGATGGTCCTTGCACATCTCTTGAAGATGTCTTGTCAGAGAACAGCACAGATCTGTCCGATGCCGCCGGATTGGATTTTGGCGAAGACATCCAAAAGGTGCTACAAAGCATCCGGATGACATCGGAGGAAAAGACGAACGAGGACGAGATCGCGCAGATGGACATTGACTTGGAGTCCCCTCACTCTGAGCTGGATTTCATTCCGGAGGCTCTGAAGTCCGCTTACGATATGGACGCTTTCTGTCAGTTCGATGCAGAAAGCATGGCGTGTTCAGCCGAAGGTGAAGAAATACGTGCCCACGAATCCGATGCGCCCCGAAACACATCTAGCCTGTTGCAAGAACGAGAGAAGAACAGAGAGCGTCAGTCAATGGAAGACTTGGCAGTTGTGTGGCAGTCACTGGACTCACCTGTTTCGGTGACAAAGGATGAGGATGGGATTTCTTCAACGATGCAAACAAAAGCAGTGTCAAACGATTGTTTCCATGAGGCAGCAGCGGTTTCCTGCCAGAGTGAAAGCTGCCTAGCAGAAGTACAGCAAACACAGAATAACATAGAGAAAGTCAATAATGACGGTCAAAACGTCTCAGTTGCCGTCTGCAAAGAAGAATCGGAATATGAAGAAGAAACGCGTCATGACAAGGGGAGAGAGACTTCCAAGCTTGATCTCGCATGTCTCGAGAAGCGGCGGTATCCAGGAGTCATAGATCCAACTCCCAGAGAGTTTTTGGGGAGAACAGGAGTGCCTGCAAAAGCGAAAGGATGGTCATCTGCCTGTCTTGCGATTTTCCAGGAGGAACGCAAAGTAGACGATGCCACGCTGTTGGCGGAATGCGAGAAGCATCTCAACAGTTCTAAGCCGAGTAGTGCATCTCGTTTGATGAGTTGGTGGAACTCAAGGAAGTCCTCTAACCGCTCAACCCACCGCCTTACTGATTCAAATCCATCCCCGATGCCCTTCGGAACGGAAAATCAAACTTCCGAAGTTCACTTCCCTTCTAGAGTGATAATGTATGCAGAGAGTGTTTGTGCGTGCAGGCCGTGACTGAATTCTCAAAGCAGTGCCAGAAATGGTCACGTGTTGCTGACAGAAAACGATCCTTCTTCGGCTTCCTTATGCCATCCTTCCGCTAAACACCCGTTCCACACACAATCAATGATTGTATTTGGAACGCCTTCCCCTATCTAAGAATTTGTCAAAGTACGAAGATCGATTACTCCACACAGTTTGTTACGCAAGAAGCCGACGACAGTGGACAGATCTGTAATTGTAGTCAGGTGATTTTAGCGGCAGGGAGTTTTGCGTCTCTGTTTTTGTCTTGACTAATAAAGCTTCCATATCGCCTTGTGCTTTAGTAATCTCTACTTCCTGATAGCAGAATTCTTACTAGAGCATAAAATCTACTTTATCTAGCTTGCATATCATAGTGAGTTACAAACGATCGGGAGTGCACAAGTGCGAGTTCTTGACAGTCATTTGATGTTTGAGTCTATACAACTGGTAACGGATGCTCGCGTAATGTCTTGGGTTTCTATAATGATGAGAGATCTTTATGCACGAACTTTTCTCGGCGGCGTTGCGAGATCGAAAGAAATGAACTCTTTCGAGTGCGGATTTTCTTACCATTTACGTCGAGATAGATGCAGTACAGTAACATGGCCGGTTATTTGAGAGGTTTGGAAAATCTGTCCGATTACTTTACTGAACATTGGTCAACGGATAGTTGCCAGTAGAAATGCCGACAGAGCAGCATTATTTCATGCTCACGTTAACCACAGTGCCTGTAATACAGCAAACAAAACACGTAAAGAAGGGCTGGAATTTGCCGTTTCCTTTCTCCTTCTGTGACCGAAAGATCAAAAATTCTCTCGCGTTTTGCCGGCACCGTTTCAGCTGTTTGATCTTAGGTTGCCCTAGTAGGGGCGCAATCTATGAGTCCGTTGCAAGGGGGATAGTCTGGCGAGAGTTTCCCAATCGAGAATTCCATTCCGAGGCACCACCCGTTTTTAAACAGTCATCTCAGTCACACAGAGCAATGCCATTGAGTTGAAATGGATCCAAAGCGGACGGATCTCATCCCTGAGGAGGCTGAGAGAATCCGCGACCACGTCCGAAGCCAGGACGCTCGTATCTCGGTTGATAGTCTCCTCCTGCTCCTTCCTGCAGGACATGATAGTCATATCTGTGTTTGTGGGTATATGTATCTTTCTGAGTCCGACCTTCTCTGTGGCTGATGGTCCTTCCCTGTATCCCCCACGAAAGTCTCCTCTTCCTTCTGGCGGCGGTCCGCGATCTTCAAATCTTCTCGGTGGTCCTCCGGGACGGTCTCCGCGTGTGCGTTGTTTATGAGTGGCAGGAACAATGTCTTCAGGGAGATTGAGATACTCACGTAGATACTCGACGCCCTTGGGTGTCAAGAACCAGTAGTAATGTCTCCAGGCAAAACGCTCCTTCACCAACTCACGACTCTTGAACGATTGCATCAGCTTGATGACATAGAGGTTCCGAACTTCGATCTCCGGATGCTTCTCCAGCTGATAGTTCTTTTCAGCGAACAGCACTCCCTCTACCACTTTCCTTTGAGTTTTGGGGTTTTTAGAAAACAAGAGGTACCTTGAAAGAGGTATCGGTAAACTTCTTTGCGATCTTTCTTTTCGATCATCATCTTGGAGAATCGTCACGCGTTCGTGAATGTGGTGGATGCGAGGAATCGAATGAGGTATTGGTGCTGTTTCGTCTGAGTGAAACGCAGACGCCGCCACGACAATGAGCAATTTGCAGCGTTCGGTGTCGATGAATGGCATTTTGAGATCTATTGTACGGAATGGGCAGGCAACAGCTTTCGACCATCGATGTCGCCGCAGAAGTGGCCTGTCTGCGAAAGCGCATTCTGGGAATGCAGCTCATCAACGTCTTCGATATCAACCCCAAGGTAGTATCCACTTTTGTCATCTCTCAGAAAAGAAACCCAGTGGATTGCAGACGTATGTTCTGAAATTGGGGACGTCAGGAGAAGCGGGAGAGAAGATTTTCGTGTTACTAGAGAGTGGCTGTCGACTGCATACGACCCAGGTGACAAGTCTATGATTCATAATTACGTAATTGGGGTGTGCAGTATGACAGACAGCGATCCGATTTCCCTTCAAACATGAATCTGAAACTCAGAAAGCACATTCGTCATAGGCGATTGAACGATGTCCGGCAATTGGGCGTGGATCGCATTGTCGATTTCACTTTCGGACAAGGAGAGAAATCGATTCACCTCATTCTGGAGATGTACGCTCAGGTATGGTATCCCATCGTGCCCCTGCCGCAGGCATGTTTCTTCGCACTCAGGGGAACATTGTCCTGACGGATCACAAGTATGAAGTGTTGACGTTGCTGAGGACGCACAGTGATGGAGAGAGCAAGTGAGGAAGGAATGTATGAGAAAGAGCAATGGTGATGCGACGTGAGTGCGTGCAGTTATGTACTGATGCCAAAGCGTCCGTATCCAGTGCAACATATTCGAATGCCCACACCCGTGACGGAGACGGAACTCATAGAAAGCTTCTTTCAGAGACCAGAGCCTCGGTCCTTGAAGAACATCGTCACACAGCTGCTGCCATTCGGAAGCGCATGTGCAGAGCATGTGATTCTGAGTGCCGGGTTGGATCCAAAGCAGCGCTTTCCGTCAGCCGATGGAACCGCTGTCGACAAAAACGATCTGATGGAAGACCCCACGATGCAATGTCTGCTAAAAGAGATTAAAGGCATAGAGCAGTGGTTTCATAACTGCCACACGAATTCTTCCACTGGATTCATCCTTCTTGCAGGTTTTGACGAATGAGATCTGCATCAGCCTTCTGAATTTTTCGTGCAGAAACAAAACCATCCGGCGAACAAGATAGTGCAAGAGAGGGTGCGGCAGTAGTGTATCAAGAGTGCGAGCCATTTCTCTTGTATCAGCACCGAGATCGACCTCACAAAGCTTTTGAAACATTCGATCAGGCATTGGACGAATTCTATTCCAAAGTGCTGTTGTCATCGATGCCTGGAGTTTTCTCATGCTGTCACATCGCAGAAAGAAGGACAGAAGTTAGCTCAGGCAGAGGCGGCTGCACAGCAGGCAGCCGAAGCTCGACTGACGAAGACAAAGCAAGATTTAGAAACGAGAGCGGCAAAGCTTCAAGCAGAAGCCGCTCATGAAGATCTCCAAGGTCAACTGATCGAATACCATCTGGACATTGTTGACGAGGGTACGTATGGGATGCAAGTACTCAGTTGGATGCATCGTATTGTTATGTGTCGCAGTTATTCTGGCAGTAAACTCTGTTCTAGCCAACGGCATGAGTTGGGATGAGGTGAAATCTCTTATCAAGACGGAAGCTGATCAAGGCAATCCAATCGCAGGTTTCGAAAAGCTGTCGGCATACTCTACTGTTTACTGAGGAGATGTAGAACGCGTCCATTCTCTGCAACTGGAGCAGAATGCTGCTGTCATTTTACTCGATGATGAGATTTCGCAAACAGAGGAAGAAGAAAACAAAACAAGATGCGTACAAGTGCGAAACATGATCCGTCTCGATGGGTGATGTGCGTGGAACGAGATTTTGTTCCAGGTAACGGTGGACTTAAGTCTGGCAGCCGCTGCAAATGCACGTCGACACTTCGAGAAACGCAAAAAGCATGCACTAAAGGAGCAGAAGACATACGAAGCTAATGCTTCTGCAGTCAAAGCAGCAGAAGTGAAAGTTCAGGTCTGTCTGCAACATCATCGTTGGCTCTGTTCGTTTTAACGGTGGAAGGTTTCAGGCTCAGCTCCGAAAGACGAAACCCAATGCCTCGATGCATCAGCTGCGTAAGATGCACTGGTTTGAGAGATTCTACTGGTTCATTACGTCCGAGAACTATCTCGTTATCAGTGGAAGAGATGCTCAACAGAACGAGCTGCTCGTGAAGAGATACATGGGGTAGAACAGCACGTGTACAAAGCATCCTGCCAACGAATTTCTCAGGAAGGATGACGTCTATGTTCACGCCGATCTGCACGGCGCATCAACAACCATCGTCAAGAATGACAAACCAGGTTGCTTCTCTTCAAAGCCTACTCTGCGATGACAAAGATTCTCTCGAAGGGATTGCTGTTCCACCTATGTCTTTACATCAAGCAGGTGTGGCCTGTGTCTGTCGCAGCAAGGCCTGGGATGGAAAGGTCATTACCTCTGCATGGTGGGTATTCCCTGAACAGGTATACCCGGCAGCACATGAAACACCGTTTGACACGGTAAAGTGCCTGACAGGTATCGAAGACAGCGCCGACAGGAGAGTACTTAACGACGGGGAGCTTCATGATCCGGGGAAAGAAACATTATCTGCCACCGGCCTCTCTGACGTTTGGGTTTGGATTCTTGTTCAAGTTGGAAGAATCTTGTATCGAACGACACAAAGGAGAGCGGGCATCCAAGATTCAAGACGAATTACCCAAGGGTTATCCATCATGCCCGTGATCTTGTTGAAACTAGCATTTTGCAGATGGCGATCATCAAGACGATCATGACTTGACACCAGAGACAGAGACAGCCGATAGAATGACTGGCGCAAACAGATCTGCATTGGATGTATTCTTGGATGAATCTGTGGATCACTTTTCTTCAGAACCGGCAAAGAGACTCAGCATAGATGTGCCAGAAGTTCACTCCAAGTTGGAGATGAAGACAAATGTCAAAGAAGAACCTCCTCTCAATCAAAAGAAAAGCAGAAGGACAAGCAATACAGGGGAGAAGAATCCTTCGACCGGAACAGCCGGCGAGGTCGTAAAAGATCGAGAGGATAAACAGGAGGCAGCTGCGAAAGACCGTGGCGGCAAAAAGAAGAATAAGAGAAACAAAGGAAAGGATGAAGAGGATTTGAAATTAATGTCGCAGCTGTTGCAGTCGGCAGGAACAAAGAAAACCAGACAGCAGAGGCATCTTATCTCCCCAAATCCGTTTATCACACTTGAGGGTTTTCTGATAGGCGCGAGGAAAGAAAGCAAAAGAAAGCGGAAAAGCGTCTGGCACACAAAGGTCCTCAAGACTCAAGAATGGAAGAAGAAGAAATCAAGGAAGCCATCGCAAAAGCCACAGGTACATTGGATGGTGGCTTCGCCGATGACACGTGTTTGTGGTAGAAACTCCCTTTGCTCCGGAGACCTCTGACAGCGAGGAGGTTGGTTCGGAGGCCGCAAGCAACGAAGAGCTTGATCCGGAGTTGGAAGACGAAGAGAAAGAGTCTGTGGCCAACGACACGACAGAAGTGGATCAGTTGGATTCCTTAACAGGAAATCCTCTTCCGGATGACACTGTACTCTTTGCTGTCCCTTGTTGCGGACCCTACGATGCTCTTTTGCATTGCAAATACAAGGTATACAGTAGAGACTGTGTTCAATAGGCCCCGCTTTTGTGCTCTTTGTAGGTGAAACTGCTTCCTGGTAGCGTGAAGAAAGGGAAAGCGGGGAAACAGGCGACGGAACTCTTGATCCACAGTCGCGATGCTTTGCAGCGAGACATTCGCTTGATGAAAGATGTTCCAGAGGCAGAAGTGACAAATGTGATGTTGGGATCTGTCAAATTGGCAATGCCAGGAATGCAGAAGATAAAACAGACCCAAAAGGGCAAGAAGAAGAAACAGTCGGGCACCTAGCTTGGCGAGCAACATATCTGTGATAAGAATTGTCATGATGGACACTCAGTTATACGAGCTCATTATCTTGTGTGCTTGAAAACCGGAAGACATTTCTTTGTCATTGAACTCTTTGCAATCCTCGACCATTTTCCTCTGTAAGACCTCCTTGGCAATATATAGTGAAACACATGAAGATTAGCAACTGTATGTCATGAGTGTCTTTTGGCGTGTCATCTCTGTCGTAATCCGAACGAATTGCGCCTGCTTCTTCTCACGTAAATAACGCCAAGTCTTGTTTACGAACAAAAGTATCTATTCAATTTTTGCAAGCTGAAAAAACGCGGAGAGAAGACAACAGACCGCAAGAGGACACATAATCCTTTAAGACCAATTTGTAATCGATTGTGCGTGTTTTGCGGCTTTGCCATCTATATAAGACAGATATGCGAAGCAACAATAACGCCTTGGGCAAAGCGTTAAACCTCGTCGAGTGAACTTCAAAAAAATGCACGAATCGGTTTAACACGGCGCCCTCGACTCGATATCGACCAACACCAGAGTTACTATCAGTCTGGTGCGATCGTTCGGTTCTGTCGTAAAAAACCGTCTTCCGGATTCTCACTTTGCCTGTATATTGTCAGTCACATCTCGTTGTCTAAAACATCGAGATCTACGTTCGAAAACGCCGAAACACGGCGAGTGATCAGTTTTCAAGATAGACATTCTCTTGTTCGTCGACAAGGTTTGGCGTTATTTACGCGGAAAGAAGCAGCTCTCCAAAAAATTACACAACATTATCCTTTGAATATTGGATAATTTGTTGTTTGAACTCTGGCAATGGTTCCTATCTTATTCAGAAAGTCGGATTGCGTCATTCCTACTGTCAGTGGGACAGAAGAACTCCGAATCACGACGGGTATGACGTTACACTCTTCGCAGAAATTCAGCAACGTATGCGGGGGCACCATCTCGATCCCAGCCGCGATGTATTCCTTGTCTTCCCATGACTTCATTATCTCTTTGCATGCCATGGCATCCTTTCTGTCCTGGAAAGCGATAACGAACGTTTTGTTCTCCTCGGTATCGGACATGACCATGTACGTCGAGAGCCCTCGAGGTGTCAAATACGTCGGCACGAAAATCGCATCGAGTTCACGGAACCATCTCGAACCGGTGGCTTTAGGCTCATCATTCTTAACGTCGTCTGGATAGATGACCTCAATTCCATCGCCCATCTTCTCGAACTCTTTCTCTTCTTCCACTTCCTTTTCACGGATCAATGCGTCTAAGCTGACATTCAATTCCTGTTCCTGAGCATGATTGGACTGAGAGCTTGGCGCAGAAGATGGAGCAGCTGCGTTCCGGACATTCTCTCGTGCTTTGTTGATGCCTTCAGTCATCCGGGCAGCAAACTTCTCGTAGAGTTTTTCGCCGGGATCGTTCTGTCCACCAAAGTACCCCCCTGGAAATGGCCCTTTCTGACCATCCTCTCCCACTTTGGCAGAGATGCCGTCATCGCTGTCAAGCCCAAGAAGTTCTTCCACTCCTCCGTGTTCCAGATCGTGCATCAGTCCATCGAGTGGATCTTTATAAGCTGCATCTCCCGGCCGACTCTGTGAGCGTATATTGCTGTCCAGTCTGTCTTTGAAGTTTGACACCACATCTTCTGCCACTTTCTTGACTCTCTTGTCAAAATCTGTTTCGACTCCGTTCTCTGGTGCAGAAGAAACGCCTTTCTTGATTTCTGTAGCCACATGTGCCATTCGAATGGCATTCCGAACAGCGTTACGGTCAGCATCCCTGTTTAACAGGAGAGAGCCTGTACAGAGGACCACTATTTGATCTCGCTTCAGTTTTGTGTTTTCGTCCAAAAACTCTCTGGGTGATTGAGCTACTGTGGCGACAAGTGTTTCTGGTCCATGCAGCTGTCCAAGGATTCCCAAAAACCCTTTTGCCTCCCGTTCGTCTTCGAAGAGAATGGGCCGAAAGTCTGTCACGTCTGGATCGATAGAAATGTTGATTTCAACATTGCCACCTTCCTGGCCGCCAGGTTTGATTTTGGGAATGATGACAGAATCCAGCGACATCCACCACAGATCAGAAGAATCAGCAGTGGCAGTTTCGTCGGCAGGAGAACTGGCTCCATTGAGGGAGACTGTCTCAGAGGATGATGCCTTAGTCGCGTTCGCATTCTCTGCAGACAGTGGTCGGTTTCGGAACAGTTCTCCCGAGGCGCCGTTGCCAACGTCCCCGTTCGATTCACTGATAGATTTTGATGGAAGCTGTTCTTGCGGCATGACCGATGATTGGTCATTCGCAGAGATGCCTTTTAGCTCTTCCTGTTTCAAGGAGCCATTGCTTTCGGCCATATCCGATGTCTTTTCGTCTTCCTGTTGCAAGGCGCCATTGCTATTGGCGACGTCTAATGCTGTTTCATCCTCTTCCTCTTGCAAGATGCCATTAACGTCGATGAAGTCCGATATCGTTTTCTCTTCCTGTTGCACGGTACCAGTGCTGTCGATGACCTTCGATGTCGTTTCCTCTTCCGGTTGCAAAAGGTCTACACCGTCTTCTTCAAAAGAGCGAACAACGCTATCGTCTTCCCCATCGGCGTTGTCTGAACTGTCCATTATGGCATCCAGTTCTGAAGTCTGTGCCTTCGTTGCCCCGATTTTCTTGTCCAGACATATCTGAAAGAGACGCATGTAACGGAAGAGCGATGTGACTGACCATTGAGGATCATACCCGATCAATTGCTGGTTTGATCTCGTGCGGAAGAACAGGCCGATTTATCAGCTTGGATCGCAGCGTTCCAGCCGGAATCACCAGTCCATAACACTTGACACTCTCTATCAGAGCATTGAACTCTTTTGGGTGTAGCCATGTTAAATCAAAGTGTTTTTCATCTTCCAATGGTCGCGTCGGCAGTGCTGTGCCGTCCTTGATCGCAGACAACAGACCCCAGAACTGCTCATGAATAGGCATCTTTCCCGCGTGAAACGCCTCTTCTGGATCCTCGAATCCCACCAATGCGAAACTGTCATCGCCTCTTCCAGTGACAGCCGTCATGAAGACTGCCCGACTCCTTTTCATCTGAAGCACGCAGATGTAAGGTAGTTTGTGCCACCAGAAAACTGAGGCGTCAGGGCTAAAGGCTATAGACGTAAGATGTTTGTTTGGCGCTGGTTCGACATTAATGAACGACAGTCCATCGGAAGAAGACGCAGATTCTTCCTCGACATCTGGAGTCTGTGGCCTTAACCTCTCATCAAAACCCAGTACCAGCTTCTTCTCTATCGCACACTTGTGTCTTATGAATGAGATCTCAGAACCATTGGTCTACCTTTCTTGTTCATGTGTCTTTCTCCCAGAAGCGACAGGGCACTGTTGATGACTTTTACAGGATCTTGCTTTCTCTGTTTGATCATGAGAGAGAGCAAGAACGAACGAACTCGAATGATATCTGTGTCGGACATATCTGGCTCCATCCGAATCTCTTTTAATCTTTGAAGCTTTGACGTCACATCCTTCAAATCCGTATCAAGCCGATTCAACTCCATCGTTCGATCCCTTCGATCATCCATCACACGTCATCACACTTGATAGGATATCGTCCAATCGACGCACTTGATGAAAACCAGATAGATCAGATACACAGCCAAACTCGAAATGATGCCTCCCAATACCCAGGGACCAAAATTCCTGACAGCGACTTATGATGGGACCGCCAATAGAGTCATGTCCGCGATGACGTGCCTGTTAAGGAACGCATCAGACCATTTGGGCGGATCGGCCGCCACCGTTTCGTGGACGATCTCGTCAGGCGTCGTCTTTTCTTCCTGCACAATCTCCTCCTCTAACCGTTGAGTTTCTTCTTTCCTATACGTGCGTCGTACCAACCGTTTGGCAGCGAAGGCGTGCACCTTGGAGCCGCCTCTTTGGATGACGACGACCCTTTGCTTGCAAGGACAGCGAACCGCAGCTTATCACCGCGCCATCCAGCTCGCGTTATCCGTCGGGTGCTGATTCGTACACAGCGCAGGGTGAACGGCGTCGCTTGGCGACAGCCCTGCAAACATCCGTAGAACGACATCGGTTTTCGAAGGACTGCCGTACCGCAATCGTTTTCATGGAACGTCTTTATCGCTTAAGTCAACATCTCGACCACCGGCCAAGAAGTACACAAGTAACGGCTGGCACAACTCACGTGATTCGTCGCGCCATTCTTCGTCTTTCGTCGCGCCGTTCATTCGTTCTTTCTGCTTCAACGAAACCATGGTATTGATTCTGATAGAAACGCAGCTGAATACGGAGTGCGTGATGGCGGTGTAGGTGAAAGTTGCGTTGCTCGGTGCGGCTGGCGGTATCGGCCAACCCCTTTCCCTTCTACTAAAGATCCACCCTCTGGTGAAAGAACTCAGTCTATACGACATTGTCAACACACCAGGCGTAGCGGCCGATCTGTCGCACATCGATACGGACTGTTCAGTGACGGCCCACACTGACGATGGAGAACTGGCGGCGTGTTTAACGGGATGCGAACTCGTTATTATTCCTGCCGGTGCGATGCGCCGCCATGAGGGAAAGAATGCGATGCGGTATTGTTTTAGGCGTTCCGCGTAAACCTGGCATGACGCGCGACGATTTGTTCAACATCAACGCGAATATCGTCAAGACGCTCTGTGAGGGCGTGGCGGAGCACTGTCCCAATGCATGGGTCGGTATCATCTCCAATCCCGTCAATTCGACGGTGCCCATTGCAGCCGAGGTCTTCAAAGCAAAGGGTAAGAAAAACGTAATGGCGTGGACTGCTTTGAAAGCGAATTGTGTTTAGGATGCTATGAACCAAAGCGTCTGTTTGGGGTGACCACGTTGGATATTGTCCGGGCTAAGACTTTTATTGGAGAGATCTTGAAAGTGAATCCGAAGGAAGTGCACATTCCAGTGATCGGCGGCCACGCAGGAATCACGATTCTGCCATTGCTCTCTCAATCAAAGCCGCCGCTGACATTGGACGCAGAAAAGGCGGCAAAGCTGACAGAACGTATACAGAATGCCGGAACGGAGGTGGTGAATGCCAAGGCCGGTACAGGATCGGCAACATTGTCAATGGCCTACGCCGCCGCTCAGTTCACCGAATCCTGTCTCAAAGCGATGGCCGGAGAGGCAGACGTTGTGGAATGTGCTTATGTTGCCTCAAATGTCACAGATTTACCATTCTTTGCAAGTCCGTTGAAACTGGGCAAGAGTGGAATCGAAGAGTACCTTCCATTGGGTACCCTTTCGGATACAGAGACAGAAGGTCTGGAGAAACTCAAGGAGGAATTGAAAGGAAGCATCGAGAAAGGCATCAAATTCGTTCAGGGTTGAAACGCAGCCCATTTCCTTTTCTCTTCCCTAATTCTATTGTCAAGCCGTAGTAGAAAGTGCTTACAGTGCGCGAGCGATTTTTGGGATGCTGTTGTTGGTTGCGGATATTGAAAGATGCATTCTCTTCCATCAATTCTTTTCGTCCAGGTACTGGCACCAACGCGAGATTCCATTTCTGCAACCGTACCAGGGAAGGCCGTATCGGTTTGGTCCATGAAAGATGTGGGGCAGTATGACATGCTCTGCACCCGGAAGGAGAGCTGTCTGAACCGGGCATACACCGTCGCCATCGGCATCGGTCGATCCACAGTTGGCCTAGAAGAGGATACGCATCCCCAACGATCGATTCTGTTGCGATATCTAACTTTGTATGAGGCAAAGGCAAAATCCTCCAACCTGGCTTCGTCAGGAACAGAGCCTTGTGTCAAGAGATATCTCAATCGCTTTCCAAAACTCAGATTTCTGCCTGCAATTGAAAAACTCGATGCGGCTCGGCAGAATGGTGAGCAAGATATGCTTGCTTACCGTAGAATCCACTTCCAATGACGGTGACAATCTCCACTGGACTCAGTTTAGCAGCATCGCCATAGAGATCGTTGGCAAACTGTAAACTACTGGACCACTGGCCAGCGGCCGAATTGTGTGCGTCCGTTGAAAACACGTTCTCCTATACAACACATCTTCGCCATCTGTAAATATTCGTAAGTGTGACCTTGAATTTGCCAAAAGGATACTCTTCTTTTGACAGATGCGGTGTGCCAAGCGTTATTAATTTTTGGACTTTACTACTGCAGCGACATTCCATTCCTAGAAACCCGATTCGTCTCTGCGAAGAGAGGCCTCATACATACGGCACCCATGTAAGGAATGGATCCCAAACAGATCCTGGCAATCCAGCCACTTGCCGAATGGGCCACCTAATGCAGATGCGGCATCCTAATACGATCTCTGAAAGAGAAATGGAGCAGACAAGGGTCAAATGCGATTGCGTTTGCTGCAAGATGTCGATCTGATTCACCAGTCGTTTCACATACCAATCGAAGGTGCCGCCGATCAACGTCGGGAACCATTCAGATTTCGAGATCTCGAGCACATCTAGTGGACGACATGTCGAAATTGAGCAGAATTTTGATAAGTGCTGACCTGCATCGTATCCTTTCTCGTTCAGAATCTTCGCCATTTCGAGGTATGCCGCTGAACCACTAAGAAATCCAGGAAGCACCAGGATCTTCTTGCCGTACGTATTCTGTACAGAGCTGCGTCTGGTTCCATCCGAACGACGTTGCGTCTGGATTCTCGTTAATCTTCTTGATCTAAGGACGCGTGGAGACGCGAGCGCCCGTCGCGTTCGACATCCGGCCAGGTGCACGTGCATGCCTGCTTAAGTGCCGGTGCGCGTACCGATGTCTCGTATCTGCGTCGAGTCGACCCACCATGGCACGGAATGAAGAGAAGGCGCAGGCGCTTCTAAATCGCTTCCTCGCAAGCAAACAAGAGCGCATTCGTCGACCGCCTCGTCCTCGTCCGGTTGTGACCTCCGAGTGCTTCGATCTGCATCAGGCCGACCGATGGAGGCAACAGGTGCTGAGAGAAATCGGCAAGAAGGTGATGGATATTCAGAACGCTGGACTGGGCGAGTATCGCCTTCGAGATTTGAACGACGAGATCAACAAGCTCATTCGGGAGAAGGCATTGTGGGAGGCTCGAATTCTGGAGCTTGGTGGACCCGATTACGCCAAGAGTGCTCCAAAAGTAACAGACAGTCAAGGATACGAGATCAGCGATCCCCAGGGCACAGGTTATCGTTATTTTGGAGCCGCTAAGAATCTGCCTGGCGTCAAAGAGCTCTTTGAAAAGGAGCCTCCCAAAAAACCGAAGAGAACGCGACAAGATCTGTACAAAAATATCGATGGAGACTACTACGGCTTCCGCGACGAGGAGGACGGCGTTCTTCTGGAAGCCGAGAGGGAAGCCGAGAAGAAGCTACGTCAACATACCTCTGCTCAAGACTGGAATCCATCGATCGCCTATACCGAGACGACAGAAGAGAGGATTCCACCCGAAGCCACGGCGATTCCCGAGACCGTAATCCCTGCGGAAGTGACGCTGCCGGACGAGAAAGAAATTGAGCGGCGCATCCTGGAAAAGCGTAAAAAGGATCTGATGGCGCTCTATGCCAGTGAGAGTCTTCAAGAGAAGCAAGAAGAAGCCAAGTCTCTTCTTCACAAGAAATAATGGGACAACCATGACCACATGTATGTATGCGATCGCAGTGCGTTAGCGAGCAGAGGCGACAGGCGTCTTTAACCACGGCTGTTGGTATTGTGTGTGTTCCGACTGCCGTTCTGGATGATCAATCACGGCCGAGAGCTTTAAGAATTCCTCTTCGCAGATATCTCTGGCATGATTGGCCAGAACGGTATTCTTCGCATCGGTGCTGGCGTCCTCTGGCAGGTCTTTGAGGACATCCTCGACGCAGATCTCCGGTGTCACCGAAATACCGACGCCTACGAAATTCGTTTCGCGTCGTTCGCCGATGGTATCTTCGATCTTGACAGGTGGCGGCATCATTCTCCAGCTCACCATGGCCATGGCGTAAAGGTGCCCGGCAGGACGTGCCTTTTCCAGGAGTCTCTGCATGAGACCGACAGAAGAGTGATCGAACGTATTGGGTGCCCAAATGCCATCCTCACGAGGACGATCCCGCCCACCACTGGGCGCAATCCACAAAAGCAGTCCACCTTCATTCAGTTTCCTTCCCATCGCCATCACTGTTTTCCGATTCATCGCCAGTTTGGCTGGTTTCTCTTCCGGAACGTCATCGATGTGACGTTTGGAATAGACGCAAAAGAGATTTCTCCCCATAGAGAACGGCTTGCACAAGGGATCCGTGATCACACGATCTCCGGCCACGTAGATCACGTCTTCGGCCATCCTGGGGAAACTGGTCTTGATCATGTGCGCAAAGACGCCAGGATCGGCCTCCGTTTGATGATTGGCTAAGAGGACGACGTTTTCTCCCCGACGCAACTGATCATCGATCTGTTGCCAGGTGTCCAAATTGCCGATAAAGGATCTCTTGAAATTCACCAGAGATGCCACGTATCGCTGTCCAAACTCGTAGTAGTTAAACGGTTTCAAAATGCGTTGGTGGTGTGAAGGAAAAGTATATGGATCGGTGAATTGATGGAAGACGCGTTCGGCGATGCTCGTCTGCACGCTAACGACGAAATCTTCATCGTGACCCTCAACCTGACTCCCGATGACCGTTGCTTTGTAGCTATCGTAAAAATCTTCCCATATCATGCGCAAAGGCTCGTTGATAAACCCTTTGGTCTCAGCCGCGCGCAGTACGCCTTTGAACTGCGCTTCTGTTTTGACAGAGGACCAGTCTAAAGGACTCGACGCCGATACCCTGGCACGGACACTGGAAAAACGTAAGGCAACGCGTGAATGACGTTTTTGCCGAATGGAGCGATGGAGAAGTGCGTTTGACGCAGAGGAAGAGAGATGAAGTGCGGAACGGCCACTCGACAAAGACATTGTTGTTCACACGAAGACTGTCTGCGGAGATCTCAACCGTCACATCATCCTTCTCCCGGCTCCGTTTCCAACGCCTCGACGTCAGACGCCGCAGGCTCAGCGCGTTTCTCCTCCAGAGCCGCGCGTTTTTCAACGAGAGAGCGTTCCGCAACCACTTTATGTTGTCGCGACCTCTCCACTCGGCAAGCCTGATGTCATTGCATGACGCCGATCGGCTACAAACGCAAGGTCGCGTACTTGTTTGATGAAAAGGAGGAGACTGAAATCGAGAACGGTATTCGAGTCCGAGATGCCGTCCTTGTACGGAGCGAGCGCGTGTCGCATGTGCTTCCACGTTGCTGAGGGGCATTGGTCGAAGACGTCGGATTCCGCCTCCAGCTTCGGAATGAGACGTTCCGTGACAACACTGCGTTTCGCACTCCACGAAAGGGAATCGATTTTTCCTTCGCCTATGTCCAGAAAACGCGCCTTTGCAAAAAATCAGGCGCTTGAAGAGAGGCGTTCACCGAGAAGCATTGAAACGAGGTGGAGGAGTCGAAGTGTTTGCGGGGGTGGTTGCGTCTGGCCTCGAAGATAATGCAAGAATCGCTGCCGTTCGGTTCCGATACTCTCTCTGACAGCGGCAAAGATATCCTCTTCCTTTGTCAGCGCGGTCGTTTCGCGATCCAGCGTGTTCTCTGCTACTTTGACGTCATCGAGTAGTGCTTGGAGCTCCGCAGAGACGTCAGTGTCTGCCGTAGGTTCTGTCTTTTCGTTTTCGGTACTCGGTTCCAGGTCTGTGTCACCATCTGCCTTAGCCGTCGGGTACAGTGCCTGGATTTTCTCTTGAAGACGTTGCAGCCACGTCGTTTTCTCTTCTTCGCTATGCAGAGATGCCGATAACAGTCGTGGTATTAAGACACGCGTTGTCTCCGTCAGCTTCAGCAAGAAACACTTGTCCGTCTGTAAAGCACAGCGGTTTCGACTGCCTTCTCGCCTCCGGACGCATGATGGACCTCGGAGATGTAGGATCCGGATCCCGGAGGAGAAAGTGTGTCGCACACAAGAATGGCGACAGGAGATGTCGGCGAGGATGATGGCGTCAGTGAACAGATCAAACACGAGCCAATCTTGGGAACGCCATCCAGGAACGTGATGCCTTCCGCATCGATGCAATGTGGCAGATACAAATAGTCGAGTCCCTCATCGACAAGTCTTAGCGTCGGTGGCATCGGAGAAGGAAACGCATCTTCATCCGTTTCTTCGGACGTCGCTCTGTTGAAGAGACACACGACGGATTGGCGGCGCCCTCGTCGAACGTATATCGTAATGCGTCGACCTTGTGATCTTTTTGTACAGCAGGAAATGCTGAGAGGCGTCTGACGCCGCGACGATTTCGATGTGCGTGTTCTTTTCCGCAATCGGTTGCTCACCACCTTCTTCGCTTTCGTCTCCTTGCAATATCCATTACAAGACTCAGAAGCGACGCTAAGGACGGTAGCCTATTGCCTTCCGGCGGCGGAGCGTTCGAAGATATCAGAGGACCGTTGTCATCTTCCTCGCTCTCATCGAGGTCCGGAAGATCTTCTACTGTGCTGGAAGAATGCGCGACGAGACCAATGTATGCAGCGCGGATGTCTGTTTTCTGCGTGGCCACCTCCACGACTGCATTCCAAAACGCATACACGTCGAGGATAGCTCCTTTTTCGATGTCCTCCGTCAGTTTCTTTAAGCACGCGTCTTTTGTTGCGTTCGCCTCATCTCTGCATTTTGCAGCGTTCTCTGCTCGCTCCTACAGAGATCGTCATCATGACGTCCATCGACCCGGAACTCAAGATGCTGGACTTCGTCGAGGCGTTGCGTTTTCAGTTTCTGGCGATACTCATCTCGCGTCCTTTCTTTCTGGACATGCGTCTCGACAAAACTGTGCCATTTCTCACACTTCGCATGTCCGTCTTAAACGCAGCGTCTACTTGACAAGCCAGTTTCCGAGATAATCCACCGGATCTTCTGGCGATTCGACGAGCGTCGCAGCCAGTCCTTGGCTAAGAACCTCGCCAATCAATGTCTTCAAGTAGTCCGCATCGTGCCCCATGTCGTTTTCACAGAATGGATGGAACGTGGCCAATTCCATCAATTGCCACGTTGATCGGTTGTGGGGTTTCTTTCGGCTTCGATGTTTTCTGCCGTCGTTTCCCGCTTTGAGAACAGCGCCTTCAGTACTGCGCCGACTTCGTACTCTATCGTACGTCGAGTGCAGGCAAGGGTCTATTCGACCAAAGAGATCAGGCGCCATAGTGGTCGATTCCTCTTTGCCGCCGCGCAACACAGACGCAAACTCTCGTGCGCCGTTCAGAGCGACGTAACGGAAAATGCCCACTGCGAAACGGCTCTTTCTCCATCCGAGGATGTCGACGCGTCCTTCGAGATGACCTTCAACAAAGAGGAGGACAACAGAGTGTCAGAAGCAGAGCCAGGGTTCCAAGTGGACCAGAGTGCAGCAGATGTGACGCCGAGGGATGACATCGCCGCATCCGAACACAAAGCAGAAGACTTGCCGAAAGACAGCGAGAGCGAACTACATGTGAGACAGGAAGTCCTGATCCAAGTCCAGCCTTCACGTCATCCACTTGGTGTCTTCGTAAACGTGGTGGATCACGAATCATCAGAAGCGTTGTTTGGATGTGCATTTGGTTTTGAGAATTGAGGTGGATGTCTGTTAGGTTCCTACCTTATCGGCTGTTTTCCAACAACCTTCTGAGCTCGACAATAGAGCTTACGAGCAGTGAGTTCATCGAGGAGCACTTCGGCGTCGATGCACTGCGCAAAGCACTGGTAAACGGAGCCGTTGATTTTTCAACGAATGGGTGACGGGTATCGGCGTCGTAGGTTGTTCGGGTGATAAGAAGTGAGAATGAACACGGCAAGAATCGATATATCATCTCTGGCAAGCATTTCGATGAAAAGATCCTTTACAAACGACTTTCGCAGATTCGAGACCTGTGCCTGGTAAGAATGGCTCGCCTCTACGAAGACAGATAGATGTCAATGATGATTGCTCTGAATGTAGACAGGAGAGACACTTCAAGCTACGATACTCTTACGGAACAAGGGAGGGTTGATGGTGAGACTTTGCGGTGCCACATGCTTTTTGCCGAGGAGCTACTTGACGAAGAAGGACGCCAAGATCATGGAAGTGGCTGACGAGGTGTCTTCTTGAAAAACGATGGGTGTCTGCTTAACTTGTGTCTTTCAGTATTTCGAGAGCCATTACAAAAATTCGCAGATCAGAGTCTGTGTCAAAGAGGTCCAATCATCGAGAGGCAGAATCATTGTGAGCAGCAAACAGGCTCAAACGCTGAAGCATATGGACACTCTCACAATCGGATCTCTTGTTCATGGAAAAATAGCAGAGGTGACTTTCCTGCACAGGCATGGTGGTGGTATCTGTGCTGTAGATCGTATCCTACGGAGCCTTTGTGCAAATCGATGGTATACCCAGAAAGGGTCTCCTCCATGTCCGCAACATTTCGCAGAAACTTGTCTACTCTCCAGACGTGCGAATTTTACAAAGGGAAGACGGATCGTGAACGTCATGTGTGCAGGTGGTGTTTGCAGAAGGGGATGAGGTGTATGCGATTGTGGTCGATATCGATCAAAATCGTGAACGCATTTCTCTGAGCACAGCTGATCTGGAAGAAGAAAGAGGAGAAATGCTGTACAACAGGGAAAGAGTCCTGCAGAATGCACCTATTATGGTAAGAGAGACGCTGCTTTCGCGATGGCTCGACTGGCCATCGACCTGTGCCGTAGGCTGCTCGTTTGAAACAGGAATTGGAACGCGCACGCAAGCATTTTAATCCTGAAGAAGAACGTAACGTTCAGCCATCCAACGAGCAGGATTAGTATGAGAGAGATACGCAAAAGAGTGGAAGACCGTAAGACATCTGCGTTTTGCACCTGAAATTGAATGCTGCGCTTTCATCTGCGTGAATGGCTTTACCATTGATTGCATCCTGCCATATCTTGCTGCAGCTCTGCCTTGTCATAAACTTCAATGTGTAAACGTCTTTCGAGCAGGAGGAAAAGACTAGTACTGTCGTGCGATCTCGTTTTAATTGGTGTTTGTTGGCCTTCTCCTTTGTGATGATAGATGGGTGCAAAGCGCGAAAGCATAAGGTCTCATCAAAAACGTCTGCTCATCGCGACGATCTCGTACAGGTTGGACGAAGAAGATGTGACGAACATTGTGATGTTCGATCTGCAGGCAACGATCGGGCATGGAAGCTCTTATCCGATATCGGCGCAGATTCCGATTTCGAAACGACGTCCGATCGATCGATCGTAGGACGTATCATCCATCCTCCCTGATCAGAAGCAAACGCCTGATGTGACACTTCGTCGTGCAAAGCTCCGCAGAATTACTGTCGCTAGCATCACAAATGGTTGATATGGAAGCGGCGATGAAGGAATTGGATCGACTCACCGGACTCTTCACCAACGATGCGTCTTTAGAGAAGCTCACTTGGTGGCGACAGACGCAACGATCGCTGCGCGAAGCTGCTGAACGACACCAGCAACATCTCAGTGACGCCATTCAAAGTGACGACAACCGCGAGTTTTGTGATCTCTTACATCACGTTTCCTTATCAGAGAGCCTCCACGAAGAACAGCAGCTGAGAGCAGAACCGCGCGTTTCAGAGCTGCAGGCCGCAGAGAATGAGGTTGTATCACTTAAGCAATCTGTCGACGATATGGAAAGAACAATCCAGAAACTCCAAGAAGAATTCAGATACCCCTGTCTTCGCTCATTGCTTCTTCGAGCGATATCACCTGTACAGGGTTGGAATGCCAACGCGGCCGTCTGAAAGAGTCTCTATCGGATGCGGAAGAATCAAGAACGGAGACAGAAACACGATACCAACATCGACTGCAGACAACCAAGCACGCCGCCATCTGTACGACACTCTGTGAGAATGGTTCGTTAGGAATGCACTGAGTTTGTATCATTGCATGACGGGTGTCGTCTGGCATGAAAGCGAGGAGACACGGTATGAAGGCAATGCGACAGGAGATCGGAACAGCGAGATCTTCGCATTCAATTCCGAGAACATGACGCCCGTCCAACTGGCAAATGCCCTTTGGACTGTGATCGAAGAAAACGCAAGAGATGTGTAAACATGTATGTGCACATCTCCACTTCGCCTGAACAAACTCCTTCCCTGTCTTTTCACCGTCCTTTCGGCAAGTCTTAATGAGTGGATTCTTCGAAAGGATACAGCAGCAAGGGCGGAAGCGCCGATCGGCTTTCGAACATGTTGCAGCGACGCGTTGTATGTTTTGGTGAAGTTGAAGAAGCTTCTCTTGCGGTTATGTGTAGAGGAGTTTCAGAATTTGTGCGAAAATAACAGAGCTCTACACAATGAAACATCATCAAGGACGTTCCCCGTCCAATGCGGGTAATAGTTCATGAGACGGCTGTGGCCAAGAAAAAGATTCAGCTCACTGATGGATCTAACGTATGCGTGCGTGCGTGCGTGCGTGCGTGCGTGCGTCTCGTGCTTGTTCCATCATCAATGCCAGAGTTGTTAAACATCGGCTCATCTCATAACTAGATCAACGTCTGCTTATGCATCGGCCTCGAGCAATCCCTCTTCCTCCTCCTTTTTCGCTGGGATGAATTTCTCTCCCACTGTTTTGTAGACGGCTACTTCGAATTTCGTGTAGCCTTCCTCAAAGGACCTGTCATTTCGCCAAGTCGGTGTCAGAGAACGACAACGGGACGACAGACACACTTGATAAATCCGGAGACAAATTTGTCCAGGTTCAGTGCCAATTGAGAAGTGACTTCTTTGAGAACGCGTTTCTCCAAGAGATTCACTTTGATCAGTTTGCCGACCATCTGCTCCACATTCTGTGCCAGTTCTTCTCCATTCCGATAGATTCTCTTCGCCAGTTTACGACGAGACTGTACAGATGCCAGCTCCTTCGGCAACAGCTTCACATGTTTGGAGAGCTGCAGTCGCTGGTCACGTAATCTCTGATTCAGTGTTTTGAGATTATGCGATGCTCTAATACGCTTCTCCTAAATCCAATTCTGTCGTTTCTCACACAAAAACGATAAGCGGAGTTCTCACTCTGAAAAGACTAACATTCATGTCTTTACGACTATAGCCCCTTGAAAGATTTCTCAATACATAGTCATTGTAATCTCGAAGCACTCTCAGAATGATCTCTGTTGTTGAGATGCCCTCAGTACGCTGTATGCCTCTGAATTTTCCGGCCTTTTTGACCTAGAGATGTCCCATCATTTTCTCTCTGTCAAAATCTATGTCCTCTCTTACAAAGTCGTAGATATCTGCATGGCCATCAGGATCGGAGTAAGGTTTATCATCATGGGCTACATAATCGATCCTGTGCTTTTCGAGGAATTCCATAGTGACGACCCATGGTGCGTCTTGAACAATTTCGTCCACCCATTTGCAGTGCCTCAGTGATTCATATCTCTCCTCTTCTGTAAAAACTGTTTTGCCTTTCTTCTTGGACGTCAACCTGTCGCTACAGCACCCGACGATGAGCGTCGTATTGGGAAACCTGTGCAATTATTCAGTGCATTGTCACACCAGAACGGCAATAGAGAGCGGATTACAAGTGTTTTGCTTGTTCGAGTGCTCGGGCGTGTCCAAAATGAAAGACATCAAAGATCCCTGGAAAGGCTCGGACGGTCGGTGTGTGAAACCGAAGCGGCGCGTACCGTCGGCATAGACGCGAATCTTTCTCTCTGATGTGTTCGTCATGTTAACGCACTAAGAATGCGAAATTCGCTCCAGAATGTCGTTTCGTCTCCGTTCCGAACAGCGATGCAACGCCGCAACGCAGACATGCGATAAGCGACGTCGGCGAGCTGTCCCCTACATGACATGAGGCGATTCGTCGGTGCGCGCACCGTTTGTCGTCGACCCATCCCAGAACGGCGCTGTGATTCCTTGCAAGGGTATGCGCACGATGAAGTCGTCCTTTAAATCAGCAGTTTCTCAATCGCTGTCTTCAAATTTGTTATCTGGCTCGACAAAGCGCCTCCCTCATTGACAGTGACAGCCACGGCGATGACGGATCTCGAGACTCCACAGGCTCGACCCAGTGCCGCCTTCGACGGGACGAAGACATAAGGCACATTCTTGTCCTCAGAGAGCAACGGCAGGTGCAAAACGATCTCTATAGGTTCTGTATCAGCTGCCAGCACGATAAACTCAGCGATTCCTCGGTTGACACACTTGGTCGTCTCGTTGGCGCCCTTTCGAAGCTGTCTATAGTTCTGCGCTTGCTGCACGATGTCGAGAATCGTATTCGACAGATCGGCGGGCGCCAGAGGATACGCTTTTGGATTGACACCCGTTGCCATCGCCTTCACACGAGAAACAACCGTACACGACGACAGCGACACATGCACAGAGTAGGCGGTTAAACATCATCATCGGACGCGTCGTCCAGTTCGATCGTTTTCTTCAAACCACTCGAAGAGCGACGCAGTCCCTTGCCCAGGTCACCGAGTTGCTCATGCAGCGTCGAATTCCTGTCCAGCCAGACTTGGTTATAGGCTTCGAATTTTCGAGTGAGGATGGCGTCGTGCCATCGACTGGACTCTTTGCCGAACATCAATGCATCGAGACATCTATCGGCAACACGGCGCATCTCTAAGAATTCGCTGTGCCATGCAAGGATGAGATGGCACACGCACTGGACACCAAATTAGTGCACGCAGCTGTGCGATGGACAGGATTCATGACCTGGGTGCGTTCTGTCATGGCCATCTGCGTTTCTTCGTGCTGCATCAAATGCTCCATCGTTAAGAGCGTTTGAAATTGAATTTCTTTGTCGTCTTTCTTCGTTTCCAGAGTTCCGACCAGATCATCGATCTAGAGAACGGAAAGGCGGGCGGAGGAACGGCGAAGACGGGCTGAACCATTGTCGACTGCGAGATGATCGCCGCAGTGCGTTTGCTGCTGAGAACGCGGATGAACATCACGATCTCGAGAAACAGATCGTCCTCCGTGTCTGTGCTGGACAAGAGACGCTCAACGCAGGCAATCAGTGGATGTCGTGTTAGATATTCATAATAGTTGACGCCATCGATGGAGAGGTTGGCGAGACAGCCAGCGACCTCCAGCTGCGTGTCCTTCGAAATACGATCGCCCTATGAATGTGCGATCTGCGTCGCTGAGGACGTTTTGTTGAGACTCACTGTGAGATTCCGAATGAGAGCGTCGAGGAAAGGAATAAAGTTTTGGCGAATCTCTTGGTTGTCATGCTGGCAGATATTTCTGAGCACCTAAGGGAGAGCAAGGAGGAAGCAATTCTGTGAGAAACGCTTGGATTAATGCCGGAAGGCGAGGACCTTGAACAGAATTGGGTTATCGGATTCCAGTGTCCTCTCCGCAAGCTTCCGAAAAAAATCATCGGCACACATGACCTTTGATAAAGACCATTGCAGCGATGCCAAACGATATTCCCTTTAAAGACCTCGCAGTTTCGTTCGCTGAGCGTCAGGTTGACAAAGAGAGAGATCAGTGTAGACACGCCACTGGAACAGAGATCTTCTGGACGGACGCTTTTCGAAGATTCGTGCTCCGTTTCTTCCAAGAACATCTCCATCAGTGCGGGAAGATGACCCGTGTACGCAAAAGTGGATTTATTGCCGTCGTCGATCGACAGCTGATAAAGAATTCGCAGAAGAAGATCCTGATCGCCTTCTTTTCCCAAATATCGACAGACCTTTGCGCAAAACACCACAGCATTTCGTCAAACGCGACAAGTATATGCCGCACATGCGTGATGCATCCATGGTCCACCATCTTCTTTGAGAGCGCGCTGTCGAATGAAAGATTGTAGATAAGCTGTTGAGCCAGTTGACGCACACGTGGATGTATGCTCGTCACATGTGCGACAACCGTCGAGACATCGAAGCTATCTTGCAGCTGCACGACGGTCTCTTGGCGAATTGATAAACGGGCCAAGAACAGAAGACAGAGTTGGATCGCATGCTCCTGTGTTGTCCACTCGAGCAACTGTGCCAGTATGGGTACAATGCCCTGACCACCACGCATTCTGTCACCGGCAGGATACGGGTGAACAGCCTTGCCTTTCGCTGCATCTTATGCTCGATGACAGTGTCTTGCGAGAGGTTCAGTAATAGATGCAGGCAGTGTACGATCAAATTTGTGACTCGGATGTCGGCCGTACGCTCCCCCAGTCGATCAAGATCACCGCGATGCGTCTCGCCTCCGGAATGGCACCTGAATGGCGTTGCGCAAACAGCAGATGTCGCCAAAGCGCTCTTGCCTTGACGGTATGCACTGTTTCAGGATGTATTCCAGTAAGGAGAGTGTTCCACTGCCCATCTTGTTCTGAACGATGACGGAGTGGAGCTCAGGGTAGTTCGAGATCTGTGCAAAGACGCTCGTGATGTGGATGGCGACATGAATGTGTCGTTTCCCTTCCTCATGAAACATACGCGACAATGCGGTGAGCAGTGTGTCGTGCAGCAACAGCACCTGCGTCCTGACATCAGCCTCGCGACACGATGACCCATAGATATTGCACCTCGAGATGTTGCGATGCGGCGAAAAGCGCCGCGATCTTCGACAGGGCTTCTTCTCGAATCTCGATGTCAGCATCTTCGTAGAGTGCTTCCTAGACGAGGCCGCGAGTGGATCGCAAGATAGGGAGGTGAAGTCCAAGAGTTTGGTGGCGCACGATATAGTCATCCAAGTAGTCAATAGTGGCTTCTGTCGCCGATGGCAGATCGTCTGGATAGAGGTCATCTGCGCAACGCAGATCGCGAGGGAGGGAGGCGACGTGCCATTCGTTTTTACGTATATCGGATGGATCGTTGGAGGCGCGGCGCATTCGTCTTGCACAGTACTCTCGCAGTAGTTGCTCGATGACGGCGACCTGCAATACATAGTCGGATTTCTATGACGATAACTTTGGGGACATCTTTGCCGACGTTCCATTCGGCACAACGTAACTGACGCTTGAATAGCTTTTCGCACCTTACTTGGTTTCAGACAAGGGCAATTTTCGACGAGCTCAAGAGCAACGAGTGAAACATTCTGATCCGTATCGTATTCCGAAAGAGCAATTCTGCAACGCGAATGTACAGAGATGCTTTCCGCATCGAATCTCGCACTTTTCCACAGACGTTCTCCATTTGACGGTTCCTGATGTCCGATCGTGGCGTCTGTCAGCGACCTATCGACGGCAAAGGTGAATAGACATTGGAATAAGTGGCGCAAAACGCACCTCGTAGTGCACGAGAAGTGCATCGTCGGTAGGATGCAATGCGATATCGAGACATCGAATCTAAGAGAACCGAGGATCCCTCATCGCGGCACCGAAGGAGACCCCTTGCTTTTCTTCGCGTTTTTGTCATTGGCGAAACGACGACCATGATGTATGTGTGTCACGATCGTGATGGCGAATGATAGGGAAAATGCCAATCTCAGCCTGCCGTTTTCCGACGATAACGACGACCGTTCTTTTCGATCGACGCGATCCATCGCCCGATCTTTGAGGAAGTGTGCATTGGGCCTCTCCCCGAATTCATGGTCATCGCTGCGATCGCAAATTAAGAATTCAAGCTGTCAATGCGAAATGGAGATCAAAAAGATGGCAGCATCGATCGCTTCGGAGGTAAACGCTTGAAGCGCGAGATCTGAAAACGGTATGGCGTTTCCGATAGCCCGGACGGCTCATCGACGACGACACGTTCCGTCTTCCGAAAGAGATAAAGAACAGAATCCAGAATCTGGATGAAGACGAAAAGCAGGACGTGTGTCGCATCTATTCGGATATCTGCACAGAAAGGTCACAGAACACAGGCGCCTCTCATCTGACATCTGAGTCTTAGAGATCGACTCAGGTCGACACTGACACACATGCAGGCGCACCATCGTCAGCCGACATCTTCAGAGAGTCAGCCAAACAGCACGTACGACGACTGTGTTCGACGCTTCTATATTTTTCGCACTTCTCTCGCAAATTACTGAGCATGCTGTGTGCAGTGCATCTTTGAAACGCTGGGATCAACAACAAAGAACGCGATATGCCATTGCTATTGCACTGTCAAAGAAACTAGAGGTTCCGATCGACCAGTTGGCAATGGCAAGAGGTCCGTGATACAAACAGCGCCGATATCTCTTCGGCTAACCGTCTTGCTCACCATTCGGTATACGAGTGTGCTTGTTAGGTGGCGAGTGGAGAGAAAGAATGGAAGTCGTAGATCGACTTACCACGCATCTGCCTTCGAGTGATCAGAGTCTGGGTAGCGGTGTGTGGAAAATGAGTTTAAGAGAGGCATGGCAGCAATGGATTCCGGTCGGAGGTGTCTACAGCGGTCTCTTCACCTCTGCCACCGACCGCAGTCGCCGAAAGCTCCACGAGTGCGTTCTCCTTACCGCACAACGCGATGCATTTCTATAAACAGCAATGACGCCACGATTCATTCGCATGTCGATGATGAGATTTGTCAGAGACTCCATCACCGTAGAGGCAATGGTGCAGTGCCGCAATGCTCATCTCTTTCAAACAGAGGACGTAACTGGATTCATTCAACACGCCTTAAGGAGAAATGCTCACAGCAGGTGATATAGACAGCAGTTGGCCGTACTCTACCAGAGGTGCTTTGTGTGTCGTAAAGGGATGGTCGGTAAATGAGCGATCGGGTCGAGATCTCATCATTCGGGGACAGAGTATCGAAAAGACGTGGCAGATGAAGCTGTCACAGGAAGTGACGTGGGACGACGTCGAATCCGTCCTCCGACGAACACGCTCGGATCTTGTCGAAAAGCTTGCCCCCTCTACAGAAGACGATCGCCAGACGGTATACTCGCTCTCATGCCGATCCACGACAGCCGCTTATGATAGGCGGGAGGTGTACAGCAGGAGATTCCTATCCCCGACTCGTATTTCGCCGTGAGAGCTCCCCATTATACATTCTCGCAGGAAGAACTCTTTTTTCTGTCGTCCCTGAATGATATCGATGAAAAGACGTTATGGGTCAAGAACGACGGGAACACTGCTTTGTTCTACAGCTGGAGATCAGAAAACGCAAAAGAAGCCTCTGCAGAAACTGAGGATTCGTGCTCCTCCCTTTCAGAGAACGACGTGCCATCGTCACACGTATCTAGTGTGTTCTTTCTGCTGGATAAAGAAGGAGTGCTCCTTCCTGGCGAGACAAAAGAGTGCAGGTCTATCGGTCATTGGCCCTACGTCTGTCTTGTCGATGCCGTCTCTTCATCAGGTTTCTTTTTTCTGCTGAGCGTCCTGGCTGTTTCTTGGCCACATGGAGCTTTACAACACGACCGTCCATCGACTTGCCTGTCTCTCGCGTAATCCAGCTCCGTGGAATGCGTCTCTGTCCAGATATCTGGAAAACACGGCGTGGAGAGATTTCGGCAGAACTCGCTCGGCGACAGAAAGAACAGAAGGTTACGTCTCTGTTATTGCCAGGAGTATGACGAACACGTGTGCAGGTTCGCCAAGCTGTAGGCCTCATTCTTGATGCCGTGCAATGCAAACGACTGCTGTACAAGCAGTCGAGGAAAGCTAGACATCGTTCGCAGGAGGAGATGCGTTTCGAGTTTTCGAATGCAATGCTTCGACCCGTCGTCTTTTATCGTCGGCGCACGGTCCATCAATTAAAGGATCTCTATTCTCAGACGCTCGCGGTTTTGGAGAGAGATGCCTGTCAACAACAGTCGACACGAGAAAGAGGTCTCCGCGGTGTCTAAAACGGCAGAAATGCCTTAAGATGCGTCGCAGGGACAAACGAGGGAAGAAAAGCGAAAGAAACGCAAGGAGATACGAGTGTCGCGGAAGAATGGGATTTATCGATCGCGGGACTTCAGACGATGCTCGATAAGGCGATGAAGCTCGACCTGCCTTTCGGCATCCGCACTCAGAAGAAGTTGAACAAACTCGTCGCCTCGGCGTCGATCGAAGACGATGAACACAACATCCACCGCGCTCTCATGATCCGTTGTCTCATACAATGCGCCGTAGCTGCGGATGAGAACCGAGACGCCGACAGAGAGAACCACACGTCGTTACCGAAAACCTCGCCGATTCAGGTAGACATCCATCTATGATCGACGAAAGACAGCAGGGGATGGTACAGATCATACGAGAACAGATGCGATGTGCCCTTGCAAACTATGAAGAACAGATCGAAGAGACTAAGAGAGCGATGTCCATGCGATATACGAAAGGAGATGTTGTCGATGCAGACAGATCTCCTCCGGGCGTCAGTTGAATGAACAGGCATTTCTTAAAAACAACACCACGTCTTCTTATCCGCGCTCCTGAGTTTACAGAAGAGTTTGGCTCGCCAACATGCCCCACCGAATTTTTTTACTGGAAATTCCCTCCTTCTATAATGCTGCAACAGAAGTGTTGCGGGATGGATGATCACGCAGTCTTCATAAAAAGATCAGCAGATCTAGTTCCTTGACAAACCTCTTCTTTCGCCGCGTACGTGTTCATTCAATTGCGCGATTTCAAGAATGACGTATGACGAGGACTGTCTTGTCTTCGTGGGAATGGTATTTGTAAGGTCTCATGCTCTTCGTCCTCTTCTTGAAAGACACAAGGAATTTCTTTTATGGTTGTCCATGCTTCCTCTCTGCGAGAAGAGATCGAGATGAGGAGCGAGGCTTGGCAGATGACCAAAAGCAGATCTGGTCGCTCGATGGTTGAAAGGCTTAAAGAAACAGACGAATGATACTTGCTTCTACACAGATTGGAAACGTGATCGTCCAAACGTGTCAGAACGGCACAAAAACAAAAAAAGATGAATAGCTTCGATCCTTCAGGGGGCGGCGCAGAATTCATGTTCATCAGAAGATGACTCAATTACTGGATTTGAATTTTTCGAACCTCTTAAACGGTGCAAACAGGAAAACATGGATATTATCAGTCACGCTGTACAGGATAATGTCCAGGGAAGGTTATTGGTCACAGTGTCGTCTACCGACCAAACCCAGCGTCGGAAAAGTTTGTCGAGTTGTCAAAGTCATGAGAAGGTCGTCCCCCAGTCGAAGGTGGTCCGTTACGCATCATTCCCAGAAACCATCTTGAAATAGATGATGGCGGAGACTGGCTGGTGCGTCGGTGTTGGTTATGCTGTTGCACCACATTTTCCATTCGATGAATCGCATCCAATCCTTGATTTTGTACAGCTGAGACCTGTTCTCTTAAACCTTGTCTATGTTCTTGCAATTGCGCAATTTGATTCTGAAGGCGGCGATGCTCTGCGACGTGCTCTGTAAGACGATCTTCTAATGAACTAAGCTGATGTTGTGCCGAACGAATACTCTCCCTCAAATGACGTTCTCCTTCCCCTTCGGTTGAACGATCCAATTGGACATGACTGGCAAACGGAGCAGGAGATGAATGGCGATGATGTCTTGGACGTTGCTCTCGTCGTTCACCACCAGTTGCGGGTCTGAACATATCCAAAAAAGAATCAATCATATGGTCTCCAGTCACATCACGATGATGAGTATGTTCTTGCACTACCTGATTTCTGCGGGAGCGGTGAGGCAAATGGCAGGGGGCTGCAGCAGATGACTGAACTGGCAGAGCATGGCGACACACTGGACAGGTATTATGCTCCTCAAACCACGGCAGGACGCAGTCTTCATGGAAAACGTGGTCACAGGGCAAACGCAGCACATTGTCTCCTTCTTTATACTGATCGTGACACACGACGCAGCATTCTCCGACGAGGCATCGATGGCCCCGAAGCGTACATTTTTCTCTTCTCAGCCGACTCACAGCTTCTCTCGAGGCAGGAGTGCGTGTCGGCTGATGGTACTGCGCCAGCTGACCGACCAGTCTCTCCATCTCACTTCCAAAGTTGCGTCGAAGATTTCCAGAACGACTGGCGTTGCCGTGATAGTGCTCTGCGTCTAACACCCCTCTAAGCTCGGTTAATATGTCGCGAGCTCCACTGGGTGCCATCCGAATGGACACACTCGGGTCGGGTAGCATGAATACGTGATTTCCATGGGAGTGGACGGCGCCTCGTGTTCTTTCGGCAAAACCACCTCTACGTGGCGGAACACTCGGTTGTCTTGGGCCACGCGGTTCCGTGGGCTCGGTGAGGAACTCGACGAAATCGCTACCACAGTGCACGCATCTGAGCGTGTCTGGGGAGCCGCGAGTGGACGTCAAGAAAGTCTCGTTGCATGCGTAACACACTGCTGCGACGTTACTCATCAGAAAGGCCAATAAAATGAAACTTGGTAAATCGAAAACGGCGATGACGACGACGCAATACGTCAGGTTTTTAATACCGATGAAGATGATGTGACGTCATCGTTCGAGCAGCACACGAGCGGGTTGGACACGACCGACAGCATGCAGTACCTGCGGAATTGCACGAAGAGTTCACCACTGTCAGTGCTGACACCAAAACCTGGGTTCACTCAGAAATGCAATGTTGGGAAAAGAGTGCCGTCATTATCGTCGATACGCCGTTCGGAGATCCGCAGAACTTTGCCGTCGCGAAGGAGACTGTACGGATCCATCCGATGTCCGATTTTACGATCGTCAAAGTGTAGCCTCGGTGGAAGCAAAGAGACGGATGTGACGGCCGAACGCCATTGCATCGTGACAGAGGCGGTCATGGGAATGGGGTTGACGCATGTCGGTGTGCAATGGCTCGTGGGCGTCGGAATTTTTCTCTTTTGCATCACGGCCTCCGTGTTTCTCATTTCTGCCCTGTCGACACTGCGAGTGCGATGCTGACAGATCGATCCATGAAGGCAAAAAATGGGTGTGCGATAGGAAGTCTCTTTTGCTGCGCGAAGAGTGACCGTTGTGATGAAATTGCTCGAGCTTGAGATGCCGGAAACGATGGCGGCGATGCGTCTGTCGAGTCTCGAGATTTCGGATTGCATCGAAGAGTTCACGGCACTCGGGTCCTCTTTAACTTTTCGCACTCCCCGACCGATCCCTTCCGCATTTGCAGGTCTGATCTGGCATCGGGCTTGCGAAGTTCGGCGAATGTCGTTTCGGCAGCCGAGAAAGGAATGCATCAAGGGACTGAGCTATTCAAGCATACCATTCTTCCAGCCATTCGCAGCAAAACACCTGATGCCAAGAGTGATGCCACACTTTCTCTGAAAGAGTGAGAAATTGACCCCGTGCTCTGCAGATGCACTGGAGGAAATGCTACGAGAGCGTGCAACGATGCAAGGGACGAGCATCCTTGCCATGGACCTTGCCGAGCGACCTTCGCGTCAACTAAGAGCCTTGAGACAAGGCGTCTCCTCCCTTAAACTGGGTGCCAAAGCCGTCGCCCTCTGGAAGGCAGTTCGCCGATCTCCTACACCTCCGTCCGTCTCAGAGACACCGATCAATGACAAGAACGACATCGACAATCCATTATCTCATCTCTAAGATCGGTTCCACGTGTGATGTACGATCGATCGCATGTCGTTAAACGAGTGCTTTCTCCAAGTCCTCCATGGGATTAGCAACTGGCTGGGACACGATCGGCGGTGCCTCTGAAGGCGTCTCGGTGTGTTCGGTACGCGTCTTCTGCGTCTCTTCTTCTCCTCGATCTTTACTAACGTGCTGCTCTTCAAAGTACTTGTCCGCATCTGCCCACACGGCTTGATGTGACCACGCCTTGTCTCCTTTGATGCGCATGGGCTGAGCGTAATTCACGCGCAGCACGCGACCGAACAGCTCGGAGTTGTGCATGTTCTCAACCGCCGCCGCCGCGTCATCTGCCTCCTCGTATTCAACAAAACCGAATCCCCGATGCTTGCCCGAAGTGTAATCGATCGGAATCGTCACATCACGGATATCTCCAAAAGGAACGAAGGCCGAAAACAGATGCGATTCGACAACAGTGACATCGAGACCACCGACATAGAGCGTCGTCTTCGGATTCGACCCTTTGCCGCTCGTCACAACAGTCGTCGATTCCATTACGCCAAAATGCATTCATCGAAGCAAATGCCGTTGGTTAGTCTGTTATGAAAGCGGCTGGATTTTAAGTTGACTGCTGCGAATCGAAAATGAACACGCAACTGCTTTTCGCAATACTTGTTCTGCTTGTGCCCTTCTCCGAGGCGCATAACAACACGGAGAGTGACTTCGGTAAAGAGTACAGAGCTGGTAGGCGTCTCTCTCAGTACCAGCATCGGTCTACCGGTTCTCCGTAGACCTTATCGCGCAAGGCGCCACTCCTGAAGACCTGGCACTCTTGGAAACACTGTACAATACCTCACGTGAGAATCCCGGCACTAGTTGACTGTCTATGGACATGTCCGTGTCTGTCCAGGGCCGACTCTTGTGTGCTTGTGTCACCAAGAAAAGAATGTCACGACCTGTGGCGTCGATGGACATCTGTACCTGAACGAATGTTCCGCACGCTGTCGTCGTGTTGAAGTCGCTTGCGTCGGGGAGACATGTGGCGATTGTGCACAGTATGGATCTCAAGATTCAGGCAATGAGCCGGCGACAGCGCCATCGAAGGAGGCGCCAAAGGAAAGCGATGAACTTGAAGAAGAATCGCCTCCACCGAAAGGTGGTCGCAGATTTCTCTTGAGCTAACAGACGCCAAGCGATGATACACGTAAAAAACGTCCGAAATGAAAGTGTATCTACCAGAGAAGGATTTTCTATGCATTCTTGTTTTTGTTTTCTTGTATCGCGTTTACGCAGTGGAGCTAGTAGTTGGTGCCTTAACAGATTCAGCACTCTTGTCGCGTAACACCTGCATGTTTCGATCCCTCGTTTCTACTAAACTATGTTAACTTCTGGTCATCTCTTGTAAGGGAGGTGCTGTTCTGGTCGTCGTAAACTATGAGAGAGAGAATTGACATTAATCATTGTTATCGGGTTGCAACTGACAGCAAGCAAGTGTAAAGGACGGACGCCTTTCTTCCCTTCGTTGAGAGAATAGACATAAAGAATGTTTGTATGGCGAATGGCCAAAAAGGTAAGCATTACATCAATTTGACGGCGGCGATTGAGGGAATGCGTTCTCTCAGTTTCTGTGTCACGGCCACGCGAACAGTCATGACATTGGCCGCGGGTCCCGTGATCTTGACCTTAACCAACGGACCCTCCATTCCTTCGTACAACAAATCGCCACCTCCAGTGCCCACCAGATAGGGACGAATCTCATCCAGCACCTAAAAACAAAGCCTGTGATGCTGAGATGCCAGCAAAGAGGGATATCACCGTGTCCACATTCTCAGCAGTCAATTCCAAACCTGTCGCTTCATCCATAATCTGTTCAACGTCCAGAATCTCCTACGAAGCCAACGGCAGATGTGCTGTGTATGGCAATGGACAGTGCGTGCGTTTTCTTACGGGAATGCGTTCCATGAGACGTCTCTTGATCCCCATCGTCATCGTGGTTAAAGAAGAAGGACATGATCCACATGCGCCTTGCAATCTCAGCAACACATTTAGGCCATCCACTTCGACTAACTCGACATTGCCCCCATCTGCCATCAGGTAAGGTCGGATCTACACAAACACGCAACGCTTCCGATGTGCGTGCGTGTTGACATGAGGAGGGAGTAAGAGAGGGGACCTCGTCCAGGACCGTCTCCACGTTTTCACTTGTCAGTTCCAGTGCATCGTTTGCCGTTGGTGCTGACGACGCCCGTGTTACTGTTCACGTGGCACAGCATCGTCGCCATCTGACCCACTCCAAATGAGCGTACTGACCGAGTAAGCAGTTTCTTCCTGGGACGCTTTTCGACCGTACAGCGGGTTTTCTTGACGGTCGGACGTATGGGTGTCGTGTCAGTGCATATGGACGAACGGTCGCCGGGCGTTGGCAGACGCGTCCCGGCGTCATCCAAGCGGATTCTCCGCGGAGACTCATGTGCGTCATCATAGCGTCCGATGGTGAAGGTGGCAGGCAATGGAGGTGTCACGTCGTACGATTGCCGCAGTAGGGTTTTCGGTTGTTGAATCGGACGGCTTCTGTCGAGACTGATGGAGGTTCTGAAGAAGACAGTACCATGCCCAGTCAGGTGCACCGCTGCTTCATGGATTGTTCGCTATGATTGGAAGTCCGTCAGATATATAAGAAAACGGCAATGCTTCGTCACAAAAAAGAAATGACTTCAGTGAATTAAGACGCACGTTCGCCCGACGTGTCCAACAATGGAGACATGGGTAAGGGACATCGCGATGCACTGCGTCGTTTGCGTGTCGTTCCACACGTTATCGACTCCACAGCACGGCGGGTGGTATCCCTCCATGCGATGCGGACCGCCTTCGCCGCAATACGCCTTACCATGTGGTCAAATCCACGAAGCGTCTAAGATGCGTCGTTCTGTGTGGTGCAGGTCTTCTGATGTTGGTTGTCGGCTTTTTGGGCGTGCGCCTCCCGTCGGCGTCGGGCAAGCGTCTTTACCAATGGTCATCCATCAAAGATGAAGCAACACCCGTCGCAGATATCAGACAGATATCCAAGCTGTACGTCACGCTGCGCTCTTTCTATGTTAGAGCTGCGTCTGTACAGCTAAGCTTTGTCGGTAACCACCTCCTTGTCCCGTCGCTCTCTGAGAAAAGACAATGTGCATGGATGTAGTTCAACGAAGACGTCTGTCTACATGCATCCATGCATAGCTCATGCGTTTGCTCGTTGCTCGTTGATTGGTTGGTGGTGTCTACAGTTCCTTGTTTCCGCGACAGGCGTGCGCCAAGAACCTTACTTCTGTTATGTTCTAAGAGTTCAGTCAACCGTCAGAGTGTATATGTGATTGAAGTCGTAGTTGACCCGTATGAATGTTCCCTCCCTGCTAATGCCGGCAACATCCTCCTGTCTGTCCCTTCTGTCTAACCTGACCCGTGCGGTAGATTGTTTGAAGAGCGTATAGGTCACATATGCATTGCCAGGGCTTACGGATCGTCTGATAGCATCACACTTATCCAATGTCGGGTTGTTTTTCTTTTTTGGGGATGGCCAAGATGCAGGAGGAGGAAAACAAGGGGACGCACATTCGTGTGCTCTGTGTCCATCTGTTTTCGCACTGCATCTATGTTCCAACAGGAATAAACCTCTGCTTTGCTGTTCTTCACTCTCTCTCTCTGAGCTGTACACGCATTTCATTGTGTCGGCATGCATCGTTCTCATATGATGCAAAACGATCAAATCTGATTGTTCGACACGAATCATATTTGTGGGTCCATAGATCGCCACAGACCTGCCACAGGTGGTCTTTTTTTTGCTTTCCTTGTCACTGCAGAGCCTAGCATCGAAGCACATGACTGGTGTGGAGGGAACACAACGATGGTGAAATTGGGGTCCTCGTGTATTTCATTCGCACACATGACTGTCTCGTCCTTTTGTCCAAGCACCAGAAGGGCGGAACCGACTTTTGACTCTGTCGTTTTCGTAGCTGTAATGCTTTTAGTAAAAATCTAACGAGAACAAAGAAGATAGGCGGCGTAGGCACCGGGCGCACACAACACCCAGACCACTATACAAACCCATCAGGCCACACCTTCCATACGAGATATGGAAGGGCTCTCCTCTTTTTGAATCCGGCCACTGAACAATCACCACTGGCACTGAGACTAGAGATCAAGACGATAACACTTCATAATGTTATGGGCATAAGCTGATTGTAACCGCTGCTAGAATTGACTGTTATTGACAGCGTGTCCGATATCTGTTCTGCAATTTCGAAGAGATTCGAGGAACTGCTTCATCCCAAGGGCCGTTGATCTGTGCCTTGAACTTGTGCATTTTTACTAGAAACAAGGGACAGACAAAGGAGACAAAAACAAGGGATAGGGGAAGTATGACCGAGAGGACATAGGATAGCAGCTGTGTTAATAGTAAACTGACGGAGACGAGTGCATAGGTTAGAAGCAGATAGACTCGGGGGGATGACTGTAAGATGTATCGGCGAGCAAAGGGGAACATCAAGTACATCTCCATTGAAAACAGATTCTGCAAAAACTACACAAACACACACGCCTGTCTCTCTCGACACCACACACACTCTGCAGAACACGGCGGATATCTTACCACATTGTATGGCGACTGCATACGGCTTGAAATGAGGACAGAGGAGAAGATGGCACAGCCAAGGGAGACACTTCCTGTGAACTTGTCTGTGACACTGTTCACGAAACTGCACAATCATGACAGAGTTGACGCGTCAGTGCCCAGAGTAGAGGCGCCGGATGGTGCACTTGTAGTCATGGAAGTACAGATGGACGATAAGGAGCATGCAAATCAGAGCGACAATGGTGTCTGTGCTGATCGTCTCGGCCAGTGTCTGCAACAGCGGCGACAAAAAGAAAACACCTAAGGCCACACCCGAGGCATCTCCACCTCGTGGATGGATGAAACACATCCCCTGCCTGAGGTTAACAGGATGCATTGCCGAACGGCTCTGTAGATCGTCCCACCCAGAATATGGCCACCCACAATGCTGCATAGGAGGAATCCTGTCAAACACAGTCTATAAGCAATTCCTGCCGGCAGATGGCCCTGCAGAGACCTGCAATGAGAGCCGCGGCGCAGATGGTTGCCATAGTGGCGAATGCGATGGATTCTTGGTAGAGCAAGTAAGAGACGCATGTCGAGATGCAGACGGTGCATATCTGCTGCACGACGGTACTCGAGGCTCGCACAACTGCCCAGTAGAGTCGTTCTTGGACGTGAGCATTGAAGACGACTTCATCCAAGAACCCATTCGGCGTGTAGTTGTCGGGGAAAGGTTGATTCTTGTAGAGAACTTTCTCCCATTTCTGCATGAGCGATGGACTCTCTGCACAGTCGAGGCGATTGTGACGACATTCAATGACGCATGACGACGGCTGCGTTGATTCTACTGTGCGGTCTTCCTGCCAGCGGCAAATCGACCCTCGTTCGAACACTCTGTCGAGTATGGCGGCGTTTGGATGTGCCCGTGGACGTCAGCGTGATCTCTGTTGACGCCTTGCAGCGAGAAACGACGTATTCTGCGTCGGATTGGCATGCGGCTCGGGACCGAGCCTTTACTCTGGCACAAGATGCTCTGCAGCGTGAGAGAGAGGGACGATTGTTGCTGGTCGTGGATGATACCATGTTCTACAGAAGCATGCGGCGCAGATTCTTCCTCTTGGCAACCGAAATGTCCTGTGCTTTTCATCTGCTTTATGTACAGTGCCCTCTAGACATCTGCATCACGCGCAATGCAGGACGTATGGTATCGCTGCCAGTGGAGACGATACAGTATGCACATGTGCGGTTTGAATTGCCAGATGGATCTCAGCATTACTGGGAGAGCAATCTGCATACGATCGATACCAGCGTCGTCGATGTGCGCGACGATACATCATGCACGTTGTTGGCGAATGACCTGTTGGCTTCCTGGCATGCCGCTGTAAAACGTGGAGTGACTTGCGAAGAGAAGGAACGGAGGCAGAGAGTCGGAACGGAGGCAAATCGACAAATGCTGCATCAGCTGGATCTGAAGATGAGAGCAGCCGTATCCGATACAATGCATCACGTGAAGAATCGAAGGTGTGATGCAGATCTCGTCGAATGTGCCAAAAGGATCCGCCAGCTTCGAACGAACCATCTGGAAAGATTCAGAGCCTTGATTGCTCAAGGCAGCGGAACATCTGACAGAACGGTGGAGGCAGCTGTCGAGGCATTCATCCAGGAGATGAGACTCCAGACGTCTGCTGCGTCTTGATCAAAATGTTGAGATCAGATGCAACGACACAAAAAAGGACTGGATTTCAGAAGGCGTCCTGCGCCTTTTTGCTTCTTTCAGGAAACAACATAGGACCGATTCGCCAAAACCTGCAACTTCGACATGGCTTCTGCGCCAATCGGATGCAGTCAGACAACAAGGACTGGGTTTCAGATTCAATGACACAAAAAAGGACCGGCTCATCAAAAAGCTGCACACTTCAACATGGCTCATGCATCGATCTGATGCAACGACACAAAAAAGGACTGGATTTCAGAAGGCGTCCTGCGCCTTTTATGCTTTCTTAGAGAGACAACAGAGGACTGGTTCATCAACAGAGAGTAGATTCCTCAAGATAGACGCACACAAACTGCTTTTCAAAAGAATGCGACTTCCTCGTCTGTGCGGGATGGGAACCTCTGGTCACCATGTTCTTGTCTGAAAATAAACATGTGCGCATGAGCAGAAGAAAAAGAATGAGAAGTACCTCTGCGTGAGATCTGGACCCGGTGCTTTGTCGCCGCGGACACACGTATCGCAAGGTTGTGCCGGGAGATTATCTTTTTTCAGCCAGCATCTAGC